>JBEVKV010000025.1:0-23049 GCA_040509515.1 Pyrinomonadaceae bacterium | reverse complement strand
GACCGTGTTCTCGCAGCCGACGAGAAACTCCTGCGGCCGCCCCTCCTCCGCGGGCAGCGCGGCGACGGAGTAGCACTCCTCCGGCAGCACCTCCATGTAGACGAGCGCGCCCGACGAGTCGTAGACGTACAGCACCGAGCGATCCATGACCACATACTGCGTGATGACGGCGAGGGCTTCCGGCCGCGCGGCGTCGAGCTTCACCCACGCGCCCTCGCTTTGGTAGACGCTGACTTCGGAGATGTCGCCGATGAGCGTCTGCCGCGGCTCGACTTTCAGCTCGGCGAGTGGCGCGGGGAGTCTGCCGACCGACTCGGCCTTCGAGTCGAACGTCCAGACGTGTCCGTCCTCGACCGCCAGCAGTTGCTTCCGGCCGTCGGGGCGCGCGCAGACGGAGAACCGCCAGAAGTAGAAGGGAAGCTCGACCATGCGGACGGGCTTCCCCTTGATGTCGGTCACGATGAGGTGTCTACCCCCCGACGCGAGGATTTCCGGCTTGCCGTCGCCGTCGGCGTCGGCCACCTCGATGTGATGGGATGAGCCGTCCCCGGGTCTCTCCCAAATCTTGCCGCCGTGGCGGTCGTGGAGCCTGATGATGTCCCACGCCGTGACGAACTCGACGGTGCCGTCGCCGTTGAGGTCGCCCGCGGCCATGTCGTCGATGGAAGTCTTTCCCTCTTCGTACGCGCCGTACGACCAGAGCACGCGGCCGCCGTGGTCGAACACGGCCGCGCCGTCGAGGCTCCCGCGCCCGAGGTACTCGCACGTACCGTCGCCGTCGATGTCTATGATCTGAAAGTCGCCGAGCATCATTTTCGGCGAACTGGAACTGAAGGGGCCGAGCTTGACCTCCTTCGTCTCGAAGCCGTAAGTGATTTCCGAGCGCTCGGCCCCGGCGAGGTCGAAGACGCGCGCGCCGTACGTGCCCGCGACCACGACATCGGGGCCGGGCTGACCGTCGAGTTCGCCCACCGCGACATCATGCGCCCCGCCGATGCCCGGGGCGTAGTCGCCGAGGAAGCCGGGCGGTCGTAGCTTCACGAACTCGCCGCGCGAGAGGAGCCCTTCGCCGACGCGTACGCCCGGGTCACGAAGCTCCTGCGGAATCTCCCCGCCGCCGGTCATCTCGAAGAAAGGGCGGACGAACTTCCAGTAAAAGACCGCGCAGGCGATGACGAGCAGGGCGAACGTGATGGAGAGGTGAATGAGGGTTCTGCGTCTTAACATCTTCCTGACCTCTAGGGGCGCGGGCGCGGCAGCAGCGGCTCGCAGTTGATAGTCTGGGGGCCGGCGTCGGTGCAGACGGCATACTTCGCGCCCTCGTACATGGTGACGCCGGCGTGCTCGCCGCGCGCGTTGAGGACGTAGAACTGGATGCCGAAGGACGGGTTTCCCTCCTTGTTGAGCAGACGCTTCTCGACGGTGTTGGCGCGGATGCGCCGGAGCGCCTCCAGCCCCGCGTCCTTCGGGTGCTTGCCCCGCCGCATCTCCTCGACGATGAGGAACGAGCAGAGGTTGAAGAGGTTCGCCTCGCCGCGACCCGTCGAGCCGGCCGCGCCGACCGCGCCGTCGACGTAGAGCCCCGCGCCCAGGATGGGCGAGTCGCCCACGCGCCCCGGTATCTTCCACGCGAGCCCCGAGGTCGTCGTCACGCCGCAGACCTCGCCCTTCGAGTTGACCGCGTCGCAGTTGATCGTGCCGTAGAAGTGCTCCTCGCGGACGAGCCCCTCGGCGACCATCTTCAGCCCCTCGCGCCGCCAGACCTCGGCGCGCTTCGCCGGGTCGAGGTAGTGCGAAGGGTCAGTCCGGCGCTTCCACTCGAGCCACAGCTTGCGCGAGTGCTCGGTGTTCAGGTCGTCCTCAATCTTAAAGCCCATGTTGCGCGCGAAGTCGCGCGCGCCGTGGCCGACGAGCAGGTGGTGGTCGGTCGTCTCCATGACGGCCCGGGCGACGAGCGAGGGCGTGCGCACACCTTCGAGTGAGGCGACCGCGCCGGCGCGCTTTTTCGGGCCGTGCATGACGGAGGAGTCGAGCTGGACGACGCCGTCCGCGTTCGGCAGCCCGCCGTAGCCGACGCTGTCGTCCAGCGGGTCAAGCTCGACGATGTTGACGCCCGCGATGCACGCGTCGAGCACGTCCGCGCCCGAGGTCATCAGGCGGAAGGCGCGCTGCACGCACGTCTCGTCACCGCCGTTCTTGAACTCGTTGCCGTTGGCGGAGGCGACGACCGCGGGCCTCACCCCCTGAATGTGGACGGCGGGCGCGCCCGCCCCCGCGGCCTTCGCCGACGCGGCGACCAGCCCGGCCGCCGCGCCCGCGCGTAGAAAGTCGCGCCTTCTCACCTTCGTGCCCATCGGTTTCTCCTTCAAGGTTTGAGGTCGGCGGGCCACTGGTAGCCCTGTAAGACCGTCTTGCGGGTGTTCATAGGGACTTCTCGGGTCGTTCGGCGCGCGGGGGGGAGTCTCGCTCACTCCTCGCGCAGCGTCAGAGTCTTCAAAACCCACTCTTCGGGGTCGAGCGCGACGGCCGCCGGCCGGCGTTCGAGTTTGAAATCGAATGACTGTTCGCGCCCGCTCACCTCGATTGTCTCGCGGCGCGGGGCGGCGCCGGCGTCGCGGAACTCCACGTCGAGCGGCACGCGGAAGGGCGCGCCCGCCTGCGTCTGCCGGACGCGCAGGCGCAGGCGCTTCGACGGCTCGTCCCAACTCCATGCAGCGTCGTAGACGGGGAAGCCCGGCTCGTAAATCCACTGGCGGAAGAACCATTCGAGCGACCGCCCCGCGTGCCGCTCCATCACGCGGCGGAAGTCTTCCGTGAGCGCGTTCGAGTCGCGGTAGGTGCGGTAGTAGTCCGCGACGCCGGCGAAAAACTTCTCGTCGCCGACGACGCGGCGCAGCATGTGCAGAACCCACGCGCCCTTCTGATAGTTGTTCCGGTTGAGCAGGCTGAAGAGGTCTTTGGCCTCGGGGTCGTGGATCGGGCGCGCGACCGCCGCCGCGTCGCTGATGTAACGCTCCTTCTCCGCCAGCATCAGCCGCACGAACTTGTCGCGGCCGTCGGCGCGCTCGAAGAAGACCGCGCCGAAGTACGAGGCGAAGCCCTCGCTCAGCCAGAGGTGGTGCCAGTCGGACTCGGTCACCGAGTCGCCGAACCACTGGTGCGCTATCTCGTGCGCGACGGTGCCTTCGAGACCGCCCGAGCCGTCGTAAGAAGTCTCGTCGAAGAAGATGGCGGAGGCGTTCTCCATCCCGCCGAAGCGCGTCGAGGACTGGACGAGCGCGAGCTTTTCGTAGGGGTATGGCCCGACGAGGTTGGTGTAGAACTCAAGCATGCGGAGCGCGCGGCCGTGGTCGACGAGCCCGCGCTCGCGGTCTTTCGGGTAGAGGTAGTGCAGGACGCGCGTGCCGTTCCACGCGCCCGCGTCGATGACGGAGAACTCCGTCGCGCCGAAGACCATGCAGTAGACGGGGACGGGCACGTCCTCGCGCCAGTGCGTGAGCCGCATTCCGTCGGGCCGGGCCGTCGTCTCGATCAGGCGGCCGTTGGCGACCACGTCGTAGCGCGCGGGCGCGGTGACGAAGAACTCGACTTTGGCCTTGTCGTACGGGTGGTCGACGGAAGGGAACCAGTGGTGCGCGCGGTTGGGCCAGTTGTCGGCGAAGACCGTGCGGTCGCCGAACTTGTTCCGCTTGAAGAAGAGCCCGTCGGCCGGCGCGCCGTGGTATTTGACCGCGATGCTGACGGTGGCGTTTTGCGTGTAGAGGTTGTTGAGGGTGACGACGAGGCGGCCGTCGCGCCTTTCGTATTTCGCGGGCCGGCCGTTCTCGGTCACGGCGTCCACGGTCAGCCCCACGAAGTCGAGCGTGACCTGACGGACGCCCGCGCCCCTGACGGCGAAGACGATCTCGGTCTCGGCGCTTATCTCGTCGCGCTCCGCGCCGACGGCGAGGCGGATGTCGTACTCAAGCGCGTCAAGCTCGGGCCGGCGCGGGTAGTCGTCGCGCGCCTGCGCGTGCTCGAATAGGCATAGCAGCAGCGCCGTCGCGCCGAGCAGACGCGCCGCCGACTTGAGCCGCGTTCTCATGGGCGGCCCTCCGGCGCTGACTCTTTTTCAGTCGCCCTTTCGGGAAGCTCGACGCCGTAGGCGAGCGAGAGCCGCCAGCGCCCGCGCTCTTTGACGAAGATGTCCGTGAAGGCGACCGTGCTCGCGTGCTCCGCGCCGTCGTCCGTGCGGACGCGCGCGCGCTGGACGCCGGTGAGGACGGCCGTGTCGCCGTAGACGCTCACGCGCAAGCCTTCGCCCGCGACCGAGAGGATGCGGCCGGGAAGCTGTGTGACGTTGCGTAGAAACTCGGCGCGGCTCAGTTCCGCGCCCGGCGTGCGGTAGACGAAGTCGGCGGCGAGCACGCGTTCGAGCGCCTTCGCGTCCTTGCCGCGGATGGCGTCCATCGTCTCGCGCTCAAGGCGCAGGACGCTCTCGACCACGCGGCGGGGCGTGCGGAGTTCGTTCATCAGTCGCTCCTGTGCGTGGGCGCGCGGCTGCGAAAGACAAGCAACCGCCAGCGCCGCGAGGGCAATCAAACGTGGCGTCAAAACTCTCTCCGTTATTCCCTGCGGGACGAAGTGAACCAGAGCAACGGCCGAGGTGCGTCTCGGGGTGAAGCAGAAAGCCGACCGGAGGTTTATACACCAAGCCGGCTCCGCTGAACACCCCTTCCGCCCGAAACGCGGGGCGCGCTGTTAACGCCCGTCCCCGGCGCGGCGTCACTTACGGGTGCGCGGGTTCGCCGTGCTATGATTTCAACTCGCTCTCCCGGCATACAAGCCTTATAAGCAAAGTCACTGAGGAGATGCACATGCTTTCACGTCGCAAACTGATTCTACTGCCCGCGCTGCTGGCGGCCGTTCTGGGCCTCGCGGCCTGCCCGAGCCAGACCAACATCGGGAAGATCACGGCCGACCCCGACCGCTACATGGACAAGGAGGTCGGCATCGTCGGCCGCGTGACGGACAGCTACGGCGTGCCCCTCGTCGGCGGAGCCTACGAGCTTGACGACGGGACGGGGAAAATCTGGGTTCTCACGCAGCGCGGCACGCCCTCGAAGGGCTCGCGCGTCGGCGTCAAGGGGCGCGTCTACTCGGGCGCGACCTTCAGGGGTCGCAACCTCGGCACGGCCTTGAGGGAGGAAGACCGTCGCGTCAAGTCTAACTAACACGGCTGGCGGGGGCGCGGGCGGTTCCGCCGCGGGGTTGAGAATCGTCCGCGGCCTCGGCGAGCAGTTCGCGGCGCTGCACGGCCGGTCGCTCCTGCTCGCGCGTGCGCTTGAGCCCGAGCGGCTCTACTGGCAGCCGGCGCGCGAGACGGGCGCGCGCACCTTCCCCGTCTACTCCTGCGGCGAACACCTCCTGCGCTCGGCCGCCGCCGTCGAGCAGACCTTCGGCGGCATCACCGTCAACCTCTGGGACGATCCTTTCGAGTGGACTCTGCCCGAACAGCTTCCCGCGCCCGAAGACGTGGCGCGCTATCTCGAAGAGGCGGAGGCGACGCGTCTGCGCGCCTTCGAGTTCCTGCGCTCGGACGAAGACCTCTCGAAGGAGATAGCCGCGCCGACGGGTATGCGGACGCTCTTCTCGCTCGCCTCCGAGACGCTGGCGCGCGCCTCCCACCATCAGGGTCGCGCCTACGCGACCTTCCGCCTCTTCTCCGACGCGCGGCTGCCTCGCGTCTGAGGCGCGCGGGGCGGCGGTTGCGCGCGAACTTCGCGCATGGGATAGTCGTAGAGACAGCCGAGGCTTTACCTCATCCCGCTGTCGGAGGGTCGAAGGAAAGATGTTCTGTCCACAGTGCGGGCAGCAGCAGTTGTCCGACGCCGCGCGCTTCTGCTCGCGGTGCGGCTTCCAGCTCGCGGCCGTCTCGAACCTGCTCGCCACGGGCGGCGCCGCGCCCGAGCTGGCGTTCGAGGCCGTGCCCGTGCCCGACACCCCGAGGAGGAAGGGCGCGCGCCTCGGCGGCAAGCTGATGCTGTCGGGGATGTTTCTCGCGCCCGCGCTGGCGATCATCAGCGAACTGATAGGCACGCCGGACGAGCTGGCCATCCTCGGCGTGCTCGTCTTTCTGGCGGGGCTGTTCCGCCTGCTCTACGCGCTCATCTTCGAGGACGGCCCTTACCGGAAGAGTCTCCAGCGACAGCAGACCTACGTCGCCCCACAGCAGTTCGCGCCTCCGCGCGTGCCTTCGGCGCTGCCCCCGCAGCAGACGATGCCCGCGCGCGGCTACGCGCCGCCGCAGCGCCCCGAGACCGCCGACCTCGCCTACAGGCCGAGCGTGACCGAGGGCACAACGCGGCTGCTCGACAGGGAGCGCGACGACTCCGCGCGATAAACGGTCGCGCGACCGAGGAGCCAGAGATGTTCTGCCCCAACTGCGGCCAGAGACAGACCTCGAACGACGCTCGCTTCTGCAACGCCTGCGGCTTCGCGCTCAACGCCGTGAGCGACCTGCTCGCCAGCGGCGGCCATGTCCACTGGCGTCCGCCCGAGGCGACTCATCAAGCGCAGCCCGCCCGGCCGGCCGCGCTCACGCCGCGCCAGAAGGGCATCCGGCAGGGCGTGATGCTGATGCTCAGCACGTTCCTCCTCGTGCCGCTGCTCGCGATCTTCGGCGTGGCGCTGCTCCACCTCCCGGGCGAGATAGTCGCGCTCGCGGCGGTCGGGTGCCCGGTGGGCGGGCTGCTGCGCCTCGTCTACGCGCTCATGCTTGAGAGCAACGTGCCGGCCGGGCCGGAGTCCGCGCCCGCCGCCGCGTACGTGCCGCCGCCGTCCATCCCCAACTACCTCGGCACGCCCGTCCGCAACGCGAGCCTCCCGCCGCCGCAGAGCACGCCCGTCCCCGCGCCCGCGCGTCCGCAGCGTTACAACACGGGCGAGCTGGTCGAGCCGCCGCGCGCCAGCGTCACAGACCACACCACACGCCTGCTCCACAAACAGCCGGATGAGCCGCCGCAGAGTTAGCGACGAGCCGTCAACGCTCGCCGAACGCCTCCGCCAAAAAATAGGGCGCGAAGGGGCTGTCACCTTCCGCGAGTGGATGAGCGCGGCGCTCTACGACGAGCGCGGCGGCTACTACCGGCGGCGCGGGGTCGAGCGCTGGGGGCGCGGCGGCGACTACCGCACCGCGCCCGAGCGCAGCGCGCTCTTCGCCGCGACCTTCGCGCGTTACTTCTCAAGGCTTCACGAAGAACTCGGCCGGCCCGGACGTTTCCACATCATCGAACAGGGCGGCGGCGCGGGCCGCTTCGCGCACGGCGTCCTCTCGACGCTCAGGCGCGACGCGCCGCACGTCTTCGATTCGCTCGTCTACGTCTTCGACGAGGCCGGCGCTGACTCGCGCGAGCGCGCGGCCGCGCTCCTCTCGCCGTTCGCCGGGCGCGTCGAGTTCCGCGGCATCTCGGAGATTGAACGACCGCTCGACTCGGCCGTCGTCTTCTCGAACGAATTGCTCGACGCGTTCCCGGTTCACCGCGTGACGATGCGCGGCGGGCGTCTGCGCGAGGCATACGTGGGGTTGAGTGAAGACGGCCGCGGCTTCGTCTTCGTCGAAGCCGAGCCCTCGACGCCGCGGCTCGCCGAACACTTCCGGCGGCTGGGCGTGACGCTGGCGGAAGGTCAGTCGGCGGAGGTTAATCTCGACGCGGGCGAGTGGTTGAGCCGCGCGGCCCAAATCGTCGGGCGCGGCTTCGTCGTCACGGTCGATTACGGCGACGAGGCCGCCGGGCTCTACGGCGCGCCGCAGAGGCGGGACGGGACGCTGCGTGCGTTCCGCCGTCACCAGCTTGTTGAGGACGTGCTCCGCGACCCCGGCGAGCAGGATTTGACCACGACCGTCAACTGGACTCAGGCCGTCGCCGACGGCGAGGCCGCCGGGCTGAAGACGGTCTCGCTCGAACGTCTCGACGCCTTCCTGCTCCGCGCCGGCCTGCTCGAACAGCTTGAGCTTGAGAGCGCGGACGCCTCCGGCGAGGCCGAGCTTGTCGCCCTCCGCCTCGACGCGCGCGAGATGATTCTGCCCGGCGGCATGGCCTCGCACTTTCAGGTTCTCGTCCAGCGGAAGGACGAAGGGTGAGAGCGCGGCCGTGCGGCCGTCCCCTCATCTTTCACCTTTCCGGCTTCTGACTTCGGTCTGTTTCCGCCGCGCGTTTCCTGATAAACTCTCGGCGCTCTACCGCGTTCAGCCCGCACGACGTACACGCCGCAGGTGACTTCGATGAACAGGACTTTCGCGCTCTGCGTCTTTCTGGCCGTCAACCTTCTGCTCTCGCCCGCCGTCAACGTCTGCCGCGCACAGACGACGCCGTTCCTCTCCGACGAAGAGATACGCACGCTCTCGAATGAGATTTCCGGCGACCGCGCCTTCGAGCACATCCGCTGGCTCACGCACTGGCACCGCGACTCGGGCATGGAAGGCTTCTTCAAGGCGCGCGACTACGTGATGCAGGCGGCGCGCGAGGCCGGACTCGAAGAGGTGCGCTTCATAGACCAGCCGCTTCAGGGGCCGAACTACACGGCGCGCTCGGCCGAGCTGTGGATGGTCGAGCCCGTCGAGTTGAAGCTGGCCGACATCGGCGAGCACGCCGTCTACCTTGCCGACATGAGCCGCGACGCCGACGTGACGGCCGACCTCGTCGACATCGGCGACGGCACGGACGAGGCGTTGGCCGGTCTGGACGTGAGGGGCAAGATCGTCCTGACGAGCGGGCCGCCGCAGCGCGCGGTCGAAACGGCGGTGGCGAAGCGCGGCGCCGTCGGCGTCGTCACCTACCAGACCTCCGAGGCGAGGAGCCCGTTCGACCACCCCGACCAGATCGCTTGGTCGCGCATCGACGCCGAGCCGCCCGCCGGCACCAAAGGCACCTTCGCCTTCGTGCTGCCGCCGCGCAAAGGCGACACGCTGCGCCGCATCCTTCAGACGAAGGGCACGCAAGACCTCTTCGCCACGGGCAAACCAACGCCCGGCGGCCGCGTCCGCCTCAGGGCGAAGGTCGACACGGAGTTCGGTCCCTCGCCGGGCAAGACCGGCTTCGTCGAGGCCGTCATACGCGGCACGCGCCCCGGGCAGCAGCAGATCGTGCTGACCGCGCACTTGCAGGAGGAGCAGGGCTCGGCCAACGACGACGGGAGCGGCTGCGCCAACCTGCTGGAACTCGCGCGCGCCTTCAATAAGCTCATCAGGGAAGGGAAGATCAAGCGCCCCACGCGCGACCTGCGCTTCTGGTGGACGGACGAAATCTATTCGGAGTACTACCACTTCGGCAAACACCCCGACGAGGTGAAGAGGATTCTGGCCAACGTCCATCAGGACATGACGGGCGCGAACCTCGCGATGGGCAGCCGCGTCCAGCACCTCATCTTCGCGCCGCACTCGCGCACCTCGTACCTCGACGCGCTCTTCGAGAGCGTCGGCACCTACCTCATCCAGACCAACAACGGCTTCCTCTCCGCGAGCCGGCAGGGCGGGCTGCCGCGCCCGCACACGCGCCCGCTCTACTCGACGCGCGGGACGCGGCAGGGCTACAACGCGCGCTTCGTGCCGCACTTCGGCTCGTCCGACCACCTCGTCTTTCTCGAAGGCGCGGTCGGCGTCCCCGCCGTCGCGCTCATCAACTGGGACGACCCCTTCATACACTCTTCGGAGGACGACCTCTTCCAGATAGACCAGACGCAACTGCGCCGCAACAACTTTCTCATCGGCGCGATGGCCTACTTCCTCGCCAACGCCGACGACAAGCGCGTCCCCGTCCTCCTCGCCGAAACTTACGCGCAGGGGCAGAAGCGTCTGGCGAACGACCTACAGGCCGCGCTGCAAGTCATGCGCGACTCGGCGGGCGAGCCCGACAAGGGCTGGAAGCGCGCCTTAATCATCGTCGAGCAGGGTGCCGAACGCGAGGTGCGCGCGCTCTGGTCGGTCGAAGCCTTCGCGGGCGAGAGCGAATCCGCCCGGCAGATGGTCAACGGGATGGCGCGGGGCGGAACGATTAACAGGATGGCCGGCGCACAACTCGCGCAGTTCTACCGGCAGATGTACCGCGCGGAGCCGCCGACGAGGGTGGAGCTGACGGCTGCCGAGCAGGCGGCGAGCAGAAAGGTTCCGGCCAACGTCGCCTCGCTCGAAGCCTATTTCGCCAACCGGCAGAAGGTTCCGAACGCGGCCGGCGGGCTGCTCCACGGCCTGATGCGCACCGAGGTCTACAACTTCGTCGACGGCCGGCGGTCTTACTACGACATCTACAAGGCCGTCTACGCCGAGGCGGCCGCCGCCGGCGAGTGGTATTACGGGACGGTCGCGCTCGAAGACGTGGTGCGGCTGCTCGACGCGGCGGTCGAGGTGAAGGCGTTGACGTTGAAGTAGGCCGCGTGTTGAACAAATGGGGGCAAATGCGGGCAGAATGCTGCGGCGGGAGGAATGAAACCGTACATAAGGCGCGGGCCGAGGCCGGGCGCGCGGGCGAACTCGAAACTGCGGCTTGCGCGGCCTAAATCTTTCAGTACAATGGTTTCAGCGGACAAACCCCCAACACACGGGCAGAAGGAACAAGGCTTGCTATAGTCCCGCCTGATTCCCAAGTCCCCCTACGTGTGCTCTCCCGCCGCGCGTGCGAATTCATTGTGGGAGCCCGGCGGCGTCAAGGGGAAGACGATGTTTCGGGGCGCGTAACTGGCTATCGCGGCCGCGCCGGCGGGCATCACAGACGTAAGCTCTTGCGGGAATCAAAGAAAGTCGCGCAGGGCGCACGGGAAGCCGGGCGACCTTTCGCGCGCCGAGACGAATGACAAGGCTAACCAACAAAAAATCCTCCGAGGGCGAGCCCGAAGGCGTGCCCGAGACGCGCGAGGTTCCGGCGCGCCCGAACTCGGTGCCCCTCTTCAATCGTGAGTGCAGCCAGATCGAGTTCTACAAGCGCGTGCTCGAAGAGGCGCTCGACCCTTCGCAGCCGCTCCTCGAACGGCTGAAGTTCATCTCCATCTTCTCCGAGAATCTGGACGAGTTCTTCATGATCCGCGTCTCGGGCTTGCAGGAGACGCTGGCCGGCAACGTCGACAAGCTCTCGCCCGACGGCATGGGGCAGGTCGACCAGCTCCGCGAGATACGCACGCGACTGCTGCCGCTCGTCGCGGAGCACTCGCGCTGCCTGCGTGAAGAGGTGCTGCCGGGGCTCGCGGAGGCGGGCGTGCGCGTCGTCCAGTACAGCACGCTCTCCCTGCCCGAGCGGCAGCAGCTCCGCGAGTTCTACAAGAAGCAGGTTCACCCGCTGCTCACGCCGCAGGCCGTCGATCAGGGGCACCCGTTCCCGTACATCTCGAACCTCAGCCTGAACCTCGCGCTGACGGTCGAGCCGATGCCCGAGCACGGCATCACGCGCTCGCTGACGGGGAAGGTCGATCCGCGCTTCGCGCGCATCAAGGTGCCGTCGCTCGTCCCCCGCCTCGTCGCCGTCGAGGGCGACGAGGGCTCGAAGTTCGTCCTGATCGAAGACCTGATTACGGCCAACCTCGAATCGCTCTTCCCGCGGATGCGCGTCAGCCACTGCCACGCCTTCCGCGTGACGCGCGACGCCGACGTGGACGTGCGCGAGGAGGAGGCCAACGACCTCCTCTCGATGATGGAGAAGACACTCCGCAAGCGACGCTTCGGGACGGCCGTCCGGCTCGAAGTCGCGGCCGAGATGCCGGCCGAGATGCGCGACCACCTAGTGAGCGAGCTGGAACTCGGCCCCGAGGACGTTTACGAGGTCGCCTCTCCGCTCGGCGCGCGCGGGCTGATGCAGCTCTACAAGCTCGAACGGCCCGAGCTGAAGGACAAGCCCTTCAAGCCCAAGCCTTCGCTCGCCTTCCGCGGCGCGTCGAACTACTTCGACGTGATACGCGAGCGCGACGTGCTCGTCCACCACCCTTACGAGTCCTTCGACGCCGTCACGCAGTTCATCGACCAGGCGGCGCGCGACCCCGACGTGGCCTCCATCAAAATCTGCCTCTACCGCACGGGGCAGGACTCGCCCATCCCAGAGTCGCTCATCGAGGCCGTGGCGAACGGCAAGCAGGCCACCGCGCTCGTCGAGCTCAAGGCGCGGTTCGACGAGGAGAACAATATCGAGTGGGCCAAGCGGCTCGAAGAGTCGGGCGTCCACGTCGTCTACGGCATCGTCGGGCTGAAGACGCACTGCAAGGTCGCGCTCGTCGTCCGGCGCGAGGGCGAGGAGACGCGCCGCTACGTCCACGTCGCCACCGGCAACTACAACCCCGTGACGGCGAACTTCTACACCGACCTCAGCCTCTTCACCGCCGACGACGACATCGGCGCTGACGCCACCGAAGTCTTCAACTTCCTGACCGGCTTCTCGCGCCAGAAGGACTACCGCAGCATGCTCGTCTCGCCGGCGGTGCTGCGCGAGAAGACGCTCGCGCTCATCCGGCGAGAGGCCGAGCACGCGCGCGCCGGGCGGCCCGCGCGCATCGTCGTCAAGATCAACCGGCTCGCCGACACGCGCGTCATCAATGCGCTCTACGAGGCGTCGCAGGCCGGCGTCCCCATCGAACTCATCGTGCGCGGCATCTGCATGCTGAAGCCCGGCGTGCCCGGCCTTTCGGAGACCATCCGGGTGCGCTCGGTCGTCGGCCGCTTCCTCGAACACAGCCGTGCCTACTATTTCCAGAACGGCGGCGAAGAGGAACTCTACACCGGCAGCGCCGACTGGATGCCGCGCAACTTCGACCGCCGCGTCGAGACCATCGCGCCCGTCCGCGACGCGCGTTTGAAGAAGTACCTGAAGGACGTTCTGCTCGACGCCTACCTGCGCGACAACGTCAAGGCGCGGCTGCTCGGCCCCGACGGCAGCTACGGCCCCGTGCCCGTCGAGCCGGGCGGCGAGCGCTTCAACGGTCAGCTCTTTTTCATGGACGCCCCCGCACCCGAGTGAAACCAACCGAGTGAACTTTTGAGGAGTGTCGATGATGCTTAACAGTCTATCCGGCAGAAAAATTCCCGCGCTGCTGCTGGCGCTGACGGCCACGGCCTGCGCGTTCGCGGCGGGTCAGGGCGATAACCAGAACGCGGCGCAGCAGGCCGAGCCGAAGCAGGAAGAGAAGTCGGCGAAGAAGGACGAGAAGAAGGAGGCGCCGCCGCAGGGCACGCCCGTCCTCTGGCAGGAGCCGACCGACATCGCCTCGCGCAACCTCCTGCTCGGCCCCGGCGGCGACGGGATGAAGCCCGACCTGAGTCAGGTCGTCTGGGAGGCGACCGAGGAGGGCGGCTACTCTGTGAAGTGGCGCGTGCGCGACGGCGCGGGCAAGAAGTGGGTCGTCAAGGCCGGCAACGAGGCGCAGCCCGAGCCGGCCGCGACGCGTCTGGTCTGGGCGGCGGGCTACCCGACGGAGGTCACCTACCTCTTCCCCTGCGTCAAAATCGTCAACGCCCCGAAGCCGAGGAAGAAGGTCGAGCAGTGCGAGGGCGGCGGCTACGCCAACGTGCGCTTCGAGGCGCGGCCGGAAAATTATAAGCGGCTCGACAACTGGAGCTGGGATCAGAACCCGTTCGCGGGCTCGAAGGAGTTCGCCGGCCTCGTCGTGATGATGGGGCTCATCAACAACTGGGATTTGAAGGACACGAACAACAAGGTCGTCTACGTGCCGGCCGACGGGGGCGGCGAGCTGCGCTACATCATCAGCGACCTCGGCGCGACCTTCGGCAAGACCGGCAACTTCATCACGCACAGCCGCAACGAGCCCGAGAAGTACGTCGAGACCGGCTTCGTCGAGAAGGTCGAGGGCGGGCGCGTCAGGTTCGACTACAACGGCAAGAAGGGCGGTCTCTTCGACGCCGTCACCGTCGAGCACGCGAAGTGGATCGGCGACATCCTCTCGCGTCTGAACGAGGAGCAGATCAAGGACGCCTTCCGCGCGGCCAACTACAAGCCCGATCAGGTCGAGGCGCTGGCGCAGGAGGTCATGGGGCGCATCAACTCGCTCCGCAGGCTGTCGGCGCCGGACGCGGCCGTCACCGCCGCCACGCCCGCTCCGTGAGGCGCGAGAGGGTCGGGGCTTAGACGTATCAACCGCAAAGACACGGGGGCACGGCTTTGAAGGCTTGAAGCTGTGTCCCCGTGTCTTTGTGGTTTATAGTATTCCGAAAATCGGATTCAGGCAGAGCTGGGATTTCATGAAGAACGGAAAGCCGAGGGGCAAAGTTTTCACCGGGGCGGTGGTGGTCGCGGCGCTGGCCGCCGGGTTTCTTTTGGTCGTGGCGCTGATGCGCGGTTACGGCTCGGACTCGCCCGGCGCGGTCGTGGGCGGCCCGGCCGACCCCGCGCGCGCGGCGCAGCAGGAGCAGGCGGCGCGCGAGCAGGGACAGCAGGCGGG
This sequence comes from Pyrinomonadaceae bacterium, assembly GCA_040509515.1. Classification (GTDB taxonomy): domain Bacteria; phylum Acidobacteriota; class Blastocatellia; order Pyrinomonadales; family Pyrinomonadaceae; genus QHXN01. The sequence goes on along the minus strand of JBEVKV010000025.1, from coordinate 8,640 downwards.
GCGCGCGGCGGCCGCGAAAGCGGCCGGAGGAGAGCCGGCCCCGAGTCCGGCGCGTTCGCCGGCCGGCGACGAAACGCCGTTCTCGGAGGCTTTCGCGCAAGGGGGCGCGCCCGCACAGCCCGGGCGCGGCGGGACGGGCGACTGGCTGATGACGTTTGCGACCGTGACGGTGCGGCTGACGCTGGCGGCGCTCCTGACGGCGATGCTCGCCTTCCGCCCGCGCCGGCTCGCGCGCTCGGTCAAGCGCAACCCGTTCGTGGCGCAGACGCAGATACTGATGGCGGTCGTCGCCTCGGCGCTGATGATGGTCGTCGGCGATTCGGCGGCGCGCGCTTTCGGCATCTTCGCGGCGGCCTCGCTCGTCCGCTTCCGCACGAACATCAAAGACCCGAAGGAGATCACGGTGCTTCTGCTGGCGCTGGCCGTCGGGCTGGCGACGGGCGTCGGGAGGTGGGAGTTGGGGCTCATCCTGACGCTCTTCTCGCTGGTGCTGCTGTGGGGGCTTGAGTACCGCGAGCAGGACTTGGTGACGCGCGCGATGGAGTTGACCGTCAAGACGACCAACATCGGGACGACGCAGGACGCGCTGCTCCGGCTCTTCCAGAAGTATGACTTCCACGCCGAGATGCGCAACATCGACCGTCCCGACGGCGAGGGCGAGACGGGCTGCGTCGTCTACTTCGTGGACGTGGCCCCGCACTTCACCACCGACCGGCTGAGCGAAGAGCTGCTCGCCGCCGACCCGAAGAACATCGACGGCGTCGAGTGGGCGCAGCAGAAGAACACCTCCTACTTCTACCAGTGACGCGCCGCCGCATCCTATACGAACGAAGGGGACGCTCTGAGTAAGAGCGTCCCCTTCGTCATTTCTTGATGTACTTAAGTCTCGGGGTTCAGTTCCTGCTGCCGGCGACGGCCTCGGCGGCGACGGCCTGCGTCGGGGCGGCCGGCGCTTGAAGGCGCGACTGCTTCTCCCTGAAGTAGTCCTGAACGAAGGTCTTAAAGTCGCCGTGGCCCCAGCGCGTGTAGAAGTCGAACCGCTTCATCTCGGCGTAAGCCTGATCGTAGTCCCATCCGTACTTCTCGAAGCGGTAGACCGCGCCCATCGAGCCCGTGCGGTGACGCCCGCCCGCGCAGTGGACGAAGAACTTGCCCGTCGAGGGGTCGTCCACCGTCTTCATGAAGGCCGAGACCCATTCGGGGCGCGGGTACTTCTTCTCGACCATCGGGATGTTGACGTAGCGCATGCCCAGAGACTCGACCCATCCGCGCTCGTCGGGCGCGGGCTTCTCCTGAAGGTCGATGACGGTCGTGATGCCTATCTCCTTCAGCGCGCGGATGTCTTCGAGCCGTTTGGGCTCCGCGCCCCTGTAGAAGCGCTCGTCCATCTGGCCGAAGTTCTTGATCTGGACGTTCGTGAAAGTGTTCTGCTGGACGCTCTGCGCGGCGGCGGCGACCGAGAGCAGCATGACGGCGAAGAATGAGGTGGCGACTTTGCGCAGGGGATTACGGCTGAAACTCATTAAAAATCCTCCGTACTTGGTCAGGCGGAAAACAGTCTGTCGGATGTTTCAAGGGAACGGCGTCCAGAGTATAGCAAGTGTCGCTACGACTCGTCAGCCGAAAATTATGATTCCCGAGCCACCTACGCCGTTGCACACGGGGCGGCTGCCTTTGCGACCATCAACGCCGTCCCGAAGCGATTCAGGCGGGCGCTCCCGGCGGCGCACGCATTTGTTACTTCCGCTTCGGTCACAGTGAAAAGGTGCGACCTGTTTTAACGCCCCATCCAGCCGCCGTCGACGACGAGGACGTGTCCGTTGACGTAGTCGCTCGCCGGGGCGGAGAGGAAGACGGCCGCGCCCGCCAAATCCTTCGGCTCGCCCCAACGTGCGGCGGGGATGCGTTCGAGTATCTGCCGGTTGCGCGTCTCGTCGGCTTGGAGCGCGGCCGTGTTGTCCGTGCGCATGTAGCCGGGCGCGATGGCGTTGACGTTGACGCCTTTGGACGCCCACTCGTTGGCGAGCGCCTTGGTGAGCTGCGCGACGCCGCCCTTCGACGCGGCGTAGGCCGGCACGGTCACGCCGCCCTGAAACGACAGCAGTGACGCGACGTTGACTATCTTGCCCGACCCGCGCTCGACCATGTGGCGGCCCGCCTGCTGCGACAGCCGGAAGACCGCGTTGAGGTTGACCTCGATGACCGCGGCCCAGTCGTCCTCGGAGAAGTCCACGGCCGGCGTGCGGCGGATGATGCCGGCGTTGTTGACGAGCACGTCGAGCCGTCCGAACTCGTCGAGCGTCTGCTCGACCATGCGGCGCGGCACCTCTTTATCGGAGAGGTCGCCGACGACCGGGAGCGCGCGCCTGCCGACGTGCATCACCGCTCCGCAGGTCGTCTCGGGGCTGCGCGAGTTGCCGTGACAGGCCACGTCCGCGCCGGCCTCTGCGAGCGCGACCGCGACGGCCGCGCCTAAGCCCGCCGAAGCGCCCGTCACCAGCGCGACCTTGCCGTCCAGCCTGAAGGCGTCGAGTATCATTTCGGTTTCTTCTCCATGTGTAAGAGCGTTCGCGGCCAGTATAAACGTTCCCGCCCCGGCGCGGGAGCGCGGCCGGCCCGACGCGGCGCGCGGATTTGTCTTGAAAGCGGCGGCGGTTAAGTTTAAAGTTCGGCCCCGCTTGTCCCGTTAGTGCCCTTAATTCTCACCGGCACCAAGAGCGCGCGGCCCGCACCATAGTCCGGCCGCGCCCCAACCCGCAAAGAGACTTGCGCCCTGCCCGGCGCACGGCCCTCCACGTCCGAACACAACCCGAGGAGAACCCCTTCGATGAGAGCTTTCCGCAAGACGGCCGCGCTCGCCTGCGCGCTCGCCATCCTCGCCGCGCTCGCCATCCCGACGCGGCGCGCCGCCGCACAAGTTTCGACCGAGGGATTCGAGAGCGGCTCCAAGACCGCCTACGCCGCCGCCGACGTTTTTCTCACGACCGGCTGGTGGTACTTCGACGACGCGCTCGTCGGCAACCTTTCGACCGACCGCAAGACGGGCGCGGCCTCGGCGCGCGTGCGCAACACGGGCTCGCTCAACTCTAACTTCGACTTCGCCTCGGCCGGCGTCGTCACCGTCCAGCACGCGGTCTTCGGCACCGACGGCGCTTCGTCTTGGGAGCTGTGGGTCTCGACCAACGGCGGCTCAAGCTACTCGAAGATCGGCGCGACGGTGAGCACCTCTTCGACCACGCTCCAGACGGCGAGCTTCACCGTGAACTCCGCGGGCGCGGTGCGCCTCTCGATACGCAAGGTGTCGGGCGGAGCCAACCGCGTCAACATCGACAACGTCGTCGTCGGCTCTTTCGCGACCCCGCCGCCCGTGAGCGTTCACCTGACGCTGGGCAACCCGTCGAACGCGGTCACGGACGTTAACCAGCCGACCAACTACCTGCTCAACAAGCCGCAGTACGCCGTCTCGTACCACCGCGACAAGGGGCGTCCGAACTGGGTGAGCTGGCACCTCGCGTCGAACTGGCTGGGGAGCGCGCCGCGGCAGGACGACTTCCGCAACGACACCTCCTTGCCCGCCGGCTGGTATCAGGTTCAGGGGACGGACTACTCGGGCTCGGGCTTCGACCGCGGGCACTACTGCCCTTCGGCCGACCGCACCGCGACCGTCTCGGACAACTCCTCGACCTTCCTGATGACGAACATGATGCCGCAGTCGCCAGACAACAATCAGGGGCCGTGGGCCAACCTTGAGAACTACTGCCGCACGCTGGTCGGCTCGGGCAACGAGCTGTACGTCGTCATGGGCGGGGCCGGCTCGGGCGGGACGGGCTCGAACGGCGGGACGACGTTCACCATCGCGGGCGGCAAGGTCGCCGTGCCGGCGCAGACGTGGAAGGTCATCATCGTGCTGCCGTCGGGGACGAACGACGTGACGCGCGTGACCACCGCGACGCGCACCATCGCGGTGCTGATGCCGAACACGCAGGGCATACGCACCGCCGACTGGAAAACCTACCGCGTGAGCGTCGACCAGATCGAGACGCTCACCGGCTACGACTTCTTCTCCGCCGTCCCCGCCGCCATCCAGAACGTCATCGAGTCGAGGGTGGATAACCAGTAGCGTAAGTCGAGACGAATTAACCACGCGGACGCGGGGGCACGGCTTAAGGAAATTAGCCGTGCCCCCGCGTGCGTCGCCCGTCTCGCGCGGGGCTCGTCACAAAACTCTTGCGCGGCGCGGGTCGGTTCTCATATAGTGCCCGGCCGATAGTGCCAACGCCCCCCGCAGGAGGATCCCCCAAATGTCCAACAGTTTCCCCCTCGGCAGTATCCCGCCGTTTACCGCGTGGGAAGGCGAGACGCTCAAGTTCAACGTCAGGAGCGGCCTCGGCGACCCCGTCAAGTTCACCAAGCGCGCCACGCCCAGTCCCAAAGGCAAGATGACGCTCGACGAGAAGACGGGCGCCTTTACGTACACGCCCGCTTCGGAAGACCGCGACGACATCGCCGTCTGGTTCTGGGCGCGCAAGGGCGAGAAGTACGAGAAGCAGAAGGTCGTCATCACGCCGCACCCGCGTCTCCCGCCGGAGTTCAAGGTCATCCGCCACGAGGCGAACCCGCCGAAGCCGTCCGAGTTCACGACCTTCGTCGAGCAGCCCGACGCCGCGCCGAGCATCTTCAACAACACGGCCGACTACAAGGACGAGTCGAAGGCCAAAGTCCGAACGTCGCAGGTCACCATCTCGGGCGTCGACCTCGTGCTTGAGAGCGAGAGCAAGACCTACCCGCTCTTCGAGCGCCTGCGCGGGCGCACCAACCTGCGGCGGCTGACGCTCTGCGCCGACACCGTCACCGTCCGCAACGAATTGAAACTGCCCGGCACGGAGGTTCACATCTACGCGCGCGTGCTCCGCTTCGACGAGAAGGGGGCCATCAACACGACGCCGCTCTCGGTCGCGGCGCGCGCCGACGAGAGGGACGAGGCGCTGCGCGGGCAGAAGGGCGGCGACGTTTACCTCTACGTCCAGAAGCTTGAAACGTCGGTCGCGGGCAATCGCATCATCACCAAAGGCGGCAACGGCCAGCCCGCGCGCGAGGGCAAAGTCGGCGAGGCCGGCCACGTCGTCAAGGAGTGGGACGGCAAGGGGTCGGTGAAGGAGATGGTGGTTTACACGGGCGACATGGACTACTCCGGCGACATCCGCGAGAAGGCCAGCGACTACAAGCCGCTCTTCGCCGAGAAATTCGCCAAAGTGCCCTGGCAGGACGTGCCGGGGTATCTGGAAGCCGGGACGTGGGGGACTAAAGATTGGCCTTCGGACGGCCACCCGCCGAAGAAGCTGCCCGGCCACCCCGGCCACGGCGGCGACGGCGGTTCGGTCTTCACCGCTCTCGCCGACCAGCTCAAAAACCGCGTCGATCTCGGGGCCGGCGATTCGGGCGGGAAGGCCGACAACGTCCCGGCCTCGGCCGCCGGCATGCCCGCGCGCTCCTGCCACGTTAAGGTCTACTACAAAGTCTGGCTAGTCCGGCCGTTTGAAGACCCGAGGCCGGGCGAGTCCGCCACGGTGCGCAGGGACGGCGTCAACATCTCGGAAAAGAGGGAAGTGAAGCCCGGCCCCGGCGCGACCGCGCCGGGCGTCAACTCCAACACGCCGGCCGCGAAACCGGGCGCAGTCCGCGCGCTTGAGAACGCAGGCCCCGGCCACTGGATTCACCCGGCGACCGTCCGCGCGATTCTCGCCTACGGCCACGACGCGGCGCTTTCGGGCTACAGCGCCGACGCGCGCAACATGCTGGCGAGCTACCGCGACGCCGTCGAGGCCGCCGGGCTTCACACGAAGGGCGGACTCGAATGGTCTGGGCTGCACGGCGAGGTGGCGTCGCTGGTCGAGCGCATCGACGGCCCTTACGACTACTTCGGCAACCCGGCCGGGTGGGTGCCGAAGCTCTCGCTTGAGAGCAACCTCAAGCTCTATCAGGACGAGATCGAGTCCTCCATCCGCACGATGTTCCTCGCCTACTGGATGGAGAACATCCAGCGGGACAAGACGAGCGCGGCCGACTCGCTCAGGGCGGCGCTCAACCGTCTGGAAGAGGAGGGCAAAAAGGCGGCCGAGGACTACAACGCCGCCATCGCCAAGCTCACCGACCTCGACAAGCGCCTTGAGCCGCTCAAGGCGGAGATCGACGCCTTCTACGTGGAGCTGAAGAAGCAGGAAGCGGAGATGGAGAAGGCCGTCAAGGGTGACCTCCAGATGGAGCACTTCCTCCGCTCGACGGGGAAGCTGCTCGGCGGCGTGATGCAGCTCATCCCCGTCGGGCAGCCCGTGCTCGGCGCGTTCGGCAAGGGGCTGACGGCGCTCTCCGACATCGACCTCGAAAAGCCCTTCGACACGGTGCCCGAAGTCCTCGGCGCGTTCTCCGACGTGGCGCAGAAGAAGCTGCTCCCGAAGGCGAAGACTCTCTACGACAAGTTCAAGTCATACCTCGACGAGGACGCCCCGGAGGAGAAGCCGAAGCCCAAGCCCGAGAAGGAGCCGAAGGAGAAAGACGACGAGGACGACAAGTTCGACAAGGAGGTGGCCAAGAAGAAGCTCGACGCGAAGGTCAAGACCTACATGGACGAGCAGAAGGAGGCCAAGAGTCAGGCCGTCAAGTCCTTCAAGGGCTTCGCCGTCCCCGAGAGCGAGGTCAAGGAGCGGCTCGCGCGCGTCATCTCCGAGTGCCCGCAGTACCAGAGTCTCGTCAAGCAGCTCGAACCGCTCAACGCGAAGAAGGCCGCCTACATGCAGGAGACTCTGGCCGCGATCCAGACGATGGACGAGGCGACCGCGACGATTCTGCACGGCCAGCTCGCGCGCATCGAGATGCGCGCGCAACTCAACAAGAATCTCGAAGAGCTGAGCCCGGAGGTCTTCCAGTACGCGCGTGAGATCGGGCAGCGCGCCCGCGCGCGGCTGCTCAAGTACCAGTATTACCTGCTCAAGTCTTATCAGTTCCTGATGATCGAAGACCTGCCGACGCTCGACTTCCGCGCGCAGAAGATGTTCGACGCGTTCACCAAGTACCTGCCCGGCAACACGAAGCTCAAGCCGAACGACCCGGACTACCTGCCGCCGAGCGTGCAGGGCGACCTGACCGAGAAGCACTACCAGCGGCTGAGCGCCGTCTTCGAGGATCAGCTCCGCGACGTCATCGGCACCATCATCGACTACTACGTGAGCAACCCGCCGAAGTACGACGGCAAGTTCGGGCTCGAGCTGTCCGACGCGCAGCTCGAAACCCTCAACGCGCACGGCCGGCTCGACATCGACCTGATGCGGATGGGCTACCACGACTTCGACCGCGAGGACATACGCATCATCAGCATCGAGGCCGAGCACGTCGAGCTGGCCAACCCGCCGACCGAGGGGCTCGTCAACATCGGGCTCACCTACCGCCACGAGGGCGTCTCGCGGCTGCGCCGCGGCGGGCAGCTCTACCTCTTCCGCAGCGGCCGCTACCGCGTCTCGGCCGACGGCCGGGTCGACGGCGGGTACCGCGACGACAAGACGTACTGGGGAACCGACGTGACCTACAGGGCGCGCACGCAGGCGCCGCAGATCACACACCGGAAGCCCGACGAGGTGGAGAAGTGGCTCATCAAGCACCTGCTCGGCGAGAAGGACACGCGCGACACGAGCCCGCTCACGAGCTATCGCCCTTCGGCGTGGGCGGGCCTCACCGTCACGCACTCGGCGACGCCCAGCAGGGCCGCGGGCAAGCTCAAGCGGCTTGAGCTGAGCGTGACCTACGCCTCGCACAACCTCGACGACAAGCTCGGGACGGTCTTCGTGCGCGTCTCGACCGACGTGCAGCCGCTCGTCTCGTGCAGCGCCGTGGACGTGAACGGGCTGGCCGACGGGCAGGGGACTTTCCTGCGGACGTTCGACACGACGAAGACCGCGCGCGTGACCGTCCGCGCGCCCGAGTACTACGGGCAGCGGAAGTTCCTCGGCTGGCTGATCGACGAGAAGCCGCTCTCGGAGCGGGTCGGGCGCGTCAACCCCGGCGCGCTCTGGTGGCTCGGCGAAATGGGGGGCTACCTCGTCGACCCGGGGAAGGTTCACAGCTCGCCGTCGCTGGAATTAGACCTCGGCAAGCAAAGCTCCTACACCGTCGAGCCGTTCTACACGCCGCTCAGCTACACGCCGATTGACGACAAGGGCGAGGAGTGGCCGCCCTGCCCGGCCGGGTGGGGCTTCGAGGATTGGGTGCTGACCAACGGCTCGCAGTCCACCGTCAAGATAGACAAGCTGGACTGGCTGCCGTGGCGCGGCGGCAAGGGTTACGCGCCCACGGTGGGCGAGCCGCAGGGCAACAACTACGTCAAGCTCTCGTTCGAGCGACTGGTGCTCGCGCCCGGCGAGTCGTCGAAGATTTCGGTCTGCGCCAACCCGCGCGTCGAACTCGTGGACGATTTCCAGTACATGTTCATCTCGGAGGGCGGCCACGCCGTCTTCTTCGGCCGCAGCGGGAAGATAAGCGGCGTGTTTAAGTGGGTCAGCGGCGCGTGGAAGGACGCCTCCGCCGCCTCCGACATCGACCGCGAGAACCGCACCGTCACCTTCAAACAGGGCTGAAGGCCGGTAGGAATCG
>JBEVKV010000024.1:0-12429 GCA_040509515.1 Pyrinomonadaceae bacterium | reverse complement strand
TCTTATCACTCATCACTTATCACTTATCACTTCCTCTTGAAGTCTGTGATCGGTCAGCCTGTAGCGAACGGGGAAGCGCGCGGCGAGTTCGGGGCTGTGCGTGACGACGACGAGGATGGTCTCCTGCGCGCGGTGGAGTTCGAGCAGGAGCGAGGCGACGTTGTCGGCCGCCTTCTGGTCGAGGTTCCCCGTCGGCTCGTCGCACAGCAGGAGGCTCGGCCTCATCATCAGCGCGCGCGCGAGCGCCGCGCGCTGCTTCTCGCCGCCCGAAAGCTCGGCCGGCCGGTGGCTCACGCGGTGCGAGAGCCCGACCGCTTCGAGCAGAGCGCGCGCCCTCTCGCCGTAGTCTTCGCCGCGACCGCGCGCGACGAGCGTCGGCGTCAGGACGTTCTCAAGCACCGAGCACTGCGGGAGCAGGCAGTGGTCTTGGAAGAGGAAGCCGACCTCGCGGTTGCGGAACGTCGCGAGTTCGGTTTCGCCGAGCGCGAAGGGGTTCTGGCCGTCGAGCGTGACCGCGCCCGAGGTCGGCGGCTCCAACCCGCCGAGGACGTAGAGCAGCGTGCTCTTCCCGCTCCCCGAAGGCCCCATTACGGCGACCGCGTCGCCGCGATTCATGCGGAGCGAGACGCCCGACAGGATGGGCAGCGAACCGCCCGGCGTCCTGTACTCCTTCGACAGGTTCTCGACTACAAGCACTCGGTTTCTTGCCTTCGGCTGTTTGAGAATTCGACTCGCGGCCCGGCGCGGCTCAGGCGACGGCCGCGGGCGACGCTTTCGTCCCGCGCGCGCCGCCGGCCGCGACCTCCTCGTAGACTTCGAGAGCGCGGTCGGCCATCTGCGCGACCGTGTAATGCCGGCGCACGCCCTCGAAGGCGTTGGCGCTCAACTCGGAGGCGAGCCCCGCGTCGTCCTTCACGCGGAGCAGACCGTCGGCGAGGCTCGCGGCGTCGTCCGGCTCGACGAGCAGCCCGCCCCGTGTCTTCTCGACGACCTCTGTGAACGCGCCGCGCCGCGGCTGGACGACGGGCACGCCGCACGCCATCGCTTCCAAAAGGAAGATGCCCTTCGGCTCGTCGTAGGTCGCCGGCACCGAGAGCACGTCGAGCCCGCGCAGAAACTCTATCTTGCCCTCGCGGTCGAGCACGCCCCGGTAGTTGAACTCCGAGCCGAGCCCCGCCTCGCGCATGCGCCGCTCGACGCCCGCGAGGTAGCCCTTGTGCTCCTCGCCGAGATAGCCCGCGACTTCGAGGCGCGACTCGCCCGCGCCCACGCGTTCGCGCATCTTCACGTAAGCTTCGGCCAGAAGGTGCAGCCCCTTCTCGGGCGCGACGCGCGCGAAGTAGCCGACCGTGAAGGGCCGCCCCGCCGCGCGCGGCGCGCGCATCTCGTAGCCTTGCAGGTTGATGCCGAGCGGCGTCAGCCTCATCTTCTCGCGCGGGATGCCGAGGTAGCCGGGCATGAACTCCGTGTAGTACCGGCTGACGGGCAGGAAGCGCTCGACGTGGCGCACGCTCTCGCCGATGAGCTTGAGCGACTCCGAGCGGTACGGCTCGGGCAAGCCTTCGAGGAAGAGGTCTTCGCCCTGAAGCGTACAGCAGACGGGGCGGCCGAGCGCCTCGCGGAGCGGCCCCGCCAGTCCGATGAGCAGCGTGTAGGGGAGGCAGAGCACGTCGAACGGCGGCTCGGTCTTGAGCCAGTCGATGAGCTTCTCAAGCTCCTTGCGCTGGTGGCCGTCCTCGCCGCGGAGCATCGAGACGGTCAGCTCGCCGAGCGTCTTCGGGCTCGTCTGAATCGAGCTGCGCGAGGCGAGCTTGAGCGCGAGCTTCGAGTCCCAGAGGCGGTCGAGCAGCCGCGGCGTGCGCCGGAAGAGCGCCGAGTGCTGTTCGAGGTAGACGCTGATGCCGCCGAAGAAGACGCGCCCGCTGCTGACGTTCCGCTCGTCTGTGAGCGTCGGCGTGTAGAGCGGCACGAGCACCACGTCGTGCCCGCGCGCCATCAGCTCGGTCGCCAGCGCGTTGTCGCGCAGGCAGCTCCCGCAGTACATCTGCGCCGCGCCGGCCGTGATGTAGAGAATGCGCATCGCCTCACCCGGCCGCCGCGCGGTGGAACGCGCGGCGCGCGTAGAGGTGCTCGAAGAGGTTGCCCTCGTGCGGCTGATCCCAGCGCACGACGTTGGTCGCGACCGCGCCGACGTTCAGCCGGCCGACGAGCGGCGACTGCGCGAGTCGTCGGACGAGTTCGGCGTCGCGCGTGACGGCCGTGACGACGAGCGAAGGCCCGAGCGCCTCGGGTATCTCTTCGGGGCCGACCTCGACGACGCTGGCGAACGGGAACAGGAACTCGCGGTTGGCGAGCGGGTGCTCGGGGCTTTCGCAGTGGACGACCGTGGGCAGAAGGTACGCGCAGCCTTCGCGGCGCGCGATGCGCTCGTCGCCCCTGCGCGCGGCCGTCACGTCGCGCGCGCCCGGCTCGCGCATGGCGGCTTCGACCATGTTGTTGATGCGCTCGGCGACCGACGGGTCGGCGAAGGGCGCGAGCACGGCTTCGGGGTCGTCCTCGGCGCGCGGGACTATCGCCGACAACTTCTCCGCGAGCGCCTCGGCGATCTCCGCGCCGTGGCGCGTGACCCAGACGCCGGAGGCGTTGACGCACGAGCGCCCGCCGTTGTCCGCGATGGACGCGGCGATAACGTCGAGGTGCTGCTCCCACTCGTCGGCGCAGTCCTCGCCGATGACGATTTTGCTGTAGCCGGGGCCGTGCAGCTCCACGCGCGGGTCGTCCTTCCACGCGCCGACCGATGAAACGTCGCCGAACATCATCCCGCGCCCCGTCTGTTCGAGGATGACGCCCGCGCCCGCGTGGTCGGTCGGGTAGTAGCCGAACGCCGCGCGCGGGACGCCCGCGCGGTCGAACGCTTCGATGAGACGGTAAGGCGTCCACGGCTCGGACGCGCCGGGCTTTAAGACGAGCGGCGTCTTCAGAGCGACCGCCGGCGTCCACAGCGCGTGGACGGCCGGCGAGTTGCTCGGCAGCACGACGCCCAACGACTGCGCGAGCGGGTAGTAGCTGAGCGTGCTCCCGCCCTGCTCGACGAACCCATCGTCGAGAACTCGCAGGTCAAGCCCGCGCGTCAACCCCGAAAGCACGTCGCCCATCGTCGCGAGCACGCCGCGAATCTTCTCAAGGTTGCGGCGCACGAGCGCGTGCGGCATCCCCGTCGTCGCCGTCACCTGCCGCACGTAGTCCTCCGGCGTCTGTACAGAGTCGCCCAGCGGCAGCTCGTCCGACGCGAAGTGCTCGGCCGCGCGCGCGCAGATCGCCAGCAGCTCTTCGACAGTAAACTTTGCGAGTGCCGCCCGCGCCTCGCCCTGAGCGCGCAGGTCTCGGCGGATGAGCCCGACGTTCGCCTGACTCACCTCGACGAAAGGCTCCCGCGTCCTGTAGTGAACCGCGCGCGCCGCATCAAGACTCCGGTACGGCTCGCCCCAACGAAGAATAGGAATGTGAAGCATAAGACGCTGTTCAGTAGACGCCTTCGACGACGTTCGTCTGAAGTTTCGAGAAGGGGCGGACGTTGCGGACGCCGTCCCAGGGGTAGGGCTCGCAGGGCGGCTCGCGCTCGGCCTCGTCGCGTTCGAGGAAGCGCGGCATGAAGAAATCTTTGGTCAGCGTCGTCAGACGCACGCGCCCGGTCTCGCCGTAGCCGACGACGCGCGCCGGGTTCCCCGGGTCGACCACTTCGACCATCGCGCGCGGCGCGGGCGGGTAGTAGATGATGTCGAAGGGGTCGCCCACGTCGCGCGGCTTGTGGACGGCGAGCCCCATCAAAGTGTTGCCGTAGGTCGGCGCGAAGTACGCGCCCTCGGTCAACTCCTCGACGGCGAAGCGGTGGAACTGCGGCGTCATCTCCGTCCCGCCGCAGAAGACGCCGGTGATGCCCATCTTCTTGAGCGAGACTTTCTCGCACAACGCTTCGAGCAGCTTCGGCGTCGTGAACAGGCAGCGGATGTTTTCGTGCGCGCGCAGAAGCGTCAAGCCCTGTTCGACGACGTGCTGCTTGTACGCCTCGGCCTCGCGCGTCTGGCCGCGCTTCAAAAGCTTGATGACCCAGCGCGGGTCGAGGTCGACGGCGAAGCAGATTCCGCCGCGGTGCTGCGCGAGGTGTTCGACCGCGAGCCGCAGGCGGCGCGGCCCCGTCGGGCCTAGAGAGAGCCAGTCCGCGCCCTTCGGAAAAAACTCGTCGGGGAGCGTGCGGCTGAACATCTCGTAGTCGGTGCGGAAGTCGTCGATGTTGACGCGCGACTTCGGGACGCCGGTCGAGCCGCCCGTCTCGAAGACGTAGACGGGGCGGTCGGCCAAACCCTTCGGCACCCAGCGGCGGACGGGGCCGCCGCGCAGCCACTCGTCCTCGAAGGGCGCGAGCCGGTCGAGGTCGTCGTAAGTCCGCACCTCTTCGCGCGGGTCGAAGCCCAGAGTCTTCGCGCGCTCTAGCCAGAAGGGGGAGCCCGTCGCGGGGTCGAAGTGCCACGCGACGACTTCGCGCACCCACGCGTCGAGCGCGGCGCGCGCCTCACGGATTTTCGTGTCGAGTGTTTCGGCTGGTGCTGTCATCTTGGTCTTGGAGATTAACCGCACGGGCGGTCGGCGCACAACTCTCCTACGGCGGGTTTCGCGGAAGAGTTTTGGACAAAGCTCACTCAAATTGGACGCGGCCGGATAAATTTTGACGCGTCGCCCTCCGCGCGTCACAAAACGATTTACAACGCCCCGGCGCGGCGGCATTATACCCCACACCCCAGACCGGCCCTGCCCCCGCCCGAAGGCGGGCAGACAGACTCGATAGACTTTCGGGATTCAGTTGAGGAGGCGTTCCTGAGATGAGAAGCACGCGTGTTCTGTCGCTGGCGTCGGCGGCGCTCGTCCTGTCCCTGTTGTGCGCCGCCCGCGCGGCGGCGCAAGCCCCCGCCGAGTGGCCGCAGTGGCGCGGCCCCAACCGCGACGGCATCTCCAAAGAGACCGGGCTGCTCAAACAGTGGCCCGAGGCGGGGCCGCCGCTCGCTTGGAAGACGACGGGCGCGGGGCGCGGCTACTCTTCGTTCGCGGCGTCGAAGGGGAGGCTCTACACGATGGGGCTGCGCGGCGAGCGCGAGTTCGTCGTCGCCTTCGACTTCAAGACCGGCAAGGAGGTCTGGGCCACTCCGCACGGCTCTGCGTTCCGCAACGACCGCGGCGACGGCCCGCGCGGCACGCCGACCGTCGACGGCGACCGCGTCTACGCGCTCGGCGGCGCGGGCGACCTCTCGGCCTTAGACGCCGCGACCGGCAAAGTCGTCTGGACGATGAACGTCCTGCAAAAGTTCGGCGGGACGAACATCACATGGGGCATCAGCGAGTCGCCGCTCGTCATCGGCGAAAAGCTTCTGGTCAACCCGGGCGGCCCCGGCGCGTCAATCGTCGCGCTCAACAAAAAGGACGGCTCGCTCATCTGGAAGAGCCAGAGCGACCGCGCGGGCTACTCGTCTGGCATCCCCGTCACGCTCGGCGGCAAGACGCAGGTCGTCTTCTTCACCTCGACGCGCGGGCTCGGGTTAGACCTTGAGACCGGCGCGCTCCTGTGGGACTACCCGAAGGCGGCGAACAACGTCGCCAACGCGGCGACGCCGGTCGCGCGCGGCAACCGCGTCTGGATATCTTCGGACTACGGCAACGGCGGCGGGCTCGTCGAAATCAAGCCGGGCGAGAAGGGCGTGACCGCCTCCGAGGTCTACTTCACGCGCGAGATGCGCAACCACCACAGCAGCTCGGTGCTGGTGGGCGAACACCTCTACGGCTTCTCGGGCGGGATACTGACGGCGATGAAGTTCGACACGGGCGAGGTCGCGTGGAAGGATCGCAGCGTCGGCAAGGGCGCGGTCGTCTATGCCGACGGCCTGCTCTACCTGCTGAGCGAGAACGGCGTGGTGGGACTCGCCGAGGCGACGCCCGAGGGCTACCGCGAGCGCGGCCGCTTCCGCATCCCGCAGGACTCTCTGCCGACGTGGGCGCACCCCATCGTCGCCGGCGGCCACCTCTTCCTGCGCGACCAGGACACCATCTACGCCTACGACCTGCGCGCGAAGAAATAAGCAAGTAAGGAAGAGTCAACCGACAGGGGCGCTCCGGCTCAACGCGCGACGCCGGAGCGCCCTTCCTCCAACGACCTCAGGACACACCGCACAATCTCTTCGACCGCGACATCGGGGCGCTTGCCCCTCGGGTGGACGCCGCAGACTGCCGTCGTGCACGAGTGGTCGAGCGAGGGGCTCCAACGCGTGCGCCCCGCCTCGTCGCGCCCGTAGGTGACGTAGGCCGAGAGCGTGTTTAAGCCCGTCCCCGGACGCTCGCCGATGAGGTGGACGACCACGTCCACGCCCGTCAGCTCGCCGACGTGATAGCCGGCGCGCACGCGGCCGTTTGTGACAACCACGTCCGTCCCGCCGACGTGGAGGCCGGACTCTCCCAGTTCCCGCCGCAGCCGCGGCAGCACCGCGCGCAGATTCTCGTTGAGCGCGTCCGCGTTCAGCCCGTCCGAGAGCACTAGCTGCACGCGCGGACGTTTTTGCGGGTAGAGCGCAGCGACGCGCGCGGCGTCCGGCGAGCGCACACGCTCGCCCGAAGCGGGCTCCGAAAGATACTGCTCGCGGTCGCGCGCCTCGGTGCGCGCGCGCAGATGATGAGGGCTGACTTCGCGGACGACCGCGTCGTCGAGCGCGGCGTAGAGCGCGCGCCGCGCGTGCGCGTAGATTCCCTCAAGCCGCGTCGTGACCTCCGGCGGCGGTTCGTACTCGCGGCCGTGCCCGCGCCCGAGGTCGAACCCGCGACGCCCGAGCGCCGCGAGCTTTTTACTTCCCTCACCGCGCAGCGTCTCGCCCGAGCGCGTGTCGCCGCCCGCGCGCATGTACGCGGCGTACAAATCCGCTACGCACTCCGCGTCGCCGCGCGGATGGCCGCGCGCGTCCAGCACGCCGAGTTCGGACAGACGCTTTTGCATCGGCGTCGAGATTTGCCGATTGGTCTTAAGCCTGAGCGCGGGGTGTTCGCGGAATGAGGTCGTTAGGTAGCCGAGCATCGGGTCGGCGTTGCCGGCGACCGCCATCAGGTAGGCGGGCGCTGACGCATCGACTATCTCCGAGGTCAAACGCCGCAGCTCGGCCGGCTCGATGCCCATGTGGAAGGTCGAGCACACGTCGAGCCCCATCGTCAGCCCGTGCAGCTTCGCCATCACGGTGTCTTCCAGACACGCGCGCAGGAGTTGTTCGCCCGTGCGGAAGACCTCCGGCCCGATAAAGCCGGCCACGTCGTTGACGATCATCCACGCGCCCGTGCGCCGCCCGACCGCGCGCGCCACGCCGTAGCTGCGCGCTTCGAGCGTCACCATGTCAACGCTCTCTGCCGCGCCGTTCGTCACCTCCGACCCCTGCCCCGTCTCGAAGTAGAGACCGTCGAAGCCGCGCGCGAGGTCGGCCACGCCGTCAACGTCCAAGCCGACCATCCCGCCGAGCGCGCGCGACGTTCCGGCGAGACTCTGAAAGCCAACGTCCACGCGACTCATCGCGCGCGCGCTCGACTGCTTGACGATGTCGGAGAGGACGCAGTAGCGCGTCGGCAAGTGTAGACGCTCGACCGACGAGCGGAGCAGCTCTTCGAGCCGCGCGATTGATTCCACGTCGTCGGCCGCCGGGTTGAGCCCGATGATGACATCGCCGCAGCCGTGCGCGAGCCCTTCGAGGATGGAGAAGAGAATCTCTTCTTCGTCGTCGCCGGGGCTGTTCGGCTGGATGCGCGAGCCGAAGTGACGCGCCGAGCCGACGCCGACGCCCTCGCCCGGGAGCGGGTTGAAGAGTTTTCGCGCGACGTTTGAAAGCTCGTCGTTCGTCATCAGCTTGACGACGCCCGCGATTGCCTCGCTCGAAAGCCCGTCGCCGAAGCGCCGCGCCCACGCCGCGCCGCCCGCGCCGAGCAGGACGGCTTTCAGCCCGCCGATTGTCAGGCCCGAGATTTCCGCCGCGAGCCGCGCGTCGAGCGAGGCGGACAGTGCCTCGCTCACGCCGTCCTCGACAAGCGCCACGCGCGAAAGCTCGCCGAGCGTGAGCGCGGCCAAGCCTTCGCGCGCCGGCGCGCGCAATGAGTCGTCGCGCGTCCCGCCGACGAGCAGGTCGCCCTCCTTGAACTCGTTGGCGAGCGCGAAAGTCTTCAGCAGCTCGCGTCGGTCTGAAGCCATGCCTTTAACTTTCGGCCCTCACCCCGCGCCCGCGGAAGAAGTCGCGCGCCGCGCGCGCCATGCGGCCGAGACGCCGCACGACCTTCGGCATGAGCCACGCGAAGAAGACGAGGAAGACGGCGAGGAGGAAGAGAAGGACGACCGGCTGTAGCACCGCGAGCACGACCGCGCCCACGGCTATCACGTCCTCGACGAGCGAGAGCGCCCAGTTCGTAAAAGGCTCCGGGCTCACGTTGGCCGCCGCGCGCACGGTCGCCTTCGTCCCGTGCGTCGAGAGCGCGAGCCCGCCGCCGAGCAGCAGCGCGACGACCTGCACCGTGTGGCTCACGTCCGAGGTCGCCGCCGCCGCCAGCGCCGCGCCCGCCGGCACGCGTATGAAGGTGTGGACGGCGTCCCAGACCGTGTCCACGTAAGGTATCTTGTCGGCGACGAACTCGACGACGTAGAGCCCGAGCGCGACGCCGATGATCCACCAGTTGTCGAGCGCCTCAAGCCCGCCGGGCAGGCGCGCGAGCCCGTAGTGCTGCAAGAGCCCGAGCACGGCCACCGTGGCGTACAGGTTGATGCCCGAAGTCCACGCCGACCCGAGCGCCAGCCCTAGAATCTGTATCAGGTTCATCCTCGCCCCGCCTTCCCCGAAAGAACGTCGCGGCCGGAAGCGCCGCCACGGCCGCCGCACAGGTCACTTGATACCCGCTCGCCGGCGGT
Source organism: Pyrinomonadaceae bacterium (assembly GCA_040509515.1). GTDB lineage: Bacteria > Acidobacteriota > Blastocatellia > Pyrinomonadales > Pyrinomonadaceae > QHXN01. The sequence continues at coordinate 3,461 of JBEVKV010000024.1, read as the reverse complement.
TTGACAAGCCGCGCGATTTGACAAGTCGCGCGGGCGGCCCCTTAATTTTTTTGACCGGGGCCGCGCCGGCGGCGTGTAGACCTCCCGCTCGACTTCCGTGGCCGGGGCGTCGATGTGTACCCGGCCGGCGAACGCCTCAGAAGGAAAACGACAAATGAAGACGCAAACGAGACCTCGACTCCTGCTCGCCTTCGTTCTGCTCGCGTCGCTCGCGCCGCGCGTCGCACTCGCGCGAGCGCAAGCGGCGGCCGCCGCCGCGCCAGTCACGACGGTCGAAGCGGCGCTGGCGCGCGTCCGCGCGGCCGTCGGCTACGAGCGCCTCTCGGCGCAGAAGAACGGCGTGACGACCTCGGGCGCGGCGCGCTTTCGCGGGGTCGATACGAAGCACACGTTTCTCTTCGCGCCCGGCGGCGAGTTCCGCCACGACATCGCGGGGCCGCTCGGCTTCGTCACGGGCTTCGACGGCAAGACGGGCTGGGAGGTCGACTGGTCGGGGATGCCGCGCCGTCTGGAATTCCAAGACCTTGAGAACGCGCAGCTCGGCGCGTGGATTCAATCGGGGCGCTGGCTCGCGCCGGACGGCCCGTTCGCCGTCACGCTCGACGCGTCGAAGTCTGACGACAAGCAGGTCGCGCTCGGGCTAGCGCTTAAAGGTGGACTGCTTGAGGCGACCGTCTTCGTCGAGCGCGCGACGTGGCTCCCGAAGCGCGTCACGCGGCGCGTGCCGGCCGGCGAAGAAGTCATCGAGCTGAGCGACTACCGCGAGGTGCTCGGCTTTCGCTTCGCGCACCGCTACACGCGCGGCGTCGCGGGCGTGACCAACGTGTTCGAGACGCGCGCGGTCGAGCCCGCCGGCGCCCCGGCGCGCGTGCTCTTCGAGCCGGTCACCAAGCGCCCCGACGACGCGCGATGGGACGCGTCGAAGCCCGCGCGCGTCGAGGCGCGGCGCACGCGCTCGGGGCACATGCTCGTGCGCCCGCTCGTTAACGGAAAGGACGTGGGCTGGTTCATCCTCGACAGCGGCGCGGGCGGGATGGTCATCGACCCGACGGCGGCCGACCGGCTCGGGCTACAGGCGCTCGGCGAGGTGGTCGCGGTCGGCGCGTTCGGCATGACGAAGGCGCGCTTCCGGCAGGGCGAGACGTTCGAGCTGGGGCCGCTGACGGTCAGGGGGATGCGCTTCATGGAGCTTGACCTCGCGTTCCTCGACAGGTCGTTCGGCGTGGACGTGGGCGGCATCTGCGGGCGCGACCTCTTCGAGCGCGCCGCCGTCGAGGTCGTCATCGCGTCCGAGTCGGTCGCGCTCCACGACCCCGCGCGCTACCGTCTGGAGGGCGCGGCGTGGCAGGAGCTTTTCTTCAGCGGGCGCAACCCGGCGGTGCGCGCGCGCTTCGAGGGCGACCGCGAGGCGCTCTTCAAGCTCGACACGGGCTCCGACCGCACGGTCTCTTTCCACGCGCCGGCCGTCGAGCGGCACAGGCTGCTCGCGGGGCGCGAGACGCGCGAGAGCCATTCGACCGGCGTGGGCGGCTCGCAGGCTTCGCGCGAGGGGCGGCTCGCGTGGTTCGAGCTGGCCGGCCAGCGCTTCGTCTCGCCCGAGGTCGAGTTCGCCGCCGCGCGCGAGGGCGCGTTCTCCGACGCCTACACGGCGGGCAACATCGGCGCTGGCTTCCTGCGCGAGTTCCGCATCGTCTTCGACTACGCGAACAGGCGCATCGCCTTCGAGCGGCTGAGGGCCGCGCGGCTCCCGGCCGCGCGCTGAAGTCACGCGCCGCACCGCGCGAACTTTCTTTGGCCGCGCGAGACACGCCCGGCTATAATGCGCGCGCTTGGAAACCTTCGACTTCAAAGTCGGCCGCAGCCGGATACAGGGGCGCGGCCTCTTCGCGGCCTCGGCGCTGCCCGCGCGCAGGAAACTGGGCGAGTTGGGCGGCGAGGTCGTCAGCGAGCGCGAGGCGCGGCGGCGCGCGCGACGCTCCGACTGCATCATGATCGTCGAGTTCGGCGACGGCCGCGCGCTCGACGCGACGCACTCCGCAAGCCCCTTCAAACACGTCAACCACTCGTGCGAGCCGAACGCCTTCATGCGCGTCTGCTACGGCCGCGTCGAGTTCTACTCGCTGCGGCGCGTCGAGGCGGGCGAAGAGTTGACGTGCGACTACGGCGAGACGCACCACGACGGCACGCTCCCCTGCCGCTGCGGGAGCGCCAACTGCCGCGGCCTCCTTTAGCAAGACCCGCCCGGATTCTCAGTCATTAATTCTCAGTCCATGTAATGCCGCTCGGGCAGTTCGCGGAGCGTGCGCGCGGCCTGCTCGGGCGTCACGTCGCGCTGCGGCATCCCCAGCAGCTCGAAGCCGACCATGAACTTGCGCACCGTGGCCGAGCGCAGGAGCGGCGGGTAGAAGTGCGCGTGGAGGTGGAAGCCTTCGTGGCCGCGGCCGTCGGTCGGCCGCTGGTGGAAGCCCATCGAGTAGGGGAAAGGGACGCGGAAGAGGTTGTCGTAGCGCGTCGTCAGACGCCGCAGAAGGTCTGCGAGCCCGTCGCGCTCGTCGGCTTCGAGCTGTTCGAGGCTCTGGACGCGGCGGCGGCTGACGACCAGCGTCTCGAACGGCCACACCGCCCAGAAAGGCACGAGCGCGACGAAGTGCCGGTTCTCGCAGACGACGCGCTCCGCGCGCTCAAGCTCCAGCGCGAGGTAGTCGCCGAGCAGGCTCGCGCCCTTCTCGCGGAAGTATTCAACTTGCGCCGCAAGCTCCTTCGCCGACTCGTTCGGCACGCTCTCGCTCGCCCAGACCTGACAGTGCGGGTGCGGGTTGCTCGCGCCCATCATCGCGCCGCGGTTCTCGAAGACCTGAACGTGTTTGACGAAAGGGAGGCCGCCGAGTTCGGTGTACTGCGCGGCCCAAGTGTCGACGACGGCGCGCACGTCTGCCGCCTCCATGCGCGCGAGCGTCAGGTCGTGGCGCGGCGAGAAGCAGACGACGCGGCAGACGCCCCGCTCGCCCTCCGCGACGAGTAAGCCGCCGTCGTCCATCCTGCCCGGCGGCGCGTCGGGCCGGAGCGCCGCGTAGTCGTTGTCGAAGACGAAGGTGCCCGCGTACGGCGGGTTCGCGTGGCCGCCCGCGCGCGCGTTGCCGGGGCAGAGATAACAGGTCGGGTCGTAGCGCATCTGCTCCTCGCGCGCGGGCTCCTCGGTCTGCCCCTGCCACGGCCGCTTCGTGCGGTGCGGCGAGACCAGCACCCACTCGCGCGTGAGCGGGTTGAAACGCCTGTGTGGGTGCTCGCTCAGGTCAAACGTCATGTTCTCCACTCCTGTCCGGACGCGTCGCAAGTTCGGCTTGAAGTCAGACTTTATAACGCGCGCGCCGCGCGGCCTCAAAGCGAGCGGGGCGGCCGGACTTCGAGAATCCGGCCGCCCCCCTTCGCCCGCGCGAGTGGCGCGGGTCTTTGCAGTCTCC
>JBEVKV010000023.1:0-3546 GCA_040509515.1 Pyrinomonadaceae bacterium | reverse complement strand
GGCGCGTCTTCGGCCATCAGCCGGGACGCGCCGCTTTCTTTCTACTGGCTTCTGTCTACTGTTCTCACTCCCCGAGGTAGACGCGGAGCGTGTAGTCGCGCACCATGCGGTCGCTGTTGAAGGCGGGCGCGAGCGTCTCGATGGCGCGGCGCGTCATCTCGACCCAGCGGCGCGGCACGCCGCGCTCGTCGCGCTCGTAGAAGGTCGGCACGACGCCCGTCTCAAGCGCCTTGTAGAGTGACTCGGCGTCGCGCCTGTCCATCTCCTCGGTCGTCTCGCTGATGCCTTCTTCGCCCACGGCCCAGCCGTTGCGCCCGTCGTAGCCTTCGAGCCACCAGCCGTCCAGCACCGAGAGGTTGAGCCCGCCGTTGATGGCCACCTTCTCGCCGCTCGTCCCCGAAGCCTCCAGAGGCCGGCGCGGGACGTTCATCCACACGTCGACCGACTGCACGAGCTGGCGCGCGATCTCCTGATCGTAGTCCTGTATGAAGACCGCGCGCTGCATAATCTCGGGGTTCATCTTCCACTGCTCTATCTGCTGGAGGATGAGCTTCGCGCCCTGATCCTGCGGATGCGCCTTGCCGGCGAAGACGAACTGGACGGGGCGCTCCGCGTCGAGCAGCATCCGGCGCAGGCGCTCCGGCTCGGTGAGGATGAGCCCCCAGCGTTTGTAGGCCGCGACGCGGCGCGCGAACCCGATGGTCAGCGCGTCGGGGTCGAACATCCCCAGAGCCGACTCGGCGTACCAGCCCGGCCCCTGCTGTCGGAGCCGCGCCTGATAGACGCGCTCGCGCACGAACGCGACCAGCCGCTTGCGCTGGAGGCTGCGCACCTTCCAAAGCTCCTCGTCCGTGACGTGCGCGACGGCGCGCGACCACGCGTCGGCGTCGTGCAGAATGTCGACCCAGCCGGAGCCGATGCGCTCCTCGAAGAGCGCGCGCAGCAGCGGCGAGACCCACGTCGGCGCGTGGACACCGTTCGTCACGGAGGTAATCGGCACTTCGTCGACGTGGCGCTCGGGCCACATCTTGTTCCAAAGCTCGCGCGAGACCTCGCCGTGCTTCTTACTCACGCCGTTCGACGAGCGGCACATGCGCAGCGCCAGCGGCGTGAGTCCGAACAACTCTTCCTCGTCGCCCTCGTTGACGCGGCCGAGGTTCAGGAACTCCTCGCGCGAGAGCCCGAGCGAGCGCCAGTAGTCCTCGCCGAAACACATCTCGATGAGCGGGGCCACGAACTCGTCGTGGCCGGCGGCGACGGGCGTGTGCGTCGTGAACGCGCAGCGCGAACGGACGCGGGCGGCCGCCTCGTCAAACTCGACGCCCGACTCGGTCAGCTCGCGCGTCAGCTCCAGAGTCAGGAAGGCCGAGTGGCCTTCGTTCAGGTGGAAGACGTGCGGCTCGACGCCGAGACGGCGCAGCAGGCGGACGCCGCCGATGCCCAAGACCATCTCCTGCACGCAGCGCGTCTCGCGGTCGCCGCCGTAGAGGTGGCCCGTGATGAGCCGGTCGATCTCGTGGTTGCCCTCGACGTTGGTGTCGAGCAGGTAGAGCGGCACGCGCCCGACCTCGACGCGCCAGGCCTGCACGCGCACGTCGCGGCCGCGCACGTAAAGCTCGATGACGACGGGGCGGCCGTCCTCGCCGGTGACGAGCCGCATCGGCAGGTCGCCGACGTTAATCTGCTGGTAAGCCTCCTCCTGCCAGCCGTCGCGCCGTATGTGCTGGCGGAAGTAGCCGTGGTGGTAGAGCAGCCCCACCGCGACGAGCGGCAGTCCCAAATCGCTCGCCGACTTCAGGTGGTCGCCCGCGAGGATGCCCAGCCCGCCCGAGTAGAGCGGCAGCGAGTGATGCACGCCGAACTCCGCGCAGAAGTAAGCGACGGGGCGCTCAGCGGTGAGCGTGCGCGCCTGACGCGCGGCCCACGTCTCGCCCCCCGAAGCCATGTACTCGTCGAAGGCGCGCGCCACGCGGGCGACGCGCTCGATGTAGACGGGGTCGGTCGCCATCCGCATCATGCTGTACTGCGGCACCTCTTTGAGCAGGCGGCGCGGGTTGTGCTCGCACACGTCCCAGACCTCCTGATCGAGGTCGCGGAAGACGGCGTTGCCGTCGGCGTTCCAGCTCCACCAGTAGTTGCGCGACAGCCGTTCCAGCGCCGCTATCGTCTCGGGGAGCGTCGCCGGCTCCGCGGCCTCTTCCTTCAAAGGCTCGACCTCTCTAATGATTTGAACCATTTCCACCCTGTTTCGGCGAACCGCCGCCGACAAAAAAATGCCGCCGGCCGTGAAAGACTTTAGTGCGGCCGGCGGGCGGTGCGCCCGTTAATTTCCGAATTGATGATTGCGCAAAAAGACGTTCATGTCGCCTTTCGAGAAGAAGACGAGGCGGACTGCCCCGACCTTCTCGTCGGCGTTGAGGAACTCTTCGACGGCGCGCGAGGCGACGGCCGCGGCCTCCTCGCGCGGGTAGCTGTACGCCCCCGTCGAAATCGAAGGGAAGGCCACGCTCCCGAGCGCGTGCGCCGCGGCCAGCGCCAGCGAGTTGCGGTAGGCCGAGGCCAGCAGTTCCGCCTCGCGCCCTCCCTCGCGGCCGTAGATCGGGCCGACCGTGTGTATGACGTGACGCGCCGGCAGAAGCCCCGCGGTCGTTATCACGGCCTCGCCCGCCGGGAGCCCTTCGGGGTAGCGCGCGCGCCGAAGCTCCCGACACTCTTCGACTATCGAGGGGCCGCCCGCGCGGTGTATGGCCCCGTCCACGCCGCCGCCGCCCATGAGCGTCGAGTTGGCGGCGTTGACGACGGCGTCAACCTGCTGGCGCGTGATGTCCCCGACGAGGACGCCTACGCGCCCGCCGAGAAAGCTCGTCCTGGTTTGTTCGGGAAACAAAGACAGATCCCCGCCAGCCGGAAAAGATACACGCCGGGGGCGCTCACGGCAAGGCGGGAGCGCGGACGCCCCCGTCGTTCGGGCTTTAAATGGCCTCTTCGCCGACTTCCTCGCCGCCGCCCGCTTCGCCACCGAGTTCTTCTTCGCCGCCCACGTCTTCGGGCCAGCGCGGCTCGACCGTGATGCCGTCGAACATGTCCTGACGCGCGAGCGCCTCGGCCACGCCCTCGGCCTTGCGCTCGGTGAGCGGGTGTTTGGGGTCGAGACTGTACAGGCAGAAGAGGCCGTCGTCCACCTCTTCGAGCCCGAGTTGGCCGAGCGGGACGCCGGGCACGATCATCATCTCGTTGAGGTTGTGGATGCGGAAGCGCCCCGTCTGCTCGACCCAGTCCTCGATGAAGGGGTCGCGCAGGGCGTGCTCGGCCTCCGAGACGTTGAGGTACGAGCCTTCCAGCATCAGGCAGTATTCGCCGGGGTGTTGTTCTTTCATGGCGTGAGCTGAAGCGGCCGGGGCGCGCGGCGCGTGTGGCGCGAGGGACGCGCGCGGGGGCCGCCGTGAACTTTAACACCGCCGGGCTCGGGCCGGAAAAAAATTTCCGCGCCAAAAAGATTTCCGCGCAAAAGAAGTCGGGCGGCGCGGGAGGCCGGATTCGCCCCCC
>JBEVKV010000022.1:0-12484 GCA_040509515.1 Pyrinomonadaceae bacterium | reverse complement strand
TGAGTGATGAGAAAGAACAGACGCTCTTTCTCATCACTCATCACTCATCACTCATCACTCATTCTTTATGTCTGAAGAACTCGAACCGGGTAACGTGCGCGAGCGCGGGGTTGTGGAGGACGAGCGGCAGTTCGAGCTGAGCTTGCGCCCTTCGCGGCTCGGCGAGTACATCGGGCAGAGGAAGGCGACCGAGAATCTCGGCATCTTCATCCGCGCCGCGCGCCAGCGTCGAGAGGCGCTCGACCACGTCCTGCTGACCGGCCCGCCCGGTCTCGGCAAGACCACGCTCTCCGTCATCATCGCCAACGAGATGGGGGCCGAGCTGCGCTCGACCGCCGGCCCCGTCATCGAGAAGCCGGGCGACCTCGCCGCGCTCCTCACCAACCTGCAAGAGGGCGACGTTCTCTTCATCGACGAGATACACCGCATGTCGCCCGCCATCGAAGAGGTTCTCTACCCCGCGATGGAAGACTTTCAGCTCGACATCATGATCGGGCAGGGCACGGCCGCGCGCTCCATCAAGCTCGACCTCCCGAAGTTCACGCTGGTCGGCGCGACGACGCGGCCGGGCTTAATCACCGCGCCCCTGCGCGGGCGCTTCGGCATCGTCTTCCACCTCAACTTCTACACGCACGAGGAGCTTGCGACCATCGTCCGCCGCTCGGCCGAGATTCTCGGCACCGAGATCGACGACGGCGGCTCGCGCGAGATCGCGCGGCGCGCGCGCGGCACGCCGCGCATCGCCAACCGGCTGCTCCGCCGCGTGCGCGACTACGCCGAGGTGGAGTACGAGGGGCGCATCACGAAGGAGATAGCCGACGACGCGCTCAACCGCATGGAGGTCGACACCTTCGGCCTCGACGAGATGGACAGGAAGCTCCTGCTGATGATTATCCAGCAGCACGCGGGCGGCCCCGTCGGCCTCAATCACATGTCGGCCGCGCTTCAGGAGGAGAAGGACTCCATCGAAGAGATCATCGAGCCGTATCTCATTCAAATTGGGTTTCTCAACCGCACGCCGCGCGGGCGCGCCGCCACGCGCCTCGCCTACGAGCACTTCGGCATCGCCCCGCCGCGCCAGCAACGCACCGGCCTCTTCGATCAGGAGTAGAGGAGCAGCCCGAGCCGTCAGGCACATCATGAGAGACACGCCTCGCAACGTCCGACTCGCCCTCGCGCTCCTCGTCGCGTGCGCGGCGTGCGCGCGCGACGCGAACGCGCAGGCACGCCCCGCCGCCCCGGCTCAAGGCAAATCCCCGGCACAAGGCCCGTCACAAGGTAAGCCACAAGGTAAGTCAACGACGCAGGGCAAGGCCGCGACGCTCGCCGCGCGAAACGCGGAGCGTTCGACGCGCAGGGCCACCGCCGTGCTCCTCGAAGTCGCCGACGGCGCGAAGTCGCTCGAAGACGCCTCGCAGCGCGCAGTGGTGCTGACACTGTGCGCCGACGCGCTCTGGAGCGTTGACGAGCGCGCCGCCCGCTCGGCCTTCGCGCGCGCGTGGGAGGCCGCCGCGGAGGCGGACGAGGCCGAACTCAAAGAGGAGCAGGGGCGCTACGCCGACCTGCCCGAGCGATTCACGCGCGCGCGCGAACTCGTGGTCTCGGCGGCCGCGCAGCGCGACACGCGTCTGTCCGAAGGCTGGCTCGGCGCGCTCGCCGACTGGGTCGCGCGCGAACGCAAAAGCGCCGAAGGCGACGACGCGCCCCCGACCGAGAGCAGCGCCGCGACGGCCGGCCCCGACCTCGGCCCGCAGGACGAGTCGACGCGCGACGGCCAGAGGCTCGCGCTCGCCTCCTCGCTTCTCGACTCGGGCGCGTACGAGGAGGCCGCGCGCGTCGCCGCGCCGGCCGTACAGAACTCTGTGAGCGGCGCTTTCGTCGAGTTCCTTCTGGGCTTGCGCGAAGGCTCGCCCGAGGAGGCCGACCGCCTCTACCTGCAACTGCTCGCGTCCGTCCGCGCGCGCAAGGGTGCGACCGCCAACGACGTGCTGCTCCTCTCCTCCTACGTGCTGACGCCGCGCCTGCTCGCGGCGGTCGGCCCCGACGGCTCGGTCAACTTCCGCCCGGTCGGCGCGGCGCGCGAAGCGGCGACGCCCGCGCCGGCGACGCGCGAAATTTCGGCGCACGTCCGCTCGAACTTCTACGACACGGCCGCCGCCGTGCTCCTCCTGCGCCCGCCGCAGGACTCGACGCCGGCGCACGAGACGCACGCGCTCTACTTCGCCATCGGCCGGCTGCTCCCCTTCTTCGAGCGCGAGGCGATGCGGCACGCGATGGCGCTGCAAGCGCGTCTGAGTGAGTTGGGCGGGCGGCTCGCGTTCGAGCGCCGCATCGCGCTCGAAGAGAAGATGGAGACGCGCAGCCTCACTCCCGAGAACCCAATCGACCCGCTGCGCGGGCTGCTCGACACGGCGTCGCGCGCCGCCGACGCGAAGGTGCGCGACGCGGCGCGACTACAGGCCGTCGAGTCGGCGTCCGGGCGCAGGCTCTGGGAGCGCGCGCGTCGCGTGACCGAGGAGATGGAAGACCCGGAGACGCAGCGCGCCGCGCGCGCGGTCGTGGACGCCTACAAGGTCGCGTGGGTGCGCGAGACGTTCGAGGGCGACGACGATGACTTCGAGCGGGCCGCCGCGCTCTCGCGCGACTCGGAGGTGCGGCCGGCGCTGCGCGCCTACGGGCTGGCGCAGGCCGCGCAGCTTGCCGCGCGTCGCGGGGAGCGCGGGCGAGCCGGCGCGCTGCTCGAAGAGGCGTTCGCACAGGCGTCGCAGGCGGACGCGGGGACTTTCGCGCGCGACGCGGCGCTGGTGATGACGGCGACGGTCGCGGCGCGGCTCGAATCGCCGCGCGCGTGGGAGATGTTGACGGCGGCGGTCGCGGCGCTCAATCAGGACGAAGAGTTCAAAGGCGAGCCGTTCCGCTTCGACACAGAAGCGCGCGCCGCCTACAAGCCCGGCGAGGCCGGCGCGCTCGCGGAGGCGCTCGCGCAGTTCGACGTGCGCGAGGCGTTCGAGGCGGCCTCGCGCCGGAACTTCGACCGCGCCGCGGCCGAGGCGCGCAACCTCAAGAACGCGTTCGCGCGCTCGCGCGCGCTCGTCGCGGCGGCGTGGATAGAGCTTGAGAAGGCCGGCCGCGTGCCCGCGCAGTTGCGTCCGGGGCGCTAGAGCTTTTGCGGCGCGGCGTCGAATGAAGGACAATCGGCCGGTAAGAATTTCAAATTTGAAATTTCAAGTTTCAAATTAATCGAGCGGGTGACTGATGGAGAACGTGCGGAGACACATCCCCTTCTTCTCGCGCGGGCGCTGGGGCGTGAAGAACCACGCGCCGTGGACGACCATCCTCCAGCACACCTTCCACCAGTTTCACGAGAACGACCTCTTCACGCCGGCCGCGGCGATGAGCTACTTCGGGCTGCTGACGCTCTTCCCGGCCCTCCTCGTCATGCTCGTCGTCGGCGACCGCATCGCCGCCGGCGGCGAGGCTCTGACCCGCATCGTCGACATCTATCCCGGCTCGGGCGAGTTCCTTCGGGCCACCATCAAGTCTCTCAGACAGGTCGGCTGGGGCGGCATCGTCAGCGCGGTCGTCGTCACGCTGTGGGCCGGGTCGTGGGTCTTCGCCGTCGTCGAGCGCGCGCTCAACCGCATCTGGGGCACGCGGCCGCGCGCCTTCCTGCGGGGGCGCGGCCTCACGCTCGGCATGATTGGCGCGGTCGGGCTCCTGCTCATCGCCTCGGTCTTCCTGACCTCGATCCTCGTCGGCTTGCGGGAGCTGATTGACCAACTCCCCATCCGCGTCGTGCGCCGCTCGGCGTGGCTGGCGTTCGTCGGGAACGCGTTCTGGCAGGCGATCTTCGCGTCGGCCGGCGCGCTCGTCACCGTCGCGCTCTTCGCGGTCGTCTACCGGCTGGTGCCGAACGGGCGCGTCGCGCTGCGCGACACGCTGCCGAGCGCGGTCGTCGCCGGCTTGCTGTGGGAGGCGGCCAAATACATCTTCGCGTCGAGCCTTCAGTATTTTCACTACGACGAAATCTACGGCTCGGTCGGCGCGGTCGTCGCCGTGCTGACGTGGAGCTACGTCTCAAGCCTCATCCTGATGTTCGGCGCGCAGCTCTCGGTCGTCCTCCATCAGGAGCACGCCTCCGAGGAGATGGCCGCCGAGACGCCCGCCTCGCCCTCCTGATTCTCGATGCGCATCTCGGACTTCGATTTCGAGCTGCCCGACGAGCTGATCGCGCAGCACCCGCTCGGGCGGCGCGACGCTTCGCGGATGCTCGTCGTGAGCCGCGCCGAGGGGCGCTGGCGCGACGGCTCGTTCGCGGAGTTCGCTTCGGAGACGCGTGAGGGCGACACCGTCGTCGTCAACAACACGCGCGTCTTCCCCGCGCGGCTCGTCGGGCGGAGGGAGCCTTCGGGCGGCCGCGTCGAGCTTCTGCTCGTCCGGCGGCGCGAGTCATCGGGCGACCCGGGCGGAGAGGTCTGGGAGGTTCTGGCGCGACCCGCCAGACGACTCGAAGACGGCGCGCGCGTGACGTTCGGCGACGGGCGGCTCGCGGCGGAAGTCCTCTCGGCCACGCCGGACGGCGCGGGGCGCGTCGTGCGCTTTCACTCCGAGGGGGATTTCGGCGCGCTCCTCGAAGAGTTCGGGCGGATGCCGCTGCCGCCCTACATCAAGCGCGACTCGGACGACCTCGCCTCGGTCGCGGAAGACCGCGAGCGTTACCAGACCGTCTACGCCGCCGCGCCGGGGGCCATCGCCGCGCCGACCGCCGGGCTCCACTTCACCCCGCAGATTTTTGAGGAGCTGAGGGCGCGCGGCGTGCGCGTGGCCGAGGTCACGCTCCACGTCGGCTACGGCACGTTTGCGCCCGTGCGCGCCGACGAGTTGAGCGGGCACCGCGTCGCGGAAGAGCGCTTCGAGATAAGCGAGGCGGCGGCCGAAGAGGTCAACGCGACGCGGGAGCGCGGCGGGCGCGTCGTCGCCGTGGGAACGACGACCGTGCGCGCGCTCGAATCGGCGGCCGTCGGCGGCGGGCGCGTCCGTGCGGGGCGCGGCGAGACCGGGCTCACGATCACGCCCGGCTACGAGTTCCGCGTCGTGGACGCGCTGCTGACCAACTTCCACCTGCCGCGCTCGTCGCTGCTCGTGCTGGCGAGCGCCTTCGCCGGCCGCGACCTTGTGCTCGCCGCCTACCGCCACGCCGTCGCCGCGCGCTACCGCTTCTACAGCTACGGCGACTGCATGCTCGTCGTCTGAGTGGCGAGTGACAACTGACAGGTGACACGATAAAATCCGCGTTGGAGCGGCTCTTTCCTTATCACTTGTCGCGCGTCGCTTGTTACCGCTTTTATGGCTGTGCTGAAAAAAATCCGCTCGCGTCTCTTCCCGTCCGGCGCGGGGCACGGCGAGGAGGCCGGCCGCGAGGGCGAGGCGTCGGGCGCGCAGGCCGACGCGCGCGGGCGCTACGACGTGCGCCCGCTCACCGCCGCGCAGCTCGACGAGTGCTGGCGGCTCGACCACCGCTGCTTCGTCGACGGCGAGGCTTACAGCCGCGAAACTTTCGAGTACCTTCTGACCTCGCCCGAGTCGGTCTCGTATCGCGCGGTGACGCCCGACGGGACGATGGTCGGCTTCATCGTCGGCATCGTCGAGCCCGACCAGACCGGACACATCACCACGCTCGGCGTCGCGCCCGAACACCGACGGCGCGGCGTCGCGCGCCGCATGCTGCTCAAGGTCGAGGAGGGCTTCCGCCGCCGCGGCGTGCGCATCACGCGGCTCGAAGTCCGCTCGGTCAACACCGGCGCGCAAGACCTCTACGTCAAGCTCGGCTTCGCCGTCACGCAGCGCCTCCCGCGCTACTACTCCAACGGCGGCGACGGCCTCCTCATGATTAAATCCCTCGTCTGAAAAAACGCGTAAACCGTGAACCGTGACAAGAAGGACATGCCTTCTCTTGTCACGGTTCACGGTTTACGGTTTTTCGGTTTACGCGCTCTTAGCTCTTCCGCAGTTCGGTCAAGACCTGCTTGGCGACGGATTTGAGCGTGTCGAAGACGCCGTTGCCTTTCGCGGCGATGGCCTCGTGGACGGGCTCGTCCTTGCGGCGCAGCTCGGAGACCATCTCCTCGGCGGTGATGACGTTGGGCAGGTCGCGCTTGTTCAGTTGCAGGACGTAGGGAATCTTCGAGAGGTCGTAGCCGTTGGCCTGTAGGTTCTCCTCCAGGTTGTAGAGCGACTCGATGTTGGCGTCCATGCGCTCCTCCTGACTGTCGGCGACAAAGACGACGCCGTCCACGCCCTTCAGGATGAGCTTGCGCGAGGCGTCGTAGAAGACCTGCCCCGGGACCGTGTAGAGGTGAAAGCGCGTCTTGAAGCCGCGCACCGTGCCCAGCTCCAGCGGCATGAAGTCGAAGAAGAGCGTCCGGTCGGTCTCGGTCGCCAGACTGATGAGCTTGCCCTTGGCCGTCGGCGCGGTCGTGTCGTAGATGTATTGCAGGTTGGTCGTCTTCCCGCACAGCCCCGGGCCGTAGTAGACGATCTTGCAGTTGATCTCTCTCGAAGCGTAGTTAATGAAAGTCATGGCACTCCAGGGACAAGTGATGAGTGATAAGTGACGAGTGACGAGAAAGGGGGGCTTTGTCTTCTCCGGTCACTTATCACCCATCATTTTTTACTAACTGAAGAGGCTGTCGATGTCGTCGTCTGTGATTTCGGCGAAGAGCGCCTCCTCGCGGTCGCGGCGCTCGGCGGCGATGCGCGCCAACTCCTCGAAGAGCGCGGAGAGGTCGCGCGACGCCTGCTTGACGCGCAGCTTGACCAGGCCGAGGCTGGAGCGTTCGTCGAAGACCACGACCAGCAGGACGCGGCCGATGATGCAGATGTGGATGCTCTCGCGCTCGCCCTCGTGCGAGAGCGTGGGGAACTCCTTCTCGCCGATGAGCCGCGCCATGCCGCCCGTGGCGGCGACGTTGCCGGCCGCGAGCGACGCGAGGCTCGTCGTGTCCAGGTCGCCCACATCGCCGTGCGTGGCGATCTGCTGGCCGTTCTTATCGACGAGAAAGACGACGCGGGAGAAAGATTCGAGCCGCAGCTTGCCCAGAATGAGCTTGAGCTGCTGAAACTGCTGCTCGTGCATGATGATAGGCGTGTCTGTCATTCGTACACTGGCTCTCTATCTCTCGGGATGCGGACTGTAGGTGAGCACCGGGGGCGGGAGTTCCGGGCGACGGCCGAAGAGCTTAAATGAAGAGTTCAGGAGCTTTGTCTCTCGGCTTCGGCAGTCTCTTGTGTACCGGCCGGGGGCAGTCCGCAGAAGCCGCGGCGGCACCTCAAGGACTCTAGCATATGGCCAAAGATGACTTCAACAGTTTTTCTTTGGCCATGATTGTTTAACTCACGGGAAGACCCTCGTAACGCCCGCAAATCCTACTTCCCCGTTGATTTAGACGGTTTCGTGTGTTAAGCTGCTGGAGGTCGGCGGCTTCCCCGTCGAAGGGGAAGCGTTCTCTGAAAAGCGAGTGCTTCGCATGAGCGATCCAGTCATCAAGGGTGCAAAAAGAAGCTCCTCCCGCCCTGCACCGCAAGCTGCGCCAAAGTCGCCGGCCAAGAGCCGGAAACTGACTGCCGCCGCCGTGAAGCCCCGGCCCAGACGCGCGGCGGCCGAGAAAGCCCCTGTGCGTAAGGCCGCCCCCGCCAAGTCTGCGCCCGCTTCCAAGTCGTCCAAAACCTCGCGCCCGGCCGCCAAACAGTCCCCGCCCCCGAAGCCGTCGAAGCGCACGGCCGCCAAGCCCGCGCCCGCCAAAAAGGTCGCCGGCTCCGCCGCCAAGAAGGCCGCGCCGCCGCCGAAGTCGCAGCCCATCAAAGATTCTCCGGCAAAAACGTCAAAGGCCCCGGCGTCAAAGCCCGCCCCGGCGTCGAAGGCCACGCCCCCGCGTCAGCCCTCGCGCGACGAGGCCGCCGCGCTCAAAGCCTTCGAGCGCGCCTACAAAGATTTCAAGCGCGGCAACTTCGCGGCGGCGCGCGAACACTTCCGCGCGCTCATCGAGCAGCACGCGGGCGTCTCCGAGGTCGCGGCACGCTCGCGCACCTACCTCAACATCGCCGAGAGGCGTCTGCGGACGGAGGCGACGCTCCCGCGTGACCCCGACTCGCTTTACGACCGGGGCGTCATCGAGTTGAACCGCGGCGACTTTGTCGCGGCGCAGGAGCTTTTCGAGCGTGCGCTCAAGCGCGACCCCGACGCCGCCGACACGCACTACGCGCTCGCCGCCGCCCGGGCTCGGCTCGGCGCGGTCGAGTCTGCGCTCCAGGCTCTGGAGCGCGCCGTCGAGCTGAGACCCGTGCTGCGCGTCCGCGCGCAGGCCGACGCAGACCTCGTCTTCCTGCGCAACGACCCCGAGTTCGAGCGCATCGTCTTCCCCAACACGCGCCCCTGAAACGCCGCCCTCCCCCTCTCGCAGCGGCCGCGCGACTCCCCGTCCGTCCTCTAACTCCTTTGAAAGACATAGTCTTTCGAGTATGATTTCACACACCGGCGCGGCCGGCCCCAGTTTCACAGAGGAGCCCTGAGTAGTTTGCAGTCGAGCCCGGAACACGGCCTGAAGCTCGTCGCCATCGGCGGCGGCACGGGTCTGTCTACGGTACTCTCGGGGCTGAAGGAGCTGGCGGGCGACCACGGCCGGGGCGATTTGTGGCTCGAATCGCTGTCGGCCATCGTCACGGTCTCGGACGACGGCGGGAGTTCGGGCCGTCTGCGCGAAGAGTTGCAGATGCTCCCGCCGGGCGACATACGCAACTGCATGGTCGCGCTCTCGGAGGACTCGACGCTGCTGTCGCGCCTCTTCCAGTACCGCTTTCGGGGCGAGGGGGGACTCGGCGGGCACAGCTTCGGCAACCTCTTTCTGGCCGCGCTGACCGAGGTCACGGGCGACTTCGTCGAGGCCGTGCGGCTCTCGTCCGAGGTTCTGGCGAGCAAGGGGCGCATCTACCCCGCGACTCTGAACGACGTGCGGCTCGTCGCGGAGCTTGAGGACGGGCGCGTCGTGCGCGGCGAGACGAACATCACGGCCGCGCGCTCGGCCGTCAGACGCCTGCGGCTTGAGCCCGAGCAGTGCCTCCCGCTCCCCGAGGCGCTCGCGGCCGTCCGCGTGGCCGACATCATCACGGTCGGCCCCGGCTCGCTCTACACTTCGATCCTGCCGAACCTGCTCGTGGCGCGCGTGGCCGAATCAATCGGCGCGGCGCCGGCGGTTAAAATCTTCATCTGCAACCTGATGACGCAGCCGGGCGAGACCGACGGCTACACCGCGCGCCGCCACATCGAGGTCGTCAAGGCCTACGCGCCCGAGATCGAGTTCGACTTCGTGGTCGTCAACGACCGGCGCGTTACCGCCGAACAGGCCGAGAGGTACGCCGCCGAGGGCGCGCACCAGATCGGGCTCTCCGACCACATGCTTGAGGAGGCGTTCGGCCGCGAGGCCGACATCGTGCGCGCCGATCTGCTCGACGAGGGCGAGAAGGTGCGGCACAGCCCCGAAAAGCTGGCGCGGGTCATCCTCGCCTGCTACGAGAAGGCGCGCCCGCGCGCCGCCGCGACCACGACGACCGCCGCACGCTAAAAGCGACCCTATGGACAGACAGCCACAGCAACCCTCGCAGGCGCAGAACCAGCCGCTCGACATCCTGATACTGGCGGCGGGCCTCGGCACGCGCATGCGCTCGTCCACGGCGAAGGTGCTGCACCGCCTGGGCGGCCGCCCGCTCATCGCGCACGTCTGCCGCACCGCGTCGGCGCTCGTCAAGGGCGAGCGGCCGGTCTACGTCGTCGTCGGCCATCAGGCCGACGAGGTCAGGGAGGCCGTGCGCGCCGAGTTGGGCGAGGGCGGCGCGGTCTTCGTCACGCAGACCGAGCAGCGCGGGACGGGCGACGCGGTCTTCGCCGCGCGCGACGCCCTCGGCCAAGCCGACTCGACGCTCCTCGTCCTCTCGGGCGACGTGCCGCTCGTGCGCGCCGAGACTTTGGGCGCGCTCGTCCACCAGCACCGGACGCACCGCGGGCGCGGCGCGGCCTGCACGCTGATGGCCGTCCGGCTCGAAGACCCGACCGGGTACGGCCGCGTGGTGCGCGACGAAGAGGGGCGCTTCCAGAAGATCGTCGAGCAGAAGGACGCCACACACGACGAGCGGCAAATCGGCGAGGTCAACGCCGGCATCTACTGCTTCGAGACGCGGCTGCTCTTCCCCGCGCTGGAGCGCGTCCGCCCCGAGAACGCGCAGGGCGAGTTCTACCTGACGGACGTGCCGGCCATCCTGCGCGCCGACGGCGAGGACGTTTCCGTCCACACGCACCCGGACGCGCGCGAGGTCTCCGGCATCAACACGCGCGTCGAGCTGTCGGAGTTCGAGCGCATCCTGCGGCTGCGGACGCTGCGCAGCCTGATGCTCAACTCGGGCGTCACCGTCATCGACCCGCAGCACACCTACGTCAGCCCCGACGCGCAGATCGGCCGCGACACGACGCTCCACCCGAACGTCCACGTCGAGGGGCGCAGCGTCATCGGCGAGGGCTGCGAGATAGGACAGGGCACGCGCATCGCGGACTCGCGCGTCGGCAACGGCGTGACGGTCAAAGACCACTGCGTCATCGTCGATTCCGAGGTCGCCGACCACTGCGTCGTCGGCCCCTTCGCGCACCTGCGGATGAACGCGCGCATGGAGGAAGGGGCGCACGTCGGCAACTTCGTCGAGATGAAGAAGTCGCGGCTCGGCTCCAGGTCGAAGGCGAACCACCTCACCTACCTCGGCGACGCGGACATCGGCGAGCGCACCAACATCGGCGCGGGCACCATCACCTGCAACTACGACGGCAAGAACAAGCACCGGACGACCATCGAGCACGACGTGAAGATCGGCTCGGACACGATGCTCGTCGCGCCCGTCCGCGTCGGCGCGCGCTCGGTGACGGCCGCCGGCTCGGTCGTCACCGAAGACGTCGCGCCCGACACGCTCGTCGCGGGCGTCCCGGCGAAGGTCAAAAAGAAGCTCACGCACGAAGACGAGGCGGCGGCGGCTCCCGCCCCGGAGAGTAAGGGCGACGAGGCCGGCGAGCCGGTCGCGGCCGTCCCCGGCGACGAGCGTTAATCCCGGGCGCACGCGCCCGCCCTTCCACCTCAATTCACCAACGGCAGACGAAAGAGGCTTAATAAATCATGTGTGGCATTGTCGGATACGTCGGAAACAAGCAGGTCGTGCCCGTCATCCTCGACGGGCTGAGGAAGTTGGAGTACCGCGGCTACGACTCGGCCGGCATCGCGGTCGTGGACGAGGCGCACAATCTCGACATCCGCCGCGCCGAGGGGAAGCTCCGCAATCTCGAAGAGGCCATCCGCCTCAAGCCGCTCGACGGCACCTACGGCATCGGCCACACGCGCTGGGCCACGCACGGCCGCCCCACCGAGGAGAACGCGCACCCGCACCGCGACTGCACCGGGCGCGTCGTCGTCGTCCACAACGGCATCATCGAGAACTACGTCAAGCTCAAAGACCGCCTGCGCAAGACCGACCACGTCTTCGTCACCGAGACCGACACCGAGGTCGTCGCGCACCTCGTCGAAGAGTACCTGAGGACGGAAGACTCGTTCGAGAAGGCCGTCTCGATGGCCGTGCGAGATTTGCGCGGCATCTTCGCGCTCTCCATCATCTCGACCGACGAGCCCGACACCATCATCGCCGTCCGGCAGGGGCCGCCCGTCGTCATCGGGCTCGGCGACGGCGAGTACTTCGTCGCCTCCGACGTGCCCCCGATCTTGCAGCACACGCGCGACGTGTTCTTCCTCGGCGACGGCGAGTTGGCCATCCTCACCAAGGACTCCGTGCGCGTCACGGACTTCGACGGCAACCCCGTCGAGCCGCACACGCAGCGCATCACCTGGGACCCGATCATGGCCGAGAAGGGCGGGTTCAAGCACTTCATGCTCAAGGAGATTTACGAGCAGCCGCGCGCGGTGCGCGACACCGTGCAGGGGCGCGTCTCTTTGGACACGGGGCGCGTCTACATCGGCGACGAGTTGGACATCACGCCCGCCGAGTTCAAGTCCTTCGACCGCGTGCTCATCGCCGCCTGCGGCACGTCGTGGCACGCGGGGCTCGCCGGCAAGTACATGATCGAGCAGTTGGCGCGCGTGCCCGTCGAGGTGGACTACGCCTCAGAGTTCCGCTACCGCGACCCCGTGATGACGGAGAAGACGCTGCTCGTCGTCATCTCGCAGTCGGGCGAGACGGCCGACACCATCGCGGCGCTGCGCGAAGCGAAGCTGCTCGGCTCGAAGGTGCTGGCCATCTGCAACGTGCAGGGCTCGATGATTACGCGCGAGTCGGACGGCACCATCCTCACGCACGCGGGGCCCGAGATAGGCGTCGCCTCGACGAAGGCTTTCACGTCACAGATGATCGCGCTCTATCTCTTCGCGATGTATCTGGGGCAACT
>JBEVKV010000021.1:0-3511 GCA_040509515.1 Pyrinomonadaceae bacterium | reverse complement strand
GTCGCGCTGGCGCGGCTCCGTTTCAACTTACGGCCGGGGCGCGGACGTGATTTGCGCGGGACGGCTCATCCCGCGGTTGATGACCAGCCTGACCTCGACCCGGCGGTTCTGAGCGCGGCCGGCGGCGGTCGTGTTGTCCGCGACGGCGTCCGTCTTCCCGTAGCCCGCGGGCGTGACGAAGCGGCGCGGCGGGAGTTTATGGTTCACCACGAGGTACTGCACGACCGCGTCGGCGCGCTGCCGGCTGAGCTGGAAGTTACGCGACGCGTTGCCGGTCGCGTCGGTGTGCCCCGCGACCTCGATCATGTAACCGCGCGCGGCTCCGGCCCTCGCCGCCAGCGCGTCGAGCTGCTGCCTCGCCTCGGGCGTGAGCACCGCGCTGTTGAGTCTGAAGGTGACGACGACCGTCTCCTGCACGTCGTAGTCGTCGAGCGCGGTGATGCGCTCGTTGGCGAGGTCGGCGGTCTCGCGCGCGGCGGCGGCCTCGCTGCGCGCCTCGGCGGCGACGGCCTGTAGCTCGTCAATCTGCCCCGACAGACGCATCTGGTTCTCCTCGACGGGGCCGACGCGCGTCTCGGTCGTGATGGCGGCGCGCATGTCCGAATCGTTGAACCTGATCTTCTCGGCGACGAGCTGCCCCTGACGGTCGCCGCGCCCTTCGACCTCGACGATGAGGCCGGTCAGGATGTCCGTCACGGCGTAGCGCTTGCCGCTCCTCAGGAAGCCGCCCTTCGACTTGATGCTCGTGTCGTCGGTCAGGAGCACCTGCGTGTCGGTGCGGCCGGCGTCGCGCACGACGAAGGTGTCGGCGTCGCGTCTCACGATGACGCCGCGAAACTTCACCTTCGCGCCGCTGGGCACGGGCCTCGTGTTGATGGTTCTGTCCAGAGTGGGCGAGGGGGCGGAGACCTGCGCGAAGGCCGAGGGCGCGAGCGCCAGCGCCAGCGCGAAGGCCGCCGTTAAGAATCGTGCTGCTCGGGTCTTATTAATGCTCATCGTCAAACTCCATCTCGGTTAGTGTCGGCGGCGTGGGAGCGCCGCCCGTAAAGCCTCGCGTTACGCGTTCGCACACTCGGGGGGAGCGCGCGCGAGGCCGTGGCCGGGGCCTGAAATCAGATTTGAAAAGTCGCGTAAGGGCCGGAGCGGGAGAGCTATGGCCGCCGTGAGACCGTGAGTGCCGGCCGGCGAGTCGCGACTCTCGGGGAGAGAGAAAGACACCGTCCCTCAAGAACAGATAACTTTATCCTTAAGGCCGCGTCGCCGTGTTACGTTTTGATTGTTCTTTGAAGACAAGAAAGAGCCCGCCCGGCGTTGTCGCGCGGGGCGGGCTCCGGAGGTGTGCGGCCGGGCGTCGCGTCTACTTGCCGCCGAGGTATTTGTCGAACCAGTCGAGGTTCGCCTGCATCGCGGCGAGCTGCATCCGGGGCTCGGTCGGCCCGTGCGGCTGGCGCGGCAGCACGAGCATCCGCGTCGGCACGCCCTGCGCCTTGAGCGCGCTGTAGAACTCGTAGCCTTGCGAGATGGGGACGCGTATGTCGGCGTCGCCGTGCTGAATCATCGTCGGCGTCGTCACCCCGCGCACCTGAAACATCGGCGAGTGCTTCTGGTAAAGCTCGGCCGCCTCCCAGAACTGCCCGCCGAAGTAGTCGGGGACGAAGGAGGGGATGTCGGCCGTGCCCGTGAAGCTCATCAGGTTGGTGACGGGCGCGCCGGCCGAGGCCGCCTTGAAGCGCCGGGTCTGCGTCACGATCCAAGAGGTCATAAACCCGCCATAGCTCCAACCCATCACGCCCAGACGCTCGGGGTCGGCGACGCCCATCTCTATAACTTTGTCCACGCCGGTCATCAAATCCTGATAGTCCGCGCCGCCCCAGTCCTTGACGTTGGCGCGGCGGAACTCCGTCCCGTAGCCGCTCGACCCGCGCGGGTTCGGGCGCAGGACGGCGTAGCCGCGCGAGGCGAAACTCGCCAGCGGGTAGACGCCGCGCCCGCCGATGAAGGTCTGCTGAAAGACTCCGGCGGGGCCGCCGTGTACGTTCAGGATGAGCGGCACGCGTTTCCCCGCGCCGTGGCCTACGGGGTAGGTGAGCAAGCCTTCGATCTCTCTGCCGTCCGTAGACTTCCAGCGGACGACCTCGGTTTTGCCGAGCGGCGGCATCTTCAGGTCGGCGTTGGCGCGGCTGACCTGCACGGGCGCGAAGTCCGTGACGGAGGCGACGAACGCCTCGGCCGGCGCTTCGGCCGTCTGCCGCAGGAAGCCGAAGGTCGTCCCCGAACTGTTGAGACTTATCGAGCCGTAGACGGCGGGCGTCGTCTTCAACTCTTCAACACGGCCGGCCGCCACGTCCGCCGCATAAATCTGCGTCCCCGTCCCCTTCGCCTCGCTGAAGTAGATGCGCCGGCCGTCGGCCGACCAGCCGGCGATGCCGGGCTGGCCGTCGTAGGAGGCCGACAGCGCGCGGGGTGCGCCGCCGCCCGCGGGGAAGATTTGAATCAGGCCGCTCTGCGCCCAGCGCGGCGGCACGTCGCTGACGAGCGCGGCGACCCACTTGCCGTCGGGCGAGAAGACCGGCGAAGTCTCCGCGGCCGGCGTGGCGGACAGGACGGAGACTTTGCCCGTCGCCACTTCGACGACCGAGATGTCCGAGGTCGTCCAGTCGTTGGCCACCGGCGTCCGCGCGTGGCTGAAGACCAGACGCGAGCCGTCGGGCGACCAGTCGAAGCCGCCGACGGTGTAGTTCTCCGCGGTCAGCCTCCGCGTCTCGCGCTTGCCCGAGGCGTCCCTTTGGACGGGGACGACGTAGAGCCGCGCCATCTTCACGTTCTCGTCCACCCAGCGGAAATCGTTCTTCGACTTGTCGTTCTTCTCCTCCTCGTCGGTCTTCGGGTCGGTCATCGCGAAGGCTATCGAGCGGCCGTCGGGCGACCACTCGAAGTCCGAGACGGCGGACTTCACGTCGGTCAGCGGCTCGGCCTCGCCGCCCGAGGCGCGCAGCAGGTAGAGGTTGTTTTTGTTCTCCTTGCGGCTCGACGTGAAGGCGACGAGCGTGCCGTCGGGCGACCACTTCGGGTTGGACGAAGACTTGTCGCCGAAGGTGAGCTGAAAGTTCTCTTTGCCGTCGGCGGTCGCCATCCAGATTTGCGTGACGTACTCGCTCCGGTCTGACGTAGTCACCGGGTCGCTGACGGTGTAGACGACGCGCCTCCCGTCGGGCGACACGCGCGGCGAGCCGACGGCCCTGACCTTGATCTGCAACTCCGGCGTCCAGAGGGCCGGCGCGCCCGTCTGCGCGCGCGCGGCGGCGGCCGACACCAGCACCAAACCCAGTACGACGGCCGACAGTCTCAGCGTTGTTCTCATCTTCGTTTGTCCTTCGGTTCGGACGACTTTGTCCGGGCGGGATAGATTCTTCAGCAAGAGCGTGCCGCACATCCTAACTCCCAACGTGTGCCGAGTCTAGCGACACCCGAACGCGCGCCGAAAGCCGCGCCGACAATTTTTTCTCGCGGC
>JBEVKV010000020.1:0-21958 GCA_040509515.1 Pyrinomonadaceae bacterium | reverse complement strand
CCTTTTCCCCCACACACCATATTAACGCCCCCGCGACCGGCCGGCGTCAGACCCCCAGGGCCATGCGGCCCCCACCCCCCGGGGGGCCCCACGGCCCCCGTGTGCCTACTCGACGGCCGGACAGGACACAAGGAGAAACACTCGCGATGAAAACCCGCGCCCTCTTCACGCAAGCCGCCTTCGTACTCGCCCTGCTCGCCTGCGCGTCGCCCGCGCGCGCGCAGGAGCGCGACGCGCCGAAGGTCGAGGTCGGCGTCCAGTACACCTCGCTCTCGATCAACCACACGCCGGCGGGCGGCACCGAGAACACCGTCGGCTTCGGCGCGCGCGCCACCTACAATTTCAACGACTACTTCGCCGTAGAGGCCGAGGGGAACGTCTACACGGGCGGCACGCAGAGGCGACCGCTTACGGGCGGCCCGGCGCAGCAGGCGCAGTTCGGCGTCAAGGCCGGCAAGCGCTGGAACACCTTCGGCCTCTTCGCGAAGGCGCGCCCGGGCCTCGTCAGCTTCGGCGAGACGCTCAGACCCGTCGCGGTCGGCGGGGGCGTCTTCAACGCGTTCGACTACGTCCGCGAGCGCAAGACGCACTTCTCGATGGACGTGGGCGCGGTGCTTGAGTTCTACCCCTCGCGCCGCACGCTCGTGCGCTTCGACGCGGGCGACACGATGATTCGCTACGGCGACCACGCGGACATCGTGCCCGCGCCCGGTACGTTTCAGCCCTCGGTCGGAACCGCGCGCGGCGAAGTCGGGCACAACTTCCAGTTCACGGCGGGCGTCGGCTTCCGCCTCGGCGGGAATGACGATGACGGCGGCGGCGGCGCGGCCCGGACTTCCACGCCGCGCGAGCGCGTGCGGCGCTTCGAGGTCGGCGTGCAGTTCTCGTCGTTCGTGCTCAACCTCTCGCCGTCGGACTTCGGCGCGCCGTCGTTCGCGCCCTTCGACGAGGGGTCGAACGCCGAGGCGGGCGGCGGCCTGCGCGTCGGCTTCAACATCACGGACAACCTCGCCGTCGAGGCCGAGGGCAACTTCTACCCGCGCCGCCGCTACGGCATCAGCACGACAATCGGCGGCTACCCCTCGCAGTTTCAGGCGGGCGTCAAGTACGGCCGGCGGTACGAACGCTTCGGCGTCTTTGCCAAGGCGCGCCCCGGCTTCATGCACTTCAGCAACGTCGCGCGCGTTACGGGCGTCGACACGTTCACCTTCGGGGGTCAGACGTTCTTCTTCCCGACCTTCGAGGGCAGGGGCCGGACGTACTTCTCGTTCGACGCGGGCGGCGTCCTTGAGTTCTACCCGTCCGAGCGCCTCTTCACGCGCTTCGACGTGGGCGACACGATGATCCGCTACCCCGAGCGCGACGCCACGAACTTCTTCCTCTCCACCCCGCCCGGACGCCAGCCGGCCGAACTGCGCCACAACCTGCAAGTCACCGCCGGCATCGGGTTCAGGTTTTAAGAGTAGGGGTAAGGGGTAAAGGGGAAGGGGGAAGGGACAGGAGGCACGCTTGCCTTCATCCCTTCCCCCTTCCCCTTTACCCTTTACCCTTACTTTTCTAAACGTGTGCGGGCGCGCTGGAGGAAGGATTGGAGCATCTCGGTGACGCCCTTCTGGAGGGCGGCGCTGAGGCGGCTCTCGCCGGCGAGGCCCGCCAGCGTGTGCAGCTCGCGCGCGTGTGTGCGGCGCAGCTCGACGCGCTGCTCGATGCGGATGCGCGTCGTGTCCCCGCGCGGCTCGAAGGTGGCGACGTAGCGCAGAAAGTTCTTGCTCTCGCCTTCGGCCGGGCTCCACTCGATGCGCGCCGGCTCGTCCACGGCCTTCGAGACGGCGAACGCCTGCCGGATGGCCCCGACGACCGGAACCTCCGCCCGTATGAGCCAGCGCGCGATGCCGCCGGCCTCCGCCGTGATGCGCTCGACGCCGGGCATCAGCTCGACGAAGTTCTTGAGGTCGTCGAAGAAGGCGCGCGCCGCCTCGGCGCTCGTCCGCCACTCGACCTGCTCGCTGAAAGCCGCCCTGACCTGAAACATAAGTGATAAGTGATGAGTGATAAGTGATGAGAGTTGCTTAAACTTATCACTCATCACTTATCACTTATTACCCCTCAAAAGATTGGTTGGAAAAGGAACGAGTTGAAGAAGAGGCGCGTGGTCGAGCGCCAGATGGCGCGGAAGTTCGGGTCTTCCGCGAAGAGCACGACGTGGCCGCGCCCCGCGGGCTCGTCGATGACGTAGGCCGTGCCGCGCAGCAGGCTTTCGGTCGTCGGCCAGACGAAGCCCGCGACGTGGAGCGGGCGCGCCGCGTCCGACGAGAAGACGACCGCGTTCGTCCCCTCCTTCGACGGCCGGAAGAAGTAGGCCGAGTCGACGAGCACCGGCAGGCTGTCCTGCTCGTAGCCGTAGGTGAGCGGCGCGCGGCGGTCGATGGTGGCGCGCATGATCGCGCCCGGCACGGCCTCGGGCACGCGCCCCGGCCGCGCCGAAGGCGAAGCAATCGGCGGCAGGTCGGGGGCCGCGCCCTCCATCTTCTCGGTCTGCGCCGAAGTGACCTCGGCCTGCTCGGGCGTCGAGGTCGAGGCTTGGGTGTCGCGCCGGCCCCGGCGCTGCGCCGACTGCGCCTGCGCGTCGGCCGGCGTCGGCGTCGGCGTGGCGGAAGGCGCGGGCTGTGCCGCCCCGCCCGGCTCGGGCTTCTGGTCGTCGTCGTCGCTCCCGACGAGACGCGCCGAGGTCAAGTTCACGTCCTTGAGCGCGCCGAAGACGGCCGCGCCCTTGACCAAGACGAGCGTGCCGCCGCGCTCGACCCAGGCGCGCAAAGTGTCCACGCCGCCCTTGCCGAAGGCCGCGAAGTAGCGCCCGGCCGAGCCGTCGGGCAGGATGATGACGTTGTAGTCGTCGAGCCGCGCGCGCTTGATGGCGTCAATCGTCATCGGCGTGAAGTCCACGCCCATGCGGTCGAACGTCCACCACATCGCGCCGTAGCCCGTGGTGCTGACGGGCTCGTCCGCCGCGACGATGATCTTCGGGCGGCGCAAGGAGACGACCGTCTCTGAGCCGACGCCGGTCTCGCCCGTCTCGGGGAAGCCCGTGCCGACGGCCGCCACCTCGACGCCCGTCTCGCGCGCGAGCGCCGCGACGCGCTCGTGCAAACTTTCCGGGTTGCGCGAGACGCGCGCCACCACCGTCCCGCGCGGCCACTCGCGCCCGCCCGCGCTCAAAGGCTTGGTCGAGACCGCGAGTTTGAAGCCCTCGCGCAGCAAACGGAAGGTGAGCGAGGCCGCGCCGTTCGACTCGTAGGGGATGATGTACGCGACCTGCGCGCGCCCCGTCACGCTGCCGTGGGGGGCGATGGCCGACCCGAGCACGCTGGGCGTCAGGAAAGCCTCCCGGATGGTGACGACGCCCTCCGTCGTCGTCTGCGAGCCGGCCAACGGTGGCGGCGGCAGGCGCTCGGGCGTGCCCTGAACCGCCGCGTCGTCTTCAGTCCAGAAAGCCTCGACGCCGAAGGCTAAGGGTAACGACCACGCGGTCACGTCGTAGAAGCCGTACTCTTCTTTGAGCCCGCCGCGCCCGCGCCGCTCGTTGCGCGCGAAGCGCGCGAGCTGTTCGCGCTGGAAGGCGTCGTCCTGCGCCGTGTGGACTTCGAGCAGCGCCTTGGCGATGCGCTTCTGCGGCTGCGCGAGGTCTACGACGTAAGCGCCCGCGGGGAAGTCGCGCGGCGAGGCGGGCGAGTCCTTGCCCGAGTAGTCGTGCGCGCGCGCCGAGCGGAACGGCGCACTCGCGCGCCTGACTTCGACGCCCGCGCGCAGGAGGTTCTCGATTAGCTCGGCCGCGCGGCCGGGGTCGCGGCCGGGGAGGATGACGAACCGGCGGACGCGTCCCGTCCTTCCCTCTTCGACCGCGCTCCGCTTGAACTCGTAGAAGTCGCGCAGCCGCTCCTCGCGGTTCGCGGCGGCCGTGGCGAGCGTCGTCAGAGACGCGACGAAGTGCTTGGCGATCCCCGAGCGCATCGTGACGATGGTCTCGTCGTCGCGCCGCCAGCGCAGGCCCTTCCAGCCGCCCGAGTCCGTCTCGTAGGTCATCCCCGTCGCGCCGCTCAGCGCCGGCCAAGAGTCCCAGTAGCCCGGGTAGAAAAGGTCGAAGATGTCGCGGACGTAGAAGTCCCAGTTGCGCTGGTCGAACTGCGCGGCGTTGGCGCGCCCGAAGGCCGTCAGCCAACGCTCGGTCTGCCCGGGCGGCAGGTTCGGGTTCACGGGCAGCGCGGCCGGCGGGAAGAAGAACTGCGAGGGCTGGCCGTGGTGGTCGACGGCGACCTGCGGGTTCCAGTCGAGGAAGGCGCGCTGCATGTTGCGCGTCTCGGCCTGCGAGGTGGCGATGTTGTCGCGGTTGAGGTCGAAGCGGTAGCGGTTGACCCGGCCGTAGACCGACCACGGTTCGTCGTGCTCCGCGGCCGACGGGCTCGGGTCGCCGACGCCGAAGGAGTTGTACCAGGTGACGAAGCGCTCGTGCCCGTCGGGGTTGGCGCAGACGTTAATCAGCGCGACGCTGTTCTTGAGGATATCGAGCGTCGCCGGCTCGTCCGAGGCCGCGAGTTGGTAGAGCACCTGCATCATCGCCTCGAACGAGGCCGACTCGTTGCCGTGAATCGTGTACTGGAGCCAGAGCGCGACCGGCGTGTTGGAGGCGAGTTGCCGCGCCTCCGACTCCGTGAGCGTGCGCGGGTCTGCGAGCCGTCTGAGGTTGGACTTAATCTCGTCGAGCCGCGCGATGTTCTCGGGCGCGGAGACGGCGACGACGTGCTGCATCCGGTACTCGTTGGTGAGCCCGATGTCGAAGACGCGCACGCGGTCTGGCGCGGCGCGCGCGACGGCGTCGAGGACGCGCTCCATCATCGCGTAGTTGGTGTGGAACTCGCCCACGTCGTAGCGCAGCAGCGTCTGCGGGCGCGGCACCTGCTGGCGGTACGGGCCGCGCGCGTAGAAGTCGAAGCGGTCGGCGCGCTCCTGCGCCGAAGCGGCGTGCGCGCAGAGCGAGAGCAGGAGCAGCGCCAGTGCCGCGAGCGTGCGGGCGTTCTTCGTCATGGCGTTCTCGGAGGGCTTTCTCTTTCGGCCGTGGGTGTGTTAAAGACGTGGGCGATATTAACCCGCCGCCCGCGGCTTTCCCAAACCCGCCGGGCGCGCGACTTGCGGCGCGAGGGGGAGGCCATGAGCGACACGGATTACGCGACGAGCACGCAGGGCGAGGGGCGCTGCCCGCGTTGCGGCGAAGGCCCACTCAAAGCCTGGTACGAGCTGAGCGAGGACGAGCGCGACCTCGCCACGCGCCTCCCCGCCGCGTCCGACTTCACGCCGGCCGAGCGCGCCGCGCGCCACCTCTTCTGCACGCGCTGCTGGCACGAACAGACCTCGCCCGCGCCGCGCACGGCGTAGACGGCCGCCCCGGTCGCCGCGCGCGCGGCGCTTACTGTCTCGGCGTTCACACATCACACGACTTGGAGGTCTCCGATGAAACTCGGTCGCGCTTGCGTCCTGCTTCTCACACTCCTGTCCGCCTGCACCGAAGTCTTCGCGCAGGGCGGCGTGCAAAGTCAGACGCGGACAGTCGTCGTCCGCGCGGCGCGGATGTTCGACGGTCACGGCGAGCGCGTCGTCTCGCCCGGCGTGGTGGTCGTCGCGGGCGGCCGCATCGTGGCCGCCGGCCCGAACGCGGCGGTGCCGGCGGGCGCGGAGGTGATAGACCTCGGCGACGCCACGCTCCTGCCCGGCTTCATGGACGCGCACACGCACCTGTCGGGCGAGGCCAGCGACGACTGGAAGCAGGACGAGCTGGACGCGCTCAAGAAGTCTGCCGCCGAGCAGGCGCTCGACGCGAGCGTTTACGCGCGACTGACGCTGATGGCGGGCTTTACGACCGTCAGGGATTTGGGCTCGGGCGACTTCGTTGACGTGGGGCTCCGCAACGCCGCGCGCGGCGGAAAGATTTCGGGGCCGCGGATGCTCGTCTCCGTGCGCGCCATCGGCGCGACCGGCGGACACTGCGACCCGACCAACGGCTATCGCCCCGACGTCTTCGACCGCCGCTCCGGCATCGCGGCGGCGGTCGCCGACGGCCCCGACGCGGTGCGCGCCGCGGTTCGACTCAACATCAAAGACGGCGCGGACGTGATCAAGGTCTGCGCCACGGGCGGCGTGCTCTCGCTGAACGACGACGTGCGCGCGCCACAGTTGACGCAAGCCGAGCTGGACGCGCTCGTCGACGAAGCGCACGCGCGCGGGCGGAAGGCGGCCGCGCACGCGCACGGGGCCGAGGGCGCGAAGCGCGCCGTCCGCGCCGGGATCGACTCCGTCGAGCACGGCTCGTTCCTCGACGAAGAGGCGCTGGACTTAATGAAGCAGCGCGGGACGTTCCTGGTGCCGACGCTGATGGCGGGCGAGGGCTTGCGCGAGAAGCTGGAGAAGGGCTCGTACCTCCCCCCGGCGGTCGAAGCGAAGGCGCGGGCGGCGCTCGCCAGCCGCGACCAGATGTTCCGCCGCGCCGTGCAGAAGCAAGTCCGCATCGCCTTCGGCACGGACGCGGGCGTCTTCACGCACGGGCGCAACGCCGAGGAGTTCCGCCACATGGTCAGGCTCGGCATGACGCCGGCCGCGGCGTTGCGTTCCGCCACTTCGGTCGTCGCCGAACTGCTCGGCGTCTCAGACCGACTCGGCACGCTCGAAGCCGGCAAGCTCGCCGACCTCGTCGCCGTCCCCGGCGACCCCCTTCAGGACATACGGCAGACCGAGCGCGTCTTCTTCGTGATGAAGGAGGGCGCAGTCGTCAAGAACGACCGGCCGAAGTAGCCCGCCTCCGACTCAGAGAATCTGAAATTTCAGATTTCAGATTTCAAATTCTTCCGGTCGTGTCTGCGTTGGTTAATTCCCCGTCGTGATTCTTTCGTAGGCGGCGCGGACGGCGGCCATGCGTTCCTGAAGTTCTGAGGTGAGCGCGGCGGGCGCGGCGTGGCCTGTGCGGCGCGCGAGGTCGCGCAGCACGGGGTGGTCTTCGGCCGTGGGCAGCCGCGTCGAGCGGCCGGCGAGCAGGCGCAGCTCGTGGTCGAGCCGCCGGAGCAGCGTGTAGCCGCCGCAGAGCGCGTCGAAGTCTTCGCGGCGGAGCGAGCCCGCGTCGAGCAGGCGTTGCAGGGTGGCGCGCGTCGAGCGGTCGCCCTCGTCGTCGGGCAGCCGGTCGCGCAGTTGCAGGAAGCGCGCGGCGAAGTACACGTCGAGCATCCCGCCGCGCCCGTACTTGATGTCGTTGCCGCGCTCGGCGCCGCGCTCGCGCGCAAGGCGCTCGCGCACGCGCCGCGTCTCGGCCGCGAGCTGGGCCGGGCCGGCGGCCGCCGCCCCCTCGTGCACGGCGGCGCGCGCGCGCGACTCGACCGCGCGCCCGAACTCCTGATCGCCCGCCACTGCGCGCAGCTTGACGTGCGCGAGCCACTCCCAGACCTCCGCGCGCGTACGCACGTACTCGACGAAGGCGCGCGCGGGCGACGCGAGCGGGCCGTTCTTCCCGTCGGGGCGCAGGCGCAGATCGACGCGGTAGAGGTGGCCGTCGCGCGTGAAGCTTGAGAGCGCGTTGACCAGCAGCTCGACCATCCGCGCGTAAGCCTGCTCGCACGTCAGCCCTTCGACGGGCGAGCGCACGTCCTCGTCGTAGACGAGCACGAGGTCGAGGTCGGAGCCGTAGTCCACCCCGCCGCTCGCCAGCCGCCCGAGCGCGAGCGCCGCGAGGCGCGGCCCCGCCGCGAGCCGCCCGTAGCGCCGCGCCATCTCGCGCCGCGCGACGAGCAGCCCCGTGTTGATGCTCGCCGCCGCGAGCGAAGTCTGGAGCGCGTTCGACTCCGCGAGCGTGAGGTCGCCCGCCGCGTCGCGCGCGCCTATCTCGGCGACGAGGTGAGTCCACGCGCGCCGCAGCGCCGCCAGCTCGCCTCCGAAGGTGCGCTCGGCGTCAACGGCCGCGCGCAAAAGAGCACGCTGGTCGCGCGCCGCGACCGTCTCGACCGGCGTCACGACCGAGGCGACGAGCGCGGGGTTCGCCGTCAACATCTCGCCGAAATACTCGGACACGCCGCACAGGCGCACCAGCTCGCGCAAAGCGCGCTCCGACGGCGCGCTTCCTTCGTCCCAGAACGCCGGCGCGACGCGGGTCGCCGCGCCGCCCGCGTCGCCCGACTTTTCGAGCGACGCGGCGACGCGCGCGACGAGCTGTAGCGCGCGCCGCGTGTTCGTGCAGCGCGACGCCTCGTCGCGCAGAAGGCGCTCGACCCCCTCCTCCGTGTAACTCTTCCCTTCCGCGACTTGCGCGCCCGCGAGCCGCCGCGCGAAGACGACGGCCGCCGCGCGCGCCTGTGCCGACGAGGCGCTCTCGTCCGGCGCGACCTCCGCGACCCGCGCGTGGGTCGCGCCCACGTCTCGCGCGGCTTCGGCTTCGGCTGACGAACCGGACTCGGCGGCGTCTGTCGAAGCGTGCGCGGCGGACGCGGCGGTGCGCGGCAGACTTTCAACCCGCCCTTTCCCGAAGACCCGACTTTCTCCCTCGACTTCAAAGACGCGGCGGAAGGCGCGCGAGACGGCGTCGGTGTGCCGCGCGAGCGTCCCGTCAAACTCTTCGAGCGCGTGCGGCGGCGCGAAGTACATCCGGCGCGCGAGCAGGCGGCGGCGCGCCGCGTCGTCGGGGACGGCGTGCGTCTGCAGGCCGTGCTCCATCTGTAGGCGGTGCTCGACGGTGCGCAGGAAGTCGTAGGCGTCGGACAGCTCGCTGCGCTCGCGCTCGGTGATGAGGCCGCGGTCGGCGAGCCGCCCGAGCGAGATGAGCGTGTGCGGCGCTTGCAGCCACGCGTCGCGCCCGCCGTGCGCGAGTTGGAGCGCCTGCGCGATGAACTCGATCTCGCGTATGCCGCCGCGGCCGAGCTTGACGTTGAAGCCGCGCGACTCTTCCGAGTGGAAGCGGTCTATCTTCTGCTTGGCGAGCCGCACGTCGGCGAGCGCCTGCGCGACCGTCTGCTCGGCGCGGTAGACGCTCGCGCGCAACTCGTCGGCGAAGCGCGCGAAGAGCGCCGGCGAGCCCGCGGCCGCGCGCGAGCGGATGAGCGCCTGAAGCTCCCACGCGTGCGCCTTCGTGCGGTAGTAGCGCAGGGCTTCGTCGAGCGAGACGGCGAGCGCGCCGTCGCGGCCGTGCGGGCGCAGGCGGAGGTCTACGCGGTAGGCCGCGCCCTCGCCGCCCGCGCTCCCGCCGACGATGCGCGCGGCGCGCTCTGCCAGCTTGACGAAGAACTCGCGGTTGGTCGTCGCGCCGCGCGAGCCGGTGCCCGAGGTCTCGCCGTCGTCCGAGTAGAGGAAGAGCAGGTCGATGTCGGAAGAGTAGTTCAGCTCGCGCGAGCCGAGCTTGCCGAGCGCGACGATGGCGACCTCGGCCGTCTTCTTGCGTCCGCGCCCGTCCGTGCACTGCGGCGCGCCGTAGAGGTTCTCAAGCTCCTGGCGCGCGAGCGAGAGCGCGTGGACGAGCGCGGCGTCGGCGAGGTTGGAAAGCTCCTCGGTCGTCTCGACGAGCGTGGTGGCGCGGCGTATGTCGTGGAGGTAGACGCGCAACAACTCGCGCCGCCGGAAGCGCGCGAGCTGCACCTGCGCGTTGACTTGCGTGTGCGTGAGCGCGAAGCGCGCGAGCGACTCGCGCGACTCCTCGGTCGCACGCACGCGCGCGTCGGCGCGCTCCCGCGCGAGCCAGCTCAGGAGCTCCGGGTTCTGTTCGAGCGTCGTCGCCAGCAGGGGGCTCCACGCCGCGAGCGTCAGCGCGTCGGCCAGCAGCCCCTCGTCGCGCTCGAAGGCGCGTGCGGCGCGCGCGTGCGCCGCGGTGGCGCGCTCGTAGAAGTGGCGCGCGCCCTCGGGGTCGGGCAGCTCTCGAATGAGCGATTCGATTTTCTCGTCCGGCGGTGCCACGGCGTCAACATGTTACCAGCAAGACGGCGGGCAGTAGAAAAACCCTCCGCGGAGCGGTCGTTGACACTTACAATCACGACCGGCTTCCGACGAAGGGTTTTCTACTGACGACTGTCTACTCTCTACTGTCTACTCTTCATCAGATGTCGAAGTAGAGCGCGTACTCCAGCGGGTGCGGGCGCATCCGCATGGGGTTGATCTCCTTCTCGCGCTTGTAGGTGATCCAGCGGTCGATGAGCTGCGGCGTGAAGACCTCGCCCTTGAGCAGGAACTCGTGGTCGTTCTCCAGAGCCTTGAGCGACTCGTCGAGCGAGCCGGGCAATGACGGCACGTTCTTCAGCTCCTCGGGCGCGAGGTCGTAGATGTCCTTGTCGAGCGGCTCGCCCGGGTCGATGCGGTTCTGTACGCCGTCGAGGCCCGCCATCAGCATCGCCGAGAAGGCGAGGTACGGGTTGCAAGACGGGTCGGGCGGACGGAACTCAAGCCGCTTGAGCTTCGGGCTCGTCGAGAACATCGGGATGCGGATGGCGGCCGAGCGGTTCCGCGCCGAGTAGGCGAGGTTGACCGGAGCCTCGAAGCCCGGGACGAGCCGCTTGTAGCTGTTCGTCGTCGGCGCGGCGAAGGCCACGACCGCCGCCGCGTGCTTCAGGAGACCGCCGATGTACCAGCGCGCCATGTCGGAGAGCCCGGCGTAGCCGTCGCCCGCGAACAGCGGCTTCTCGCCCTTCCACAAACTCTGGTGACAGTGCATCCCCGAGCCGTTGTCGCCGTACATCGGCTTGGGCATGAAGGTCGCCGCCTTGCCGTACTGGTGCGCGACGTTGCGGACGACGTACTTGAAGATTTGCAGGTTGTCGGCGGTGCCGAGCATCGTCGAGAAGCGGAAGTCGATCTCGCACTGACCGGCGGTCGCGACCTCGTGGTGGTGGCACTCGACCGTGATGCCGCACTGTTCGAGCGTGAGCGAAATCTCCGAGCGCAAATCAGAGAGCGAGTCCGCGGGGGGCACGGGGACGTAGCCCTCCTTGTTGCGGATGCGGTAGCCGAGGTTCGGCCCGCGGAAGTCGTCCTCGGCGCGG
This sequence comes from Pyrinomonadaceae bacterium, assembly GCA_040509515.1. Classification (GTDB taxonomy): domain Bacteria; phylum Acidobacteriota; class Blastocatellia; order Pyrinomonadales; family Pyrinomonadaceae; genus QHXN01. The sequence goes on along the minus strand of JBEVKV010000020.1, from coordinate 10,910 downwards.
CCGGAACTCCACGGCCCTTCGTCGGAGTGAATGCGGTAGCTGCTGTGGTGAGGCTCGTTGTTCACCTCGATGCCGTCGAAGATGAAGAACTCGGCCTCGGGGCCGAAGTTGACCGTGTCGGCGATGCCGGTGAAGCGGAGGTAGCTTTCGGCGCGCTGCGCGACCGAGCGCGGGTCGAGGCCGTAACCCTCCTTCGTGATCGGGTCGACCGCGTTGGCGATGACCGTCAGCGTCGGCTCCTCCGAGAACGGGTCCATCCAGACGCGCGACGCGTCCGGGATGAGCAGCATGTCCGACTCGTGAATCGAGGCCCAGCCGCGCAGCGACGAGGCGTCGAAGCCGAAGCCGTCCTCGAACGAGCCCTCGTCCAGCTCGTGGAGCGGGTAGGTCAGGTGGTGCCAGGCCCCGACCAAATCGGTGAAACGTACCGAGACGAACTTCGCCTCGTGGTCTTCCGCATACTTCAAGACCGCTTTTGCGTCCATGATTTCTCCTGAATCTGCTTTTTAAGGGGGTGGAAGGTGTCGGCCGCCCTTCGGCGGCGGCGGCGGTGCGGCGGAAACGAGAGCGGGCTATGCGTCATTCGAGTTCAAGACGCCGTAAAAAGCAGGCATTATAGCCGCGCCCACGCGCCCGCCGTCAAGCGACACACGCGCGCGCCGCCCCATCCCCCGCGCGCCGCGAAGCGCCCCCCCGGCTTAAATCTTTTTCGCACGGCGTTTAGCGCCCGGGCCGGCGCGCGCCGCCCGAAAAAAATAGTTTTTGACCGCCCCCCGCTTTTAGTGTTAAATTGCGCGCTTAAGTAAGTCCAATCCAGATGTCTTCAACCGCACAGGCCGACCGAGGAGGAGGCTGACCCACGCTAAGTTTGTCCAAAACGCGCGAACCCACAGGGAGGCAGGAGAGCTAGAAGTTGACCACGGCCATCGAACAGACGCTTGAGACCTACGGCATAGAGAACTGGGGGGCCGGCTACTTCGGCATCAATCGCAAGGGCAACCTTGTCGTCCACCCTTCTGATTCGGACCAGAACCGCGCGGCCGACGTGCGCGAGATCATCGACGACCTGCGCCGCCGGGGCATCCAGACGCCGGTGCTGCTCCGCTTCCCGCAGCTCATCGCCGGGCAGGTCAGAAAGCTCCAGCGCGCCTTCCGCAACTCGATACGCGAGTACGAGTATCAGGGCTCGCACATGTGCGTCTACCCGATGAAGGTCAACCAGAACCGGGCGGTCGTCGAGGAGTACCTGCGCGAGGGCTCGCGCTACGACTTCGGGCTCGAAGCCGGCTCGAAGGCCGAGCTGTACGGCGCGCTCGCGATGGAGCAGTCGGGCGACAGCCTGCTCGTCCTGAACGGCTTCAAGGACGAGGAGTTCATCGAGCTGGCCTTCCTCGGCGCGCGCTCCGGCAAGCGCGTCGTCATCGTCATCGAGAAGTTGAACGAGCTTGACCATGTGCTCAAGATGGCCGACCGCTATGAGAGCGGCGACCTGCCGATGATAGGCTTGCGCGTCAAGCTCTACTCGAAGGGCTCCGGGCGCTGGGAGAAGTCGGGCGGCGAGGCGGCCAAGTTCGGCCTGACGACGACGGAAATCCTTGAGACCATCCGCCGCGTGCAGGAGTCGGGGCGCATCGACATGCTCAAGCTCCTGCACTTCCACATCGGCTCGCAGCTCACCGACATCAAGCGCATCAAGAACGCGATGAAGGAGGCCGCGCGCGTCTACGCCAAGATCGTCCAGATGAAGGTGCCCATCGACCTCTTGGACGTGGGCGGCGGGATGGCCGTCGACTACGACGGCTCGAAGACCGCCTTCGACTCCTCCGCCAACTACACGGCGCAGGAGTTCGCCAACGACGTCGTCTACACCATCATGCAGGTCTGCGACGACGAGAACGTCCCGCACCCGACCATCATTCAGGAGTCGGGCCGGTACCTCTCGGCCTACCACGCCATCCTCGTCACGAACGTCTTGAGCGAGATCGAGACCGTGGTCGAGGACATCACGCCCATCGAGGTGGACGACGACGACCCGCAGGTCGTCATCGAGCTGGCCGATCTGCGCGAGACGATCACGGTCAAGAACTACCGCGAGTTCTACCACGACGCGCTCGAACACCGCGACGAGCTGTTCACGCTCTTCAACCTCGGGCTCATCACGCTCGAAGACCGCGCGAAGGGCGAGGTCTTGTTCTGGGACGTGTGCGAGCGCGCCGACAAGCACGCGCAGATGGCCAAGTACGTCTCCGAGGAGTTTACGGAGCTGCGGCGGCTGCTGCGCGCCAAGTACCTGACGAACTTCTCGGTCTTCCGCTCGGTGCCCGACCACTGGGCCATCGACCAGCTCTTCCCCATCATCCCCGTTCACCGCCTGAACAAGCCGCCGACCGAGTACGCGACGCTCTGCGACATCACATGCGACTCGGACGGCGTGGTCGACAAGTTCGTAGACCTGCACGACGTGAAGCAGGTTCTGGAGCTGCACTCGCTCATCGAGGGCGAGCCCTACTACATCGCGCTCATGCTCGTCGGCGCCTATCAAGAGGTGATGGGCAACAACCACAACCTCTTCGGCGCGCCGAACGAGGCGCACATTCACATCGACGAGGACGGCTACCTGATCAAGAAGGTCGTCAAGGGGACGACCGTGGGCGAGGCGCTCAGCCGCGCGCGCTACGAGCCCGGCCAGCTCCACGAGGGGTTCCGCCGCCTCGTCGCGCAGCGCGTCAAGCGCGGCGACCTCTCCGAGGCCGAGGGCGCCGAGATGGTCGAGTCCTACGAGTCGCGCATCAACGCCTACACCTACCTCGCCGTCAACGGCGAGCCCGAGGAGAAGCGCCGTAGGCGGTAAATAGCAGGTGGTGAGTGGTGAGTGGCAAGCGGCCGCCGGCCCCCGCCACCATTTACGATTCGCTATTTACCATTCACCAAAGGATCGAAAATGGTCACCCAACGTAAACCGCGAGCCACGAAGTATCTCACCGCCCCGATCAGGCCCGTGCAGGTCGACCGCGACCGCTCGGTCGCCGGCCTCCTTGAGAAGATGGAGGGAGCCGGGCTAGGAGCGCGACAGCTCGCGGAGGCGCACCGCATCTGGCTCGACATGCTCGGCGACAACACGACCGTGGTCGTCGCGGCCAACGGCGCGCTCATCCCCGCGGGGATGCGCCGGCTCCTCGCCTACGTCATCAAGAACCGCTTCGTGGACGTGATGGTCTGCTCGGGCGCGATGCTCTTTCAGGACTTGCACGAGACGCTCGGGCGGCAACACTTTCAGGCGCACCCCTCGATGACCGACGCCGAGCTTGAGGCTTCGCAGATCAGCCGCCTCTGGGACGTGCTCGCCAGCGAGGAGGAGTACAGCGAGGCCAACGAGTGGGTCGGCGGCTTCACCAACCAGCTCGACCAGACGCGCGCCTACTCGACGCGCGAGTTCCTGCACCTGCTGGGGCGCGAGCTGGCCGAGATCGCCACCGACGACGGCATCCTGACCTCGGCCTACAAGGCGCGCATCCCCGTCTTCTGCCCGACCATCTCCGACAGCTCGATCACGGTCGGCATCGCCGGCGCGCGCTTCGAGAAGAAGAACAGCTTCTGCTTCGACATCGCGCAGGACACGCTCGACCTGATGCAGATCGGCGCGCGCTCGCGCGTGACGGGCGTCATCAACCTCGGCGGCGGAACCAGCCGCAGCTACGTCCAGCAGATGGAGTCGGCCTCCGAGATCATCAAGACGCCCGCGCGCGGGCACAAGTACGCCATCCAGATTTCGACCGAACAGCCCGCGCACAACGGCCGCACCAGCCCCAACAGCGACGACGAGTCGCTCGTCTTCGGCAAGCTCCAGCGCGGCGCGGCCACGGCCTACGTCTCCTGCGACCCGACCATCGCGCTCCCCATCCTCGTCACCGCGCTCTCGCAGACCGCCGCCAAATACATGAAAGGCCGCAAGCGCCCCAACTTCACCTTCATGGGCAAAGAGCTGACCGTCGAAGTGCCGTAAGAAAAAGAAGTAGTCAGAAGTCAGTAGCCAGTAGCCAGTAGAAGCCTCTGCTGACTACTGGCTATTCGTTTGTGACTCTGGTACCGGCCGTCAAAGCTTTCCTCACTTGTCACACACAGTCGCGAATTCTAAACTGTGGGCATGTCTGAATCAGCAAACCTTCCGATGAACTTCGGCGGCATCGAGGACGAGGAGCTGTCGAGCTTTGAGAGCGCGCGCGTGGTCGTGTGGCCCGTCTCTTACGAGGGCACGGTCTCTTACGGCACGGGGACGGGCGCGGGCGCGGAGGCCATCGTGGACGCCTCGCGCAACATGGAGCTGTACGACGAGGAGACCGACGCGGAGGTCTACCGGCTCGGCATCCACACGACCGAGGTGACGCCGCCGGCCGAGACGCCCGAGGCGATGATGAAGTCGCTGCACGAGCGCGCGCGCGCGCTGATCGCGGCCGACAAATTCGTCTGCATGATCGGCGGCGAGCACTCCGTGAGCGCGCCCGTCATCCGCGCGCACGCCGAACGCTACGAGAACCTCTCGGTCTTACAGATAGACGCGCACGCGGATTTGCGCGACACCTACGACGGCACGCCGCACTCGCACGCCTCGATCATGGCGCGCGTCGTCCGCGATTTGAAACTCCCGGCCGTGCAGGTCGGCATCCGCTCCATCTCGGCCGACGAGGCGCGCTCGCTCGACGAGTTCCCGACGCGCATCTTCTGGGCGAAGGACATCGCGGGGCGCACGGACTGGTGGGAGGAGGCCGTCGCCGGGCTGACCGAGAACGTCTACCTCACGATAGACATCGACGGGCTCGACCCCTCGCTCGTCGCGCAGACGGGGACGCCCGAGCCCGGCGGACTCGGCTGGTACGAGGTGCTCGGCCTCGTCCGCACGCTGGCGCGCTCACGTCGAGTCGTCGGGATGGATTTGACCGAGTACTCCTACGTAGAGGGCTTCAGCGCCTCGGCCTTCCTCTGCGCGAAGCTCATCTACAAGTCGCTCTCCTACGTCTTCGAGTCCGAGACCGAGCGCGTGCGCGGCAACCGCTCCTCGCGCGCCGGCGCGTAGAGGTTAAAAATGTTCTTGACTTACGGCCCACCCGAGTGTGCAATACGCCACATGCTTAAAGGCGAGAACACACGCTTCCCTCCCTGGTAAGACCCCGCCACAGAGGCGAGCCCGACCGCGGCACCTGCGCGCGGCGCACGCACAGGTGCGCGCGTGTCGAGGGGTCTGTGGCGTGCGCTCGCGCGCTCGGGGATTCCTCCGCCACGGCCGGACGTTTTCAGACGCTACGAAACGAAAACGTCCCGGCTTCCGTGGAAAGGAGAATTCCCGTTCATGTCATCCGCACAAGAGACGGCACGCGCGCGCGCGGGCGCGCGGCGCGGCCTGTCGCTCTTCGTCTTCACACTGCTCGCCGTCGAGTTCCTTGACGAGCTGGTCTTCGGCGTGCGCGAGGCGGCGTGGCCGCTCATGCGCGACGACCTGCGCCTGTCGTACACGCAGGTCGGCGTCATCCTCAGCGTGCCGCCCATCGTCGGCAACCTGGTCGAGCCCGTGTTCGGCGTCCTCGGCGACGTTTGGCGCAGGCGCGCGCTCGTGCTCGGCGGCGGGGTCGTCTTCGCCGCGGGGACGCTGCTCGTCGGGCTGGCTCCGGGCTTCGGGCTGCTGCTCGCGGCCTCCGTCCTCTCGAACCCCGCGTCGGGCGCGTTCGTCGGGCTGTCGCAGGCGACGCTGATGGACGCCGAGCCCGCGCGGCGCGAGCAGAACATGGCGCGATGGGCTCTGACCGGCTCGGTCGGCAACTCGGCGGGGCCGGCCTTCGTCGGCGCGTGCGTGTGGGCGGGGGTGAGTTGGCGATGGGGCTTTCTCGCGGCGGGCGCGCTGATGCTGCTGGCGGTCGCGGCCGTCTGGCGTCAGCCGTTCGGGACGCCCGCGCCTGCGGCGGCCGCGCGGCACGCGGGCGCGGCGCTCGTCGGGGGCTTGCGCGAGGCGCTGCGGGCGCTACGCAGACGGCGTGTGGTGCGCTGGCTCGTGCTGCTTGAGTTGGGCGACTTCACGTACGACCTGCTGCGCGGCTTCCTCGCGCTCTACTTCGTGGACGTGGTCGGCGCGGGCGAGGCGCGCGCGGCTCTGGCGGTCGCGGTGTGGACGTGGGTCGGGCTGGCGGGCGACATCGCGGTCGTGCCGCTGCTCGAACGCGTGCGCGGCCTGCGTTACCTGCGCGTGAGCACGTCGGTCGTGGCCGTGCTCTTCCCCGCGCTGCTGCTGGCCGAAGGGTTCGCGGCGAAGCTGGTGCTGCTCGGGCTGCTCGGGCTCGCGAACGCGGGCTGGTACGCGGTGCTGTCGGCGAAGCTCTACGAAGAGTTTCCCGGCCGGAGCGGGATGGTGATGACCGTGGGGAATGTCTACGGGCTCGCGGGCGCGTTCGTCCCGTTCGCGCTCGGCGCGTTCGCCGAGCGGTACGGGCTCGCGCCGATGATGTGGATACTCGCCGCCGGCCCCTTCGCGCTGCTCGCCGGACTCTTGATGTTGAAGGGTGAAAGCTCTGAGGGTAAAGGGTAAAGGGGAAGGGGGAAGGGAGAATGCTTTCAACCCTTCCCCCTTCCCCTTTACCCTTTCGAGTCGAGCATGGCGCGAATCTCTTCGTCGGAGGGGCGTCGGAAGTCCGCGTACCAGAGGCCGACGTGGCCGAAGGGCTCGGGAGTGGCGAGGCAGACGAACTCTTCGACGGACGAGGCGACCGTGGCGCGCGCTTCGGCGTCGGCGACCGGCGCGGCGCCCACGAGGCGCGCGGGCTTGCGCGAGCGCACGGCGCGGACGGCCGCCAGCACCGTCGAGCCGGTGCGGACGCCGTTGTCGACGAGGATGACGGTCTTGCCCGCAAGGTCGAGCGCGGGGCGCTCACCGCGGCAGGCGCGTACCCGCGCGTCGAACTCGGCGAGCGCGTCTTCGATGAAATACCCGAGTCCGGCATCTGTCGTCGGGACGGCGCTCGCGGACGCGGCGGCCGCCGTCATGACTTCGTCGTCGAGGGACGTGACGCCCGCGACGCTCGCGACGCAGGCGGTTCCGACCCCGTCGCGCCGGACGAGGAGGCGACGCAGGCAGACGAGGTCGAGCGGGAGGCCGAGCTGCTTCGAGACCTCGAAGCCCACGCCGACGCCGCCGCGGGCGAGCGCGAGCACGAGGGCGTCAACGCGCCCTCTGTAACCTTCAAGGCCGGCGGCCAATGCGCGGCCGGCCGCGCGCGCGTCGTCGAAACGCATCGTGACTTTCACCTCCGGCGGCGCGCCGCCTCGTGCCGGCGCGTGCCGGGCGTGCTATCTTGCTCCGGCAATTTTCAGGGCGCGCGCCGCCGGCCCGCGCCCGACACCAATCCCGGAGAACAGACGAACATGGCCGCGACACCCACCGCAGAGGAGTTCAGGCAACACCTCGGCACGACGTTCGGCGTGCGCCTCGAACCGCCTGCGCCGAGGCCGGTCGAGCTTGAGCTGATCGAAGTCAAAGACTACAACCCGCAGTCGAACGAGCCGTCGAAGATGGAGCGCTTCTCACTCTTCTTCCGGGGGCCGGGCGACATCATGCTCAATCAGGGCACATTCACGCTCGAACACCCTTCGATGGGCGAGCTGCTGCTCTTCATGGTGCCCGTCGCGCGCGACCCGCAGGGCTTCCGCTACGAGGTCGTCTTCAACTTCTACAAAGCCGGCGATGAGTGATGAGTGATAAGTGATGAATGATAAGAACATCCCGCTGCCTTTTCTTATCACTCATCACTCCCGGGACGCCACTCCATGTGGAGGTGTGTGCCGCCCGCCTCCTCGAAGACCACGAAGCCGAGCCGCTCGTAGAGCCGGCGCGCGCCCTCGTTCATGATGAAGACCATGTGGCGGAGGCGCTTGCCCGTGGCGCGCGCCTCCTCGATGAGCGAGCGGACGAGCACGGTGCCGACGCCCTGACCCTGCGCCCACGGCAGCAGCACGATGTCGAGCATGCGGATCTCCACGTCGTCGCGCCCGACCCAGAGCCGCCCGGCCGTCCGCCCTTCGAGCACTATCACGTCGTACTGCGCGTCCGGGAAGCGCGCGTCGTACTCGGACTTCTGCGCGTCGTACTGCATCCGGCAGAAGGCGAGCTTCTGCGCGTCGTCCCACCACGTCACCTGCGCCAGCTCGGCCGCGCGCGTGCTGGCGTAGACGCCGACCATCTCCTCGTAATCCTCGGGCGTCGCCGGCCTGAGCATGAACTCGCGCCCGCCGGCCGTCTCGAACCTCACACCGCCGCTGCTCGACATCGGAAGCGTTCCTCCTGTGGGGCGGCGCCGGCCGCCAAACGCACCCCGGCGCGCCCGCGGCGACCTGAGAGCAAACGCCGCCGCGGGCGTAAACGGGGTTTCAATCCCATGAGGTGTATTTAAGTGGAGAGGGTTTTAAAGGGCGTGGTTGAAGACCGCCTCGTAGAAGTACGTGCCGCGCGGGCCGTCGCGTCGCGTCAGGAAGAGCGCGAAGCTGCCGAGCGCGGCGTGCTCGAAGTCGTAGATCGAGGTCAGGTCCGTCAGCGCCTCGTCGGCGGTAAAGGTGAGCGCGAAGCAGTCCGTCGGCCTCGACTTCTTCGTCAGCTTGCTCGCGCGCGCGCTGACCTCACAGCCGCGGACTTCTTTCAGCGTCATGTCAACTGCGTGGGCGCCGGCGCGGACGCGGAACGTGCCGCCGACGTAGGGTTGGAAGGTCTCGCGCTTGAAGGTAAAGAGGGGGCTCTGCTTTGCCTCGTAGGGGATGGGGAAGTCGCGGGTCGGGTCGGGTCTGGAGCCGATCTGGCCGAACGCCAGAGGGGCGACCTTGAGCGCGACGACGGCCGTCAGGGCAGCCGTCGCCCCCGACCTCAGAAAACTGCGTCGTGTAACGGGCATTGTCTTTTTGTGCTCCTGCTGTTTTGGGGTGGGCGGCGGGGGTTTAAAACCCTTCACCCCGCCAAAGGGCAGTGCAGTGTATGTCAGGGTCGCCCTCGCTGACAACCTTTATTGCTCGGAACAGTTAAATCGGAAACATCCTTCTTGCAAAATCTTTTTAGCGGGGTTAAAATTCTCGCCGCTTCGCTTACCGGACACACGCTAGTTGAAGTCCCTCGCGAGCAAGCTTTCCCAAGACTAAACACCGCCAGAACCCAGGGTGCGCCCAGGTCTAGACTTACCGGCTCATCAGCTAACGTCGTCCCCGGCGACCACGCCGGCCGCCAGACCCCAACAAGCCATTTGGACAACGATCTCGCAGCAAACACGCTAAGGAGTGAACCATGTCCGAACCCTTTCTGGGTGAGATAAAGATTATCTCCTGGAACTATGCCCCCAAGGGCTGGGCCCTTTGCAATGGCCAGTTCCTCCCCATCAATCAGAATCAGGCGCTCTTCTCGCTGCTCGGCACGATGTACGGCGGTAACGGGCAGACGACCTTCGCGCTCCCCGACTTCCGCGGCAAAATCCCCATGCACGTCGGCGCAGGCTTCACCCAGGGCCAGACCGCCGGCCAGTACGCGCACACGGTGACCCAGTCCGAGATGCCCGCGCACCTGCATTTCATGGACGTGACGAACAACGCCGGCACGTCGCCCAACCCCGGCAGCGGCTTCATCCTGGCGAAGTCGGTCGCGAACAGCTACAACAACGCGACGAGCCTGATTACGATGAACGCGGCCAGCGTCGGCAACGTCGGAGGCTCGCAGCCGCACGAGAACAAGCAGCCCTACCTCGTGCTCAACTTCGCCATCGCCCTCCAGGGCATCTTCCCGTCGCAGAACTAGAGGAGGAACGATAACGACATGCCCGAACCCTACATCGGAGAGATCAGAATGTTCGCCGGCAGTTTCGCCCCCGCCGGCTGGATGTTCTGCGACGGACAGCTCATCCCCATCTCGGAGAACGACGCGCTGTTCACGCTTATCGGCACCACCTACGGCGGCGACGGCCAGGAGACTTTCGCGCTCCCCAACCTCCAGAGCCGCGTCCCCATGCACGCGGGCACGAACGCCGGCCAGACTTTCCAGCTTGCCGAGGCGGCCGGAGTCGAGTCGGTGACGCTGACGATCAATCAGATACCCATCCACACGCACGCGCTGCTCGCCTCGACCGTGTTGGCGAACTCGCAGACGCCGGGCGGCCTCGTGGCGGCGGCTGGCGCGGCGCAGATTTACACGAGCAACGAGTCGCTGACCACGATGAGCAACCAGTCGATATCGCCAATCGGCGGCTCGCAGCCGCACGAAAACATACAGCCTTACCTCTGTATCAGCTTTATCATCTCGCTCTTCGGGGTCTTCCCCACCCAAACTTAGGAGGAAAGAGAATGGCAGACCCATTCGTCGCCGAAATCCGCATGTTCGGATTCAACTTCGCCCCTAAGGGCTGGGCACAGTGTAACGGCCAGCTCTTGCCCCTATCGCAGAACACGGCTCTCTTCTCGCTGCTCGGCACCTTCTACGGCGGCGACGGCAAGTCGACTTTCGCGCTGCCCAACTTGCAGGGGAGCACGCCCATTCATCAGGGGCAGGGGTCGGGGCTCTCCCAGTACTTCCTCGGACAGCAGGGCGGCTCCCAGTTCGTCACGCTGCTCCAGTCGGAGATACCCGTCCACACGCACACCTTCAACTGCTCGGAGGAGGTGGTCAACGAGGCGTCGCCCGCCAACTTCTTCTACGGGGCGGGCGAGACGCGCTACGCCGCGCCCGCCGCCGTCACGCAGATGGCGCCGCAGACGCTCTCGGTCGCCGGCGGGAGCCTGCCGCACAACAACATGATGCCCTACCTGGTCGTCAACTTCTGCATCGCGATGCAGGGCGTCTTCCCGGCAAGGCCGTAAAGCGTACACCCGGACGAGCGGGGCGGCCCCCGAAGCGAAGGCCGCCC
>JBEVKV010000019.1:0-8962 GCA_040509515.1 Pyrinomonadaceae bacterium | reverse complement strand
AAAGCGTCGGCCACGCGGAAACGGGGAGGCGGCTTTTAAAGTTAAGCCGCCTCCCCGCTTCCACGCGCCGAAATCTTCCGGCCTGCCGCTACTCTTCGACGTTCATCTGGAGGATGGTGGCGACGCCGCGCGCCAGCTCCGCGCGCGTGAAGGTGCCCGACGGGTTGAACTGCATCGCGGACGAGATGAGCCCCTTCGACACCGCCACCTGCACGTAGCCGCGCCACTCGTAAGGGATGGACGCCGCGTCGGTGTAGCCGAGGAACGCGCCCGCCTTCGACTCGGCCTCCGCCTTGAGCCCCGCCGCGCGCACGAGCACGACGGTCGCGGCGAGGCGCGTCACGCGCTCGTCCGGCCTGAACTGCCCGCCGCGCACGGCGTCGGGGAAGAGCGGCTGCGCGCCCTCCGCGAAGTTCATCGTCGTCGTGTCGTTCACGTCGGTGAACGACGGCGTGTCGGGCACGTACTGCGGGACGCGCGCGCCGACAATCATCGCCTCGGCCAGCTCGGCGCGCGACACCGCCGCGCCGGGGCGGAAGAGGCCGTCCGCGTCCGGGCACATCGCCAGCGACGCGACCGCGCGCCGGATGTTGTCGCGCGTGAAGGCGTCGAGCCCCGTCAGGTCGGCCATCGGCGCGTAGACGGCGTGCGCCGTCTCGAAGACGCCGGCGAACTCCTGCGGCGTCGCGACGACCGAGAGCGTGTGCGTGACGCGCGCGCGCCACGCGCCACGCTCGGGCGAGCCGACGAGCGTCCGCTCGCGCTTGCCGGTCAGGCCGGGCATATTCAGGTAGTTCGACTCGCCGACGACCTTGCCGCGCGGGTCGAGCGTGGCGAGCCCGAGGTCGTTGGTCGTGATGATCGGCCCCCACGCCACGTTGGTCGAGGCGAAGACGGCCTCGGCCGGGACGTTCAACGTCACTTCGACCGCGCCGCCCGGGTTGACCGTGCCCGAGAAGATTTGCTCCGGGTCTTTGACGAACGTGACCTGCCCGCGGTTCATCACCGCGCGGAAGAGGCCGATGCGGCGCGAGGGGAAGGCTGCCTGTAGCACGGCCGCGTGCGCGTTCAGAGCGCCCGCGCCGACCTCGTGCTGATAGTAGGGCGGGAGCGGCGTGGCCGTGCGCTGTAGTATGTCGCGCACGCGCGCGGGGCTTAAGGTCGGGTCGGCTTCGAGCATCAGCGCGATGGTGCCGGCGACCGCCGGCGCGCTGAACGAAGTGCCCGAGCCGGTCGTGTAGTACGGAAGCTCGGTCAGCGCGAGCCCCTTCACGTCGGCCGGGAGCGCGGTCGTCCCGGTCAGGTTCGTCCCGGAGGCGCGCAGGCTGACGACGCCCGTGCCGGGCGCGGCGAGCGTGGGGCGGAAGGTGCGGCTGCCGAAGTCGCCGCGCGCGGAGTAGGTGGCGATGCGCCCGCGCTGGTCGAGCGCGCCGACCGAGACGACCCACGGCGCGGCGGCGTATGGGTTGAGCGTGTGCAGGCCCGGCCCGGCGTTGCCGGCCGAGAAGACGACGTTGACGCCGCGCTCGTAGAGCATCCGCGTGGCGACGTTGACGGGGTCGTTCTCGTCGTAGGTCGTGTTGGCCGAGAAGCTACAGTTGACGACGCGGACGTTCAATTCCGGGTGCGACAGCAGGTAGTCGAAGCCGGCGAGCACGTTGAAGAGCGAGGCGTCGCCCGCCGAGAGGCCGACGAGCTTTGACTTCGGCGCGTAGCCCGCGTACTTGCCGCCGGAGCTTGCGCCCGTGCCCGCGATGATGCCGCCGACGAAGGTGCCGTGGCCGCTGAGCTGGTCTGTGTCGGGCAGCTTCTCGACGTTGACGGGCGCGACGAACTCAAGAAGGTTCGCGCCCTGAAGGTCTGCGAGCTTGACGTTGCGGAGCACGCGGGTCGAGATGTCCGGATGCGTCGCGTCGAGCCCCGTGTCAAGGACGGCGACCGCGACGCCGTTCCCCTGAAAAGAGCCCGCGCCGCCCACGCGCCGCAGGTCTGCGTCCTGACGCACGCGCAAGAGCCCGGCCTGCTCGCGGCTGTTGTCGGCGTTCCACTGGAGCGTGCGGTCGTCCGTGATGTAGCGCACCGCGGGCAGCGCGCTGACGGCCGCGATCTGCTCCTTCGTCGCCGTAACGACGACGACGGGGAGCGCGCGGAAGCGCGTCCCGCCGCGCACGCCGAGCGACTTCAGCGCGGCGATGTCCGAGTCGGTCACAGCGCGGTGGAAGACGACGGCCGCGTTGACGTTGCTGTCGTCGGTGAGCAGATCGAGTTTCGCGGCGAGCGCCGGGTCGAAGCCCATCAGCCCGGTGCCGCTCGTGTTCGCGTCCGCGCCGGTGAAGGTGATGCCGTCGTGGCCGAGCAGACGGAACCCGTCCGCCCCGGTCACGGAGACGCCGTTGCCGCCCGTGACGGTCACGCCGTCCGCCCCGGTGAAGGTGACGCCGTTCGTCGAAGCGTAGAAGGCCGTCCCGTCCAGCCGCGTGCCGAAGACCTGACTCGCGCCGTTGACGTAGGCGCTCCGCAAGCCCGCCATCGTCGCGCCGTCCGCGCCCGTGAACGTCACGCCGTCAGCCCCGGTGAATGTAACGCCGTCAGCGCCGGTGAACGTGATGCCGTCCGCGCCCGTAAACGTGACGCCGTTCGGCTGTCGCACGACGACCGAGTTCGCCTTCCACGTCTTGCCGTCCGCGCCCGTAAAGGTCACGCCGTCCGCGCCGGTGAACGTGATGCCGTCCGCGCCGGTGAACGTGATGCCGTCGGCGCGGGTCGCGGCGTAGGAGTTGGAGCCCGTGTACGCGACGCCGTCCACGGTCGCCACGCGGTTGCCGTCCGCGCCGGTGAACGTGACGCCCGAGGTCGTCGTGCGCTGGATGCCGTTGACCTGGTAGGTGAGAGCGTCGGCTCCGGTGAAAGTCACGCCGGAGACGTTGTCGTAGTAGATGCCGTCTGCACCCGTGAACGTGATGCCCTGCGTGCCGCGGATGACGACGCCGGCGCTCGACGGGAGCGGGCACAGGAGGACGAAGGCCAGCGCGAGGGCCGCGGCCCGGCGGAGAGAATGCGGGATTGTGGCTCGAACCATCTTTGGGGCTTTGGGGCTGCTGCTGTTTCCGGCTCGCGAGATGGGCTGCGGCCCGCGTCGGGAGCAGGTTCGTGCGAGGTTTGCGCGCTGCACACTGACCTTGCGTTTGTACATCGTCCTCTTAATTCAATTGTTACGGTTCTCTTCTAATTTACTTTTCACTTAGTTGCCGCGCCGCGCGGGCGTTGCCAGAGGTTTTGCAGCCGATTCGGCGAGGTCACTTCAGCAGCTCGCGGTAGACCTTCTGCGTGTCGGCGGCGGGTTCGACGCCCAGCTCTTTTTTAAGAATTTTTCGGAGGGCTTCGTACTGCTCACGCACCGCGACGCGATTCCCCTGCGCGGCGTGCGCGCGCATGACCTGACAGTGAACGTCCTCGCGGAAGGGGTCTTCGCGCAGGATTTTTTGCGCCAGCCCGAGCGAGCGCGACCAGTCCTCGGCCTTCTGCGCCGCGCGCGCGAGGATTTCCAGCACGCGCAGGTACTGCTCGCCGTAGTAGGAACGCTGCTCCTCGGCCCACTCGTCGTAGCTGCCCTGCATGAACTCGCCGCGGTAGAGCGCGGCGGCCTCCTCGTAAGCCTTGACGAAAACTTCCGTTTCGCGCGCGCGCCGCGCGGCGTCGCCCTCCGCGACGAGCCGGTCGAACTCCTCCGCGTCGATGCGGTAGGAGAACTCGGGGTTCAGTTGATAGTCGCCGTCGCGGTAGAGCAGGAAGTTCTGCTTGAGCGGCTGGTTGCTGTTGAGCGCCTTGCGTATGTGCGAGATGGTCGGGTGGAAATTCTTCTCGACCGAGCCGGAGTCCGACTCGCCCCAGAAGGTGTCGATGATGGCGTCCTTCGAGACGCGCCGGTGGCGGCGCGAGGCGATGAAGCAGAGGATGTCGCGCGCGCGCCGCGTGACCCACGCGTCCGGGGCGAGCGGGCGCGCGGGGTCGCGGAAGATTTCGACCGCGCCGAACAGCCGGACGGTCAGGTCTGCGGGCGGCGACTGCTCGACGCGCGGCGCGTGCGACGGCGCGGCGGGCGCGGCCGAGGCCGCCGGCGTCGCCGAGGCCGCCGGCAGCAGCTCGCGCAGTTCGGCCGGCAGCAACTCGGCCGCCTCCGTCGCGGCGAAGACCTGCGGGTAGCTCTCGACCCAGCCGCGGAGCCAGAACTCGTAGTCGTAGCGCGCGGCGAGGTCGAGCGCGCGGCGCAGGTGTTCGAGCGCCGCCGGCTCGTCGCCCGCCGCGTGGCGGCAGACGGCGAGCAGCATCGCCGCCGGGGCCTCGTAGCAGTAGACGCCGTGCGCGCGGAAGTATTCGAGCGCCGACTGCAGGTCGCCCCGCGCCTGCTCGGTCTTGCCCTGCGCAAGCAGCACGCGCGAGCGCGCGATGATGGAGCGCTGCCGCCCCATCTCGTCGTGCGCGCGCGCCGCGACGAGGCGGTCGAGCAGGGCGCGCGCATCGTTCAGGTCGCCGAGTTGGAGCGCGAGCAGGCCGCGCTCTTCGAGCAGCTCGGTGCGCGCGACCTCGATCCCGGCCTCGTCGTAGGCGCGCTCCGCGCGGTCGTAGTATTCGACGGCGCGCGCGGGCTCGCGCTGCTCGCGGTAGAGGTTGCCGTAGAACTCGAAGATTTCGCCGCGCAGCCCCGAGAGGTTGAAGAGCTGGCAGACTTCGAGCGCGCGGTCGAGGTGCGACTCGCAGGTCTCGAAGTCGCCGAAGTGCAGGTGGCAGCGCGCGATGTTGAGGTGCGCGATGGACTCCTGCGGCACGGGCGTGACCGTCCCGCCCTCCTCGCGCAGCATCCGGCGTATCCAGCGCAGCGCCTCGCGGAAGTCGCCGCGCATGAGCGGCGGCCCGCCGAGGTTGTGCGCGACGAGCCGCGCGTAATAGCGGTCGCCGCGCTCCTCGGCCGACTGCAACGCGACGCGAAACTCGCGCTCGGCCTCCGTCCACTGTCCCAAAGCCACGAGGCAGAGTCCGCGCGTGTTGCCGCACTTGGTGCGGACGACCGACCGCTCGTCGGAAAGCTCCGTGGCGCGGTCGAGGTAGTTGAAGGCCGTCTCGCAGTCGCCGCGGCGACGCGCGATGGTGGCGAGCGAGTGGAACGCCTCGGCCTCGCCCTCGGAATCGCCGCCCTCGTGGAGCAGCGTGGCCGCGCGGTTGAAGAGCGACTGCGCCTGATCGTACTCGTCGCGCAGGCGCGCGACCTCCGCGCGGTGCGCGAGCGCGCGCGGGTGCGCTTCCAGAGCCTTCGCGGGCAGCGCGTCGGCGAAGGCGGCGAGCGACGAGAGAGCGCCCGCCGTTATCCACGCGCCGCCGCGCTCGGCGATGGTGCGCGCCGCGCGTTCAAAGTCTTCGGCCGCGACGAGGTGGTGCGTGGCCTGCTCCCACTGCTCGCGCTCAAGGAAGTAGTCGGCGAGCCGCGCGTGCTCGGCGGCGAGGCCCGCGCGCCCCTGTTCGGCGCGGAAGCGGCGCTGGAGGAAGCCGCGGAAGAGCGGGTGCAGTCGGTACTCCTCGCCGCGCCCGTCGGAGGCGAGCGAGATGAAGACGTTGCGGCGCACGAGCGACTGAAGCGTCGCCGAAGACTGCGGGTGGAGCCGGTTGCACGCCTCGGGCTCGACGCGCTCCAACAGCGAGAGGCGGAGGAGGAGTTGGCGCACGTCCTCCGACTCGTCGGCGAAGACCTCTTCGGCGAAGTAGTCGAAGATGTCGCGCTCGCTCTGGCGCAGGACTTCGACGAGGTCGGGCGGCGCTGCGCTCGCGCTCGGGTCTCGCGCGAGCGCCTGCCGCTGCGCGACCTGCCGGACGAGCTGGAGCGCGGTGATCCACCCGTGCGTCCGCTCGCGGTACTCGGCGAGCTGGTCGGGCGTCAGTTCGAGGTCGAAGACGTTGCGGAAAAGCTCCTGCGTCTCGGCGTCCGTAAACAGTAGCTCCTGACGGTCGATGACGGCGAGGCTGGCCTGCGTACGCATGCGCGCGAGCGCGAGCGGCGGCATGTCGCGCGAGACGATGACGACGTGGATGAGGTCGGGCAGGTACGCGAGCAGGCGGTCGACGACGCGGTGCACCGGCGTCTCGCCGCCGAGGTGGTGGTAGTCGTCCAAGACGAGTATGAACTGCTGCTCGACGCGGTCGAGCACTTCATTCAAGAGCACGTCCACGGCGCGCTCGGGGGCCTGCGCCAACTCCTTCGACGCCTCCTGCATGTAGGACATCGTGGCCTCGCCGAAGCCGGGGACGATGCGCTGGATGCCGTGCGTGACGTAGCCGAGGAAGACGAGCGGGTCGGAGTCGGCCCTGTCCAACTGGTACCAGACGAAAGGGTGGCCGCCCGTGCGTATGAAGTCCGCGACGAGCGTCGTCTTGCCCGAGCCGGCGGGCGCGGTGACGAGCGTGACGGCGTGCGCGAGGTTCTGCTGAAGCCGCTCGACGAGGCGCGGGCGCGGAAGCAGCGACGGCGCGGGGCGCGGCGGCAACAGCTTCGTCCGCAGAAAGAACGTGGGGAGCTGCGGCGCCGCAGCGCCGGGCGGCTGCGTGTCGTGGATGCCGGCTTCGTGGCGGTTCGGCGCGTTGGACATCGCTTCAGGGGGAACGCGAGACTGAACGCTAGGGCCGTGTATAACCTAACACCGGCCTTCAGGCCGTGCCCAGTGTCTTGCGTGGAGACTTGACGAGTCGCAGCGAGAGCCGGCCCGATGGCCGCGCGCCGCGCGCCGCGGCGAAGTGTTCCGCGTCGTCGGCCGGCCGTACTTCGGCGCGCGCGCGCGCGTCGAGCGTCGCGGCGCGTCCGCGCGTCTCGGCGAGCGCCGCGTCGGCGCGTTCGGCCGGCAGCCCGTAGCTCGCGTAGAGAGAGCGCGCCTCCTCCGGCGTGAAGGCGAGCGCCGGCTCGTCCAGCACGCACAGGGTCTGCTTCGAGCGCATGCGCCAGAGCGGCGTCGGCGGCAGGCTCCGCCCGAGCAGCATGACGTGCGCCTCGGGCGGCAGCAGCGGGAGCAGCCGCCGGAAGAACGGCACCATCCACTCGGCGTCGTAGACGAGGTGGAGGTCGTCGACGACGACCAGCAGCGGCTCGCTCGACTGCGAAAGCTCGTGGACGAGGTGCTCGACCGCGAGCGGCACGTCTTCGGCCGCCGCCCCTTCGCCGAGGCGTTCGAGCAGTTGCGCGCCGAAGCCGGGCCGCGCCGTGGCCGCCGCCACGCTCGCGCAGAGGTGGCGCAGGAAGACCGCAAACTCCGAGTCGGGCGCGTCGAGCTTGTACCACGCGACGCGGCGCAACGCGCGGTGCGCGAAGTCGCCCGCGAGCATCGTCTTTCCAGTCCCGGCGCGCCCCGAGATGATGGTCGAGTTGCAGCCCTCAAGACTCTCGCGAAGCGTGCGCAGCAGGCGCTCGCGCGAGACGCGCGGCAGCTCGCGCGGCGGCGTGATCTTTTCGGGGATGACCTGCACCATCCGAGTTCCTCTGAGTTTTCGCGGTGAGGCGGCCAAAATCTTCACTCCGGGGCTAAAAGTTTTCCGAACGCGCGGGGACTCGCCAGACCCCGACGCTAAAACCACACGCAATGTACGCCGCGCGACTTGAGGAATTCTTGAGTGGCGGCTGTCTGCGCGAAAAATCCTGCGGGAGAAGGGACTCGGGCGGGCCGGCGCTTTGCCGCGCGGCGAGGCCGGGGCGCGGTTCAGACGCGCTCCGGCCTCATCGGCACGCCGCCCTTCGGGCGGAGCGACATGGCGGGGATGAGTTCGGCGGGGCCGTCGTCGACGAGGCGTAGGCGGAAGCGCCGCGCGACGGTCGAGAGGATGAGGACGGCTTCCATCGTGGCGAAGTAGTTGCCGATGCAGAGGCGCGGGCCGCCGCCGAAGGGGAAGTATGCGTACTTCGGCAGCCTCGAAATAGACTCCTCGCCCCAGCGCTCGGGGCGGAAGGCGAGCGGGTCGTCGAACCAGCGCGCGTCGCGCTGGACGACCCACGGGAAGGCGAAGACCTGCGTCCCCTTCGGCACGCGGTAGCCGCCCACCTCGCAGTCGCGCAGCGCCTCGCGCCCCACGCCCCACGCCGGCGGGTACAGCCGCAGAGACTCCTTCACGACCCACTCGGCGTATCGCAGGCGCGGCAAGTCTTGCGCCGTGGGGGCGCGCCCGCGCAACACCTCCGAGAGTTCCGCGCGCAGCCGCTCCTCGGCCTCCGGGTTTCGCGCGAGCAGGTAGAAGGCCCACGTCAGCGCCAGCGCCGTCGTCTCGTGGCCGGCGAGGAAGATGGTCATCATCTCGTCGCGCAGTTGCTTATCGGTCATCCCGCTCCCGTCCTCGTCCTGCGCGCGCAGGAGCATCGAGAGCAGGTCGCCCGTGTCCTCGCCCGACGCGCGCCGCTCGGCGATGAGGCGGTAGACGAAGCCGTCGATGCGCCGCACGTCGCGGTTGAAGCGCATGTGCGCGGGCGTCGGGAGACGGTTGTCGAGAATCCACTTGAGCGTCGCCTGCGACGCGAACGGGCGGACGATGTTCGAGAGCGCCTCGCCTATCTCGCGCGAGTCTTTCGTCACGTCGGCGCTGAAGAGCGTCTGCGCGACGACGCGCTGCGTGAGCAGCATCATCTCCTCGTGCGCGTCGAGCGGCTGGCCGTCGCGCCAGCCTTCGAGCGCGGCCTCCGCGAATTCGACCATCGTCCGCGCGTAGGCTTCGACGCGGTCGCGGTGGAAGGCCGGCTGCGCGAGCCGACGCTGCCGACGCCAGAAGTCGCCCTCGCTCGTCACCAGCCCGTTGCCGACGAGGCGGTGGAAGAAGGGCGAGCGCAGCGTCGCGGCCTTGATGAAGTTCTTGTTCCCCGTCGCGAGTACGTACTCGATGTGGTCGGGGTGAAAGAGGAAGAGCGCGGGGACATAGAGGAAGCGCGTCATCACGACGTCGC
>JBEVKV010000018.1:0-11737 GCA_040509515.1 Pyrinomonadaceae bacterium | reverse complement strand
ATGCTCATGATTTGACACCCGCCGTGGCGTTGACGGAAACTCTCAGCCGCCGCCTTCCAAAGATAAATCGTGCCCGAGACCTTTAGCCGGAGGAGTCCGCCAGTCATGTCGCAAAGTCTGCCCAAACGCCGTCCCAACTACACACGAACGCGCGGCCGCCGTCTGCTGGCCGCCGCACTCTTCCTGTTCGCGGCCGCGGGGGCCGGGGCGGGGCAGACGTACCAGAAGCCGCCGCGCGCGGTGCTCGACGTGCTCGACGCGCCCGTGCCGCCGCAGGCCGCCATCAGCCCCGCCCGCGACTACGTGTTGCTCGTGCAGGGCGTGCGCTATCCGCCGATCAAGGAGTTGGCGCAGCCGATGCTGCGGCTCGCGGGGCTGCGCATCAACCCGAACACGTCGGGGCCGCACCGCGCCGCTTACTACGTCTCGATGACGCTCAAGAAGATCGCCGACGGGGCTGAGCGCAAGGTCGAGCTGCCGCCGGGCGCGCGCGTCGGGATGCCCGTGTGGAGCGCCGACGGCCGGCGCTTCGCCTTCATCAACACGACCGACACGGGCGTGGAGCTTTGGGCGGGCGAGGCCGCTTCGGCGCGCGCGTGGAGGCTCAAGGGCGTGGTCGTCAACGCCGTCAGCGTCAGGCCGAACGCGGGTCAGGTCGTCCAGTGGATGCCGGATAACCGCACGCTGCTCGTGCAGACCGTCCCGGCCGGGCGCGGCGCGCCGCCCGCCGAGGAGACCGTGCCGAAGTCGCCCAACATACAGGAGAGCGCGGGCCGCCCCGGCCCCGTTCGCACGTATCAAGACCTTTTGAAAGACGCGCACGACGAGGCGCTCTTCGACTTCTACGCCACGTCGCAGCTCGCCTTCGTGGACGCGGAGTCGGGGAAGGCGACGACGCTCGGCCGCCCCGCCATCTTCGACGAGGCCGAGCCTTCGCCGGACGGCAAGTTCCTCCTCGTCGCGCGTCTGCAACATCCCTACTCATACCTACACCCGGCCGACGACTTCCCGAAGGAGGTCGAGGTGTGGGACGGTGGCGCGAAGGTCGCGTACAAGGTCGCGAGCCTCCCGCTCGCGGACGAGGTGCCCATCGAGGGCGTGCCGAAGGGGCCGCGCGGCTACAACTGGCGGCCGACCGAAGGCGCGACGCTCGTCTGGGCGGAGGCGCTCGACGAGGGCGACCCGCGCCGGAAGGTTCCGTACCGCGACCGCCTCATGATGCTCCGCGCGCCCTTCGCCGAACGCCCCGCCGAGGTCTTCAAGACCGAGCACCGCTTCAGCGGCTTGCAGTGGCACGAGGACGGGCGGCTCGCCTTCGTCCGCGACCTCGACCGCGACCGGCGCTGGGTGCGGACGCAGCTCGTAGAGGTTGACAGGCCCGGCGCAGAGACGCGCGTCGTCTGGAGCCACAGCATGCGCGAGCGTTACGAGAACCCGGGCACGCCCGTCTTGCGCACGCTCTCGAACGGCGGGCGCGTCGTCATGCGCCACGGCGATTTCATCTACCTGACGGGCGCGGGCTCGACGCCCGAGGGCGACCGCCCGTTCCTCGACCGCCTGAGCCTGAAGACGCTCAAGTCCGAGCGCCTCTTCCGCAGTGACGCGCAGGCTTACGAGACGGTCGTCGCGCTCGTCACGGACGACGCGCGGCAGATAGTCACGAAGCGCGAGCGCCCCATCGAGCCCGGCAACTATTACGTCCGCACGCTCGGCGAAGGCGCGGGCGGCGCGGCGGGCGAGTCGGGGCTGCGCGCGCTGACCAACATCCCGGACGCGACGCCGCAGCTACAGGGCATCAGGAAGCAGCTCGTCAAGTACAAGCGCGCCGACGGCGTTGACCTCTCGTTCACGCTCTACCTGCCGCCCGGTTACAAGGAGGGGACGCGCCTGCCGACGGTCGTCTGGGCTTACCCTTTGGAGTTCAACGACCCGGCGACCGCCGGGCAGGTCACGGGCTCGACGCAGCGTTACACGAGCATCACGGGGCCGTCGCACCTCTTCTTCCTGCTCGCGGGCTACGCCGTGCTCGACAACACCACGATGCCCATCGTCGGCGACCCCGAGACGATGAACAACACCTACGTCGAGCAGATAGTGGCGAGCGCGAAGGCGGCGATAGACAAGGCGACGGAGATGGGCGTCACCGACCCCGAGCGCGTCGGCGTCGGCGGCCACTCCTACGGCGCGTTCATGACGGCGAACCTGCTGGCGCACTCCGACCTCTTCCGCGCCGGGATCGCGCGCAGCGGCGCGTACAACCGCACGCTCACGCCCTTCGGCTTCCAGAGCGAGCGGCGGACGCTGTGGGAGGCGCCCGAGATGTACGTCAAGGTCTCGCCCTTCATGGTCGCGCACAAGATCAACGAGCCCATCCTGCTCATCCACGGCGAGGCCGACAACAACACCGGCACCTTCCCC
Organism: Pyrinomonadaceae bacterium; assembly: GCA_040509515.1. Classification (GTDB taxonomy): domain Bacteria; phylum Acidobacteriota; class Blastocatellia; order Pyrinomonadales; family Pyrinomonadaceae; genus QHXN01. The sequence continues at coordinate 9,319 of JBEVKV010000018.1, read as the reverse complement.
ATACAGTCCGAGCGCATGTACCAGGCGCTGCGCGGCCACGGCGCGACCGTCCGCTACGTCACGCTCCCGCTCGAAGCGCACGGCTACGCCGCGCGCGAGACGACCGAGCACGTGCTCTACGAGATGATTAGCTGGTTCGACCGGCATGTGAAGAACGCCCCGCCGCGCAAGCCCGGGGCGGAAACCGAGAGGTGAGCCGCGGTCAGTAACATCCCCTTCGGGGATGCCGTCACGTTAAAGCGGCGTTACTGCCCGAAGCGTGCGCGGTACTCGGCGGACTGGATGAACGCCTTGACCATCTCTGCCTCGACGTAGTTGCCGCCGAATTGGTTCAGCTTCGTGAGCCAGAAGTTGTAGCCGTCCTCGTCCGGGTTGCGGCGCAGGTAGCCGTGGTACTGCAAGAGGACGAAGGCCGCGTTGAACTCGGCCGCCCTCACCGAGCCCGAGTCGGCCACCGCGCGCAGCGCCGCCGTGCGCCCCGCCTCGGGCGAGAACGCGGAGGTGAAGGCGTCGATGGCGGCCTGCCGCTCGGCCGCGGTCGGGGTGACGCCCGCCGAAGCGTAGAGCGCGTCGACGTACGTGCTCGGGTTCGACTGCGGGAAGCGGTTGGCGAACGCGTCGCTGTTCTTGACCTGCGAGGCGTAGAGGTTCTTGTTGGCGTCGAGCTGCTGCGCGTACCCCGTCTGGCCGACGACGACGCCGTTGCCTATCTGCCGCTGGTCGCGTGCCAACTCGTCGAACGTCATCCTCGTCGCGGCGGTGTCGGAGCGGCGGCCGAAGGCGACGCGTTGCAGGCGTACGGCGTAGAAGCCCGTTTCCTGAAACTCAATCGACAGGAAGAAGGCCCCCGAGACGTTGATGCGCTTGACCTCGCGGCAGCCCGCGTCGCCCATGCACTTCTCGATGTCCTGAGACCAGAAGGCGAGGCCGGCCTCGTCGGGCTCGCGGCCGAGGAAGTCGCGGTAGTGCTGTCGGACGAAGAAGGGCTCGTAGTCTATCTTCACCGGCAGCCCAACCTGCGGGCGCAGCACGAAGAGACCCTGCTCCATGCCGCTGGCGATGACCGTCCCGCTCGCGAAGAAGGGGTAGTTGCCCCATGTGCCGTTGAAGAGCGCGGCGTTGTCCACCGGGTACACGTCGAAGAAGCCGACCTCCGAGAGTCCCGCCGTCGCCGCGTTGCGCACGTCGATGACGCGGACGCCGCTCCGGTAGTTCGACTCGAAGGCGTGGAGGCTGCGCACGTAGAGGTTGTGGTCGATGGAGCCGGTCGAGCCCTCGAAGATGCCGCGCACGGAGGGCGCATCGAGGTCGGACACGTCCCAGACGAAGGTGCGGTTCTTCGAGAGCCCTAGCTGTTGCTCGTCCAGCTCGTCGTCGAGAAGGAAGCGCGCGTGGTCTCCCGTCAGCCAGCCCTGATGCGTATAGCCGCGGCCCGCGTAGGTCGTGCGCGAGAGTTGAGCGGGCGCGGCCTTGTTCGTCACGTCGACGATGGTCAGCGTGTCCTCGTTGGCGCTGAAGCAGACCTCGCGCCCCTGATGCTGCGCGTCCGGCCCGCGGTAGACGACGCACTGCGTCTCGTGCGTGTAGCCGTCCTGATCGACGCAGCCCGCGAAGGCGGGCGCGGCCGGGTTGCGCACGTCGACGACGTGGAGGCCGAGGCCGCAGGTGTCCACGCCGATGACGCGACCCGCACCGGGGCGGCTGCCGGCGGCGTACGCGAAGCCGGTCTCCTCGTTGAGCGCGATGGTGTGCGCGCGGCTGAAGTTGTTGTAGTGCGCCGTCTCGGCGAAGGTCTGCGGGGGCGAGGCGACGTTGCGCAACTGTTTGAGGTCGAAGACCTGCATCCCGTGGTCTACGGCCTCGCTGACGACGAAGAGGTGGTCGCGGTAGACCTTCATGCTGCGCCAGAGCGAATCGACCGAGTGGCGCGGGAGGTTGCCGAGATAGACGGGCGCGCCCGGGTTCGTCACGTCCACGAAGGCGACGCCGTTCGAGAGCCCGAGCAGCGCGTACTCCCGGTCGGTCAGAGAGTCCGTCCAGCCCCAGATGTCGTTGGCGGTGATGCCGCCGGCGTCCGTGCCGTCGATGTCCGCGATGGGCAGCAGCGCGGCGAGGTCAACCTTGTCGCAGGGGAACGTGCCCGCGAACCCGCCCACGCAGGGCGTGTAGGCCATCGCCGCGAGCGGCGTGTCGCCCGGCTGTCCGTTCCCGCCGGGACTGTGGTGCTCGCCCTCGTGCGCGACCACCGACCACACGCCGAGGCTCAGGGCCGAAAGGAGTACGACTGCGACGACTGCGAAGACAAATTTTCTGATGCTCATGTTTTTTCACGGACGGGGACGAGAAAGGTCGGGCCGTGGGGAGGCACGCATCATAACATCAGACGATTTTTGCCGCGACTCTATTTTCTGCGCCGGAACGCTCGCTTATTTCACCTTCGCGCCGGCGAGCACGCCTCCGCTCATGGCGAGCTGGTAGCGAAGCCGCAAGCGGGCGTCTTCAACGTCCTTGCCCGTGCTCTCCATCCCGGCCCAGTCGTAGAGAGCCAGCCTCCCTATCTCGTCGCCGAGTTCGATCTCTTCCACGCCGTCCAACTCCTGACCGGGCGCGAAGTGCTGTGTGCCGAGGTGAACGTAGAAGACCCGCAGGAGAGAAAAATCCTCCAGCGGCTTAACGGTCGTTCTGGAAGCACGGTTGGCGCACTTGACCGCCGCGGCGATGATGCCCATGGCGCGCGGCGGGTCGTACCTGCCGACGAATCTGGCTAAGAGGAACATGAGTTCGGCCGCGCGGGCCGAGGTCGGGCTCTTCTCCAAAGCGCGCCACGCTTCATCGTGTAGCGCGAGCGCGCCGTTCGGGCTCTCCTTAGGCTGAGCGTCTGCGAGCCCGAGCAGAATCCACGCGCGCCATTCGTGTCTGGCGACGGTCAAAGCCTTCTCCGCCGCCGCGCCCCAAGCCTTCTCCTCGGCCAACCTCATCATCTCGAACATCCGTAGGTAGTCGTTCAGAATCTCGCGCGTCTCCGTGCGGTTAATCTCGGCCACGGCTTTGGAAGCCAGTTTCAGACGGTCGTCTTTGGAGCCGGGCACCTTGCCGTTCAAGGCGCGGACTGCGAGGTTCATCAGCCTTTCGTCGCGCAGGGCGCGGTCGGGCGTTTTGAGGGCGCGACTCAGTTGAGTCTCGGCGGGGTCTGTCGTCCAATGCTCGTAGTTGAAATCCAGCCACGACTGGGGCACGGCGGCGGCCACCCTGCTCAAGTGAGAGTCGAAGAGTTCGAGCCTCTCGGGCGCGTCGCTGACGACGTAGTGGCGCACCCTTCTGGCGAAAAACGTAAAACGTAGTGGCGCTCCACGTCGGGTGTTTTTTCCGACCCGAGCACCTTTGCCAGAGCGTCCCACGCGGAATCCAGCAGTTGGAGCGCCTGCTCCGGCCGCACGTCGGCCAGCACACGCGCCGCCTCCAACTGAAGCGAGACCCTGTCGGGCGTGCTCTTGATCTCCTCAGCCTCACGCCCCGCGCCGAACGTGAGGTCGGCCGCGCGCTCCTTACGCAAGTCGAAAGGCGGCGGATTATTATCCGTGACGGGCCGCGCCTGCCGTGCGTCAACCGCCTGCACGAGTAACGCGTGGAAGAAGATTACCGCCAAGCCGATAAACGTAAATCGCTCGCGCCTCATTACAGCCTCTTTATCAGTAAGGTTTTTGTGAGTCGCCGCTCATCCGGCCGAAGTCCCCCAGCGGCGTTTGCGAAACTTGTCCTCGTTCCAGAAGCCTCGGAGGAGTCGGAGGCGCGGGGCGGCCTCGCGGCCGTCGGCGTCGGGCGGCGGAAGGATGACCGAGACCACGTCGTAGCGGAAGGGTGCGCCGGAGAGGCCGAGCAGCCGGCGGTAGGCGCGTGCGGCGCGCGTGACCTGCCGCTGCTTGCGGAGGTCGACGTTGGCCTCGGGCGCGGCGAACCAGTCGGTTTTGCGGGTCTTGACCTCGACGAAGCAGAGCACGGGGCCGTCGTAGGCGACGAGGTCAAGCTCGGCCTCGACGACCGCGCCGCGGCGGTTGCGCCCGACGCCGAGCTTGAAGTTCGCCGCCACCAACTCGAAGCCGCGCGCGCAAAGGTATTCGGCCGCGAGCGCCTCACCGCGCCGTCCCAACTCGACGTGCGGCGCGAGCGTTTCCGGCGCGCGCCTGAAGCGTGCGCGCGCCTTCTCGAACAGTCTGCGTGGTGTTTGGAGTGAGAGCATAAGCGCGTGGCGCAGCTTATCGCCGACGCGCCCGGGGCGCAAGGTTTTGTCTTCGCGGAGAAGAGTTCCTTGCGACGCGGTAAGCCGCACGCTACACTTCTTGACGATGTCGAGCGAGCAGAGCAGAGAAGAGATGCCGGAGTCGAGGGCGGGCGAGCCGATGCCGCTGGTCGCCATCGTCGGGCGGCCCAACGTGGGCAAGTCCACGCTCTTTAACCGGCTGGTCGGCGAGCGCCGCTCCATCGTCGGCGACGAGCCGGGCATCACGCGCGACCGCATCTACGGCGAGTCCGAATGGGCCGGCCGGCGCTTCTCGCTCGTGGACACAGGCGGCATCGTCCCCGACGACGACGAGGTCATCCCCGCCAACATCTTCCGGCAGGCCGAGTTCGCCATCACGGAGGCGGCCGTCCTCGTCTGGGTCGTGGACGCGCGCGCGGGCGCGACGCCGCTCGACGAAGAGCTGGCGCGGCTTCTGCGCTCGACCGACAAGCCCGTGCTGGTCGCGGCGAACAAGGTGGACACGGCGAAGCTCGAAGCACTCGCGGGCGAGTTTCACCGCTTCGGCTTCGACGACGTGCTTCCCATCTCGGCCGAGAACTCCGACGGCGTCGCCGAACTGCTCGACGCGCTCGTCGAGCGTCTGCCGCCGGCCGGGGCCGAAGACGAAGGGGAGTCCGAAGGGCGCGCGCGCGAGGTGCGGCTCGCCATCGTCGGCCGCCCCAACGTCGGGAAGTCTTCGCTCTTAAACAGGCTCGTCGGCGACGAGCGCGTCATCGTCTCGCCCGTGGCCGGGACGACGCGCGACGCCGTCGACACCGTGCTCGAAGCCGAAGGGCAGAGCTTTCGCCTGATCGACACCGCCGGCATCCGTCGCAAGGGTAAGACCGAGGAGATGGCCGAAAAGCTCTCGGTCGTGATGGCGCGCAGGAGTTTGGAGAGGGCCGACGTGGCGGTCGTCGTCGTCGACGCCGTCGAGGGCGTGACCGCGCTCGACGCCAACATCGCCGGCTACGCGCTCGACGCGGGCTGCTCCATCATCCTCGCCGTCAACAAGTGGGACGCCGTCCCCGACAAGGACAACCACAGCGTCTCCGTGTTCGAGCGCGACCTGCGTTTCAAGATGAAGTTTTTGGAGTGGGCGCCGGTGATGACCATCTCGGCGCTGGAGGGGCAGCGCATAGACCGCCTGCTGCCGCTCGCCGTGCGCGCGCACGAGGCGCGCAACCGTCGCGTCCCGACCTCGCAGCTCAACGCTTTCTACGAGCGCGTGATGGCCTCGGGTCGCGCGCCGACGACGCCCGCGCCCGTCAAGGGCGGCCAGTCGCGTCTCCACGTTCAATACCTCACGCAGGTCGGGGTGCGCCCGCCCTCCTTCGTCGTCTTCACCTCGGGCGGGCGGCCCGGTCTACACTTCTCGTTCGAGCGCTTCCTGCAAAACCGTCTGCGCGAGGAGTTCGACTTCTTCGCCACCCCGCTCCGCATCATCGAGCGCCACAAGAAGAAGGGCTGACCAACGCCCATGTCTGACGAGAGCGAACAGCGAGCTGCCGGCGACGGCGGGCACACCGCGCCCGACCGCGAGGTCGAGCGCCTGCGCTCGCTCATGGAGCATCTCTCCGAGGCTTACGAGCAGTTGGAGACGGTCAACCGCATCGTCGCCGCCGTCAACACCAGCCGCAGCATCGAGGAGGTCTTCGAGCTGGCCAGCGAGCAGATACGCGCGCTCGTCCCCTTCGACCGCGCCTCCATCGCGCTGTGCGAGGAGGGCGGTGAGACCCTGCGGGTCTACGCCCTGACGGGCGAGCGCGCCGGCCCGCTCGCGGTCGGCGCGCGCGGGCCGCTCAAGGGCTCCGTGACCGAACTGGCCCTGACCGGGCGGCGCACGGTCGTCATCCCCGAGTTGAGCGAGGAGCGCCGCTTCAACGTCTACGCAGACCTGCGGCGCGAGGACTTTCGCTCGGCCGTCTGCGTCCCGCTCTTCTCGATGCGGCGCGCGGTCGGGAGCCTCAACCTGACGAGCCTCAGCCCCGAAGCGTACCGGCGCGAACACCTGCTCGCGCTCGAACGACTGGCCGCCCCGCTCGCCATCGCCATCGAGAAGACGCAGCTTCTGGAAGAGAGCTGGGAGCGCAACGAGGAACTGCGCGGGCTCTTCGAGATCACGCGCACCTTTACGACGCTCTCCGACACGGCCGACGTTTCGCACCGCCTCGCCAGCGCCATCTGCAAACTGGCCGGCGCTGAGATGGGGCTCATCGCCGCCTACGACCGCCGCACCAACGCGGTGCGCGCCGTGTCGCCGGGCTGCAACACGCCGCCCGGCCTCGTCGAAGAGTTCCACTTCACGCTCGAACGCGGGAACCGCGACGCGCCGCTCTACCAGACCGGCGAGTCGTTCGTCTCGAACGAGCCGGCCGCCGACCCGCGCCTCAACCACGTCTTCGCCGAGCGCTGGGGCGTGCGCTCCGTGATGAGCGTGCCGCTCAAGATTAAGGGCGAGCTGATCGGCTTCATCTACGTCGCCAACCGGCCGGGCGGCTTCTCGGAGCGCGAGCTGCGCCTGCTCGAAATTCTCGCCACGCAGGCCGCCGAGACCATCGTCAACGCGCGCCTGTTCGCGACCATCCAGGCGCAGGCCGAGCGCGAGGCGGTCGTCAACCGCCTGCTGCTCTCGCTCCAGCGCGGGTCGGAGCCGCACGACAAGGTGAGCGAGGTCATCGAGCGCGTCGGCGAAGTCCTCGGGCTCGACCGCTGCATCGCCGTCCTCTTCGCGGACGACGAGCACGACGACTATTACGGCGAGTGGTGCGCCGACGGCGTCGAGCCCATCACGGACTGGCCCGAAGTGCGCGAGCGCTCGCCCATCCGCTACGCGCTGCGCACCGAGCGCCGCCCGCTCGTCGCGGCGGACGTGAGCGCGCACCCGCTCGCCGAGGGGCTCGGCGGGCTGATACAGAGGACGCGTCTGAAGAGTCTGGTCGCCGTCCCGGTCACGCTGCAGGGGCGCGTCATCGGCTCGATCAGCGGGCACCAGACGCGCGGCCGGCGCGAGTGGAGCGAGGACGACGTTGACCTCCTCGTCGCCGTCGCCACGCACGTCGGCGCGACGCTTGAGAACGCGCGGCTCATCTCGGAGCTGCGCGAGGCGAACCGGCTCAAGGATCAATTCCTCGCCACGCTCTCGCACGAACTGCGGACGCCGCTGACGGCGATCAACGGGTGGGTCGAGATACTCTGCGAGCGCGAGACGGTCGGGCGCGAGGGCGACCTCGCCGACGGCATCCGCGCCATCAGCTCTTCGGCCATCTCGCTCACGCAGCTCATCAACGACCTGCTCGACCTCTCGCGCATACAGCGCGGCGTGCTGCGGCTCCAGCGCGACCTGCTCGACATCAACGAGGTCGTGCGCGGCGCGGAGCGCACCATCAGGCAGTCGGCGCGCGCGCGCGAGCTTGAGCTGCGGCTCGAACTCTTCGACGGGCTCCCGCCGACCATCGCCGACGCGCAGCGCGTCCAGCAGATACTCTGGAACCTCCTCTCGAACTCCATCAAGTTCACGCCGAAGGGCGGCCACGTCGTCGTCCGCACGCGACTCGCGGAGAGCGCCGGTGCGGACGGGGACGGCGACGGGCGGGCGACGCCGCCAGCGCGCAGGCGCTGGGTGGAGATTGAAGTCGAGGACACGGGCGAGGGCATCCCGGCCGACTTTCTGCCGCACATCTGGGAGCGTTTCCGGCAGGCCGACGCGACGGCCACGCGACGCCACGGCGGCTTGGGCATCGGCCTTTCGCTCGTCAAGGAGTTGGTCGAGGCGCACGGTGGCCAGATTGAAGTCGACAGCACGGAGGGGCGCGGCGCGCGCTTCACCGTCGGCCTGCCCGTCGTCAGGCTCGACGAGCCGGCCGGAGGCGAAGCGTGAGAAGGGGACTGTGCCACGTCTCGCTCGCGCTGCTCGCGGCCTTCGCCGCCGCCGGCTGCACGCCCGCCTCGCGCGGGGCCGGCGCTCCCGCGCGAGTCGAGCGCGACGCGAACGCCGACCGGCGCGCGCCCGCGAACTCAAACGTCAACGCCTCGGCGACGCCGCCCGCCGGCTTCACCGACGCGGACTACGCCCGCCACGTCGCACAGCTTAAGAAGAAGCTACCCTCGGAGTCTTTTCACGTCGTGGTGGAGAAGCCCTTCGTCGTCGTCGGCGACGGCGGCCGGCGCGAGGTCGAAGCCTACGCGAGCGGCACCGTGCGCTGGGCGGTCGAGATGCTAAAGCAGGATTTCTTCGAGAAAGACCCGAACGACATTCTCGACATCTGGCTTTTTAAAGACTCGAACTCCTACCGCACGCACGCGAAGAGTCTTTTCGGCCGCGAGCCGACGACGCCCTACGGCTACTACTCGCCGGCGCACAAGTCGCTCGTGATGAACATCGAGACGGGCGACGGCACGCTCGTCCACGAGATCGTCCACCCCTTCGTCGAGGCCAACTTCCCCGGCTGCCCGCCGTGGCTCAACGAGGGGCTCGGCTCGCTCTACGAGCAGAGCGGGCAGGAGGAGGGTCGCATCGTCGGCTACACCAACTGGCGTCTGCCCGGCCTCCAGCGCGCCGTACGCCAACGGCAGCTCAAGCCCTTCCGCGAACTCCTCGCGATGGACGGCCGCCTCTTCTACGACGACGCGCGCGGCACGAACTACGCGCAGGCGCGCTACCTCTGCTACTACCTGCAACAGCGCGGCCTGCTCACGCGCTTCTACAAAGAGTTCCACCGGAACCGCGCCGCCGACCCGACCGGCTTCGACACCCTGAAAAGCATCCTCGGCGAGACGGACATGGACGCCTTTCAGAAGAGTTGGGAGAAGTTCGTCCTCGGGTTGAGCGAAGAGTTCCGCCTGACGCCCGTCGAACCCTGAGCCACGCCCGCGCCGGTCGCGTCTGAACGTGAGGCGCTATAGAATCCGGGCATGACTCTTTTCAACATTCATCGAGGGGGCGTGCTGCCGCGTGGCTGAGGAGGCGCTCGGGTGGGAGGTCGTCGCGCGCGAGGGCGAGGCGCGCGCCGGCATGATGCGGACGCGGCGCGGCGTGGT
>JBEVKV010000017.1:0-15750 GCA_040509515.1 Pyrinomonadaceae bacterium | reverse complement strand
CGAGAGCCTCGCCCCCTTTCGTCTCAAGTTTTTGTTCTTCGTCTTTCTACTTCTGCTTCACGGCCGCCTCGGGCTGACGCATGGTGCCGACGATGTAGCCGCGTCGCGCGCGCAGCGTGAGTCCCTGCCGGCGCGCGCCGACGTGTATCTTGCGGTACTCGGTCGGCGCGGCGCGGCGCAGCGGGCGCTTCGGGCTGTAGGTGACGACGTATTGCGCGTTTATCTCGCGCGCGACCGAGCCGCCCTCGGTCAACATCCCCTCGACCGAGTCGGGCATCAGGATGCGCCCGCCCGTCTCGTCCGTCAGAGACTTGAGGCGCGACTCGCCGCGGATCATCTCGCGCTCGGCCTCGCGCCGGCGGCGGCGGAGCGACGGGTCGATGCGGACGCCCGAGTTGACGCTGGGCGGGTTGATGCCCGTGCCGCGCATGCCGGGCGGGCGCGTCGGGTCAATGCCGATTGTCGCCTGATCTGCGCGCGCCTGCGTCGCGCCCGGCGCCTCGGGCGGGGCCTTCCACCACGGCAGCTTGATCTGCTCGCGCGCGACGCCCGTGTAGCTGATGACGTGCAGCGTCGTCTGCGAAGCGATGAGACGCTTGACCGCGTCCTCGTAGTCCTTCGACGAGGCGGTGTCGATGCCGTCGGTGACGAGCACGAGGTGACGGTTGCCGATGGGCTGCTCAGCGAGGAGTTCGGCCGCCCGGCGCAGCGCGCGCGAGAGGTTCGAGCCCGAGCCGGAGGCGAGCTTGGATTTGACCGAGCGCGCGGCCTGCGCGCGCTCACTCGTCCAGCCTTGCAGGGTGTCCACCTTCCCGCTGAACTGGACGACGGCGAGCCGGTCGCCGTCGCGCAGGGCTTCGATGACCGAGAGCGCCACGTCGCGCGTCGTGTTGGCGCGCACGATGGGGTCTAAATCCCAGCCGGTGCCAAGCGCGAGCACGACGCTCGCGGGGGTGCGGCGCACGCTCTTGACCTGCTGCGGCACGTCGTCCTCGACGACGAGCACGTCGTCAACGTCGAGCCCCGGGTCGACTCGCCCCTTCTCGTCGTAGGCGAAGACGGGCAGCCGCACCTCCTCGGTGTAGACGCGCTCGGCCTCCTCGTCCTCGGGCGTCGGCGTCGGCCGCACGCGGACGCCGCTCTGCGCGTGCCCCGCCGTGGAGGAGAGCGCGGCGGCGGCGAGGAAGATGAAGGCGGCGCTCAGGAAAATGTAGGGCAGGCGGCGCAGAAGCATTTTGACTCCTTCGGGGGGCGGAATTTTTAAGTGCCTGCGGGTTCTGATGCTCCCCGCCCGCGACACCGTTCGCCCCCGACTTATTTTCTAAGTGGTAAGCGACGGGTGATAAGTGTTGAGAAGATACGAGCCCCATTTTCTTCTCTCAACACTTATCACCCGTCACTTACCACTTCCTTTTCTCGCCTGCGCTTGGACGGCCGTGATGGCGACGGCGTCGACGATGTCCTCGGCCTTGCAGCCGCGCGAGAGGTCGTTGGCGGGCTTGTCCAGGCCCTGAAGGATGGGGCCGATGGCCGTCGCGCCGCCGAGCCGTTCGGTCAGCTTGTACGCGATGTTGCCGGCTTGCAGGTCTGGGAAGATGAGCACGTTGGCGCGCCCGGCGACGGTCGAGCCCGGGGCCTTCGACTCGCCGACTTTGGGGACGAGCGCGGCGTCGGCCTGTAGCTCGCCGTCTATCTCAAGCTCGGGCTGGCGGGCGCGCACCGTGCGCGTCGCCTCGACGACCTTGTCGACGAGCTGGTGTTTGGCGCTGCCCTTCGTCGAGAAGGAGAGCATGGCGACGCGCGGCTCGGCTTCGAGCAGCGCGCGGCACGAGTCGGCCGAGGCGATGGCGATCTCGGCCAACTCGGGCGCGGTCGGCTCGATGACGACGCCGCAGTCGGCGTAGATGAGCGCGCCGCCCGCGCCGAAACTCGGGTCGGGCAGAACCATCACGAAGAAGCTGCTGACGATGCGGAAGCCCTGCCGGATGCCGATGCAGTGGAGCGCGGCGCGGACGGTGTGCGCCGTCGTGTTCGTCGCGCCCGCCACCGAGCCGTCGGCCTTGCCCTCGCGCACGAGCAGGTTGCCGTAGTAGAGCGGGTCGCGGACGGCGATGCGCGCCTCGTCGGGCATCATCCCCTTCGCGCGGCGCAGCTCGTGGTAGAGCGCGGCGACGCGCTCGAAGTCGGGCGCGCGCCGGTGGTCAAGAACGGCGACGCCGCCGAGGTCTGCGCCGGCCGCGCGCGCGGAGGCGCGCACCTTCTCCTCGTCGCCGAGCACGGTGACGCGCGCCAGCCGGTCGCGCGCGACCATCGAGGCGGCGACCACCGTGCGCGGGTCTTCGCCTTCGGGCAGGACTATGTGCTGCGGGTCTGCCGCCGCCCTCTCTCTGATGCGTTGCAGTATCGACATAGAAGCGGTAACCGTCGGAAGAAAGTCAACAGGGACGGACGGCGCGGACGGGACGGGGATTTAAGATTTCAAATTTGAAATCTCAAATTCTCTTTACCCTGTCCGCCCTGTTTGAATTGTTCTGGTTTGGGCGGGTGCAAATTTAGCACGAAGGCTCGCGCGTGGGAAACGCGCGCTCAGCCGCCGAGCGTGTCGTCGATGAGGCTTTCGGCGGCGGCGGCCAGCAGGCGGACGAGCGCCGGGTCGTGCGTCTTGAGCGCGGTGAAGGTGCGCTCTTCGAGGACGGCGCGCGCCGGCGTAAGACCCTCCTCGTCGAAGCCGACGAGCGCGACGCTCAGGGCCGGCGACTCCGAGACGACGAACCACTCGCGCGCGAGGCGCGCCGCGCCGCTGATCTCGATGACGCGCATGTTCGGGTGGCGCGGCGGCTTCCAGTCGGGCTCGCCGAAGACGTAGACGCGCTCCGACACGTCGGCGATGCGCATGTAGCGGTCGACGACGCCCTCCATCCTTGAGAGCCGCTCGAAGCCGGCGTAGAGCCGCCCGCCTCTGTGCGTGCGCAGCAGCACGGCGTTCTCGATGAGCAGGGACACGTATTCGAGCGTGGGCACCGGCGCGCGGAAGCGGAAGGTGACGCGCTCCTCGAAGTCGCGCCGCGAGACGTGCGAGACTGCGCCGAGGTCTTCGACACTCCCGCCGGCCGCGGCGAGGGCTTGGTCGAGCATCGAGAACTCTTTCATGGCGGGTAGGCGGCGCGCCGAGACGACAAAGCGCCGCACCGAAACTTTTATGCGCCGAACTCTTCGCCAGCGTCGCGAATGTCTCGTGAAACTGTCAAACGACAAAATTCTTGTTTTTTAAAAGTCGCGGAAGTATTATCCGCCGGTCACTTCGCACATCAGTTGACCCGAGCCGGGTCGGAATTCGCAAGTCAAAATAGCAGCCCGACTTGACCTGACGACGGTCTGGCTTTCTGTGCTCCCACCCCAGCCTGAGGTTTAAGGAGAAACATGGAGACTTTTCAACGCCCGGAACTGAAGCAGCGTGACCCGAAATTTAAAGAGACCGACAAGGCCGCGCTGCAAGCCATCGCGCAGGCCGCCGTCGACGTGGAGCTGTTCACGCTGCCGCTCTACATGGTTTCGATGTACTCGATTCAGGGCATGCACCAGATCACAAGTAAGGGGAACGACTTCTACAGGGGCCGGCTGTGGCCGGGAGCTTCGCCCGCGCGCGACACCGGCGGCAACCCGGGCGCGGAAGCCTTCAACCACCTCTTCAGCGTCTTCATCGACGAGATGCTCCATCTGCAACTCGCCTCGAACATCGCCAAGGCGCTCGGCGTGATGCCGAACTTCACGGGCGAGGCGCTGGTGGACGAACAGTACGGCTGGGTCTGCTACGGCCCCGACAAGACCGTGCTCCCGCACGTCCTCGACTTCCGCGACACGACCCCGGACTACAAAGACATCAAGGTCAAGCTCGACGCGCTCAACGTAGAGCAGAACCGTCTCTTCCTCGCCATCGAAGAGAACGACGACGACGCGCGCAACATCATCGACCCGGACAGGCTCGGCAAATACTTCCCCCACGCCCCGTTCGAGAATTGGGAGGCGGGCGACGACCTCCCGATGTTCGGCACCATCGGCTGGATGTACAAGTGCCTCTGGCAGTACATGGAGGTCGTCTACACCGACGGCACGAGCCTCTTCCAGTCCGTCTTCAACCGGGGCACGCTGGAGCGCGACCTCTTCAACGCCGCCAGCAGTTATCACAAGCCCGAGTACCCGAGGATGCCGACGATGGCTTCGGGCGAAGTCTCCGTCCGCAGCGCGATGGAGAACATCCTCAACATGATCAACGCCATCACCGATCAGGGCGAGGGCGCGGGCGTGGCCGAGTGGATTCGGCGTATGCGCGGGCTGCTCCAGTACGCGCCGGTCGAGGGGCAGTTCCGCCCGGACGAGGAGGCGCTCGACTTCGACTACCCGAGCTACACCGACCAGGGCGAACAGAACAACCCTTCGGGGCAGACCGTCTCGCGCACCCAAAACGGCGGGCTCGACCACCACGACCGCTTCCTCAAGATTGACGAGCTGCTGAGGGCCGGCGGCGTCGTCACTTGGGATCAGTGGCACGCGGCCGGTAACAGTTGGACGGCCGAGATGCTGATGACGAACGAGGCGGACTACAAGGCCAACACCTGGAACCTGCCGCCGGCCGCGGACATCGCCGCCGCGCTCAACAACCTGAAGGCGGCCGACGGCACCTACGACGTCTTCAGTCAGGCGGCGGCCGGTGCCATCGCGGGCATCACGCGCGTGCTCGGCGGCTTCTGGACGGACGAGAAGACGAGTTTCCCCAGCCCTTCGATGTACGGCTCGGGCGACCGCGTCTCGATCTGCTGGGCCGTCTTCGGCCGGTACCCGGACATCACGAAGGGCGTCAAGGCGAAGGAGACCGGGCAGATGTACCACGCCTGTCAGGGGCTCGAACTGGGCGCCGGCGACGCGCCCGCGACGTGCGCGCAGGTCGAGGTCTTCCACTCCTGCCGCGGCTCGAACACCTGCAAGACCGAGGGGGGCTGCGGCTTCGTACAGGTTCAGGGGGAGAGCCACCAGTGCGGCCTGAAGGTCGTGCTCGACCACCTTCAGCCGACCCGGCCCTTGAAGGGCGAGGCGCGCGCCACCAAGCCGCTCTACAGCGCGCCGTCGGACAACATCTGCGCGAGCTACGGCGGCTGCGCCGTCCCCATCTCGGCCTCGCAGCTCTACCCCGTGCCCGACTCCTCGAAGCCCGACGAGAAGGTCGCGTTCATGGAGGTCTACGACTTCGTCGGCCAGACGGCCGCGCCCGACAAGATCGGCCTGCTGAGGTTCGAGGTGGGCGAACGCGTCTACGACATAGCGTGGAAGGCTTACGTCGAGGTGCTCAAACACCGCAACCAGCCCGCGCCCGACAAGCCCAGCGACAGCGACCTCCGGCTCGCCTTCCCGCCCTCCACATGATTCAGGACTCGACCACGCAACAGCAGCGCGGCCGGCCCCCGCGCCGAGGTCTCCCGAACCTCGGCATGGGGGTCGGCCTGCGCAACCAGCACTTCGCACACCTGATGCGACACGAGCCGGAGGTCGACTGGTTCGAGGTCATCAGCGAGAACTTCATCGACAACTTCGGCTACGCGCGCCATGTGCTCGAACGCGTGGCCGCGCGTCGCCCCGTCGTGATGCACGGCGTCTCGCTCTCAATCGGGAGCACAGACCCGCTCGACTTCGATTACCTCAAGCGCCTCAAGGCGCTCGCCGATTTCGTCCGGCCCGCGTGGGTCTCCGACCACCTCTGCTGGACGGGCGTCGCGGGCGTCAACACGCACGACCTTCTGCCGATGCCGCTCAACGAGGAGAGCCTGCGCCACGTCGCCGGGCGCGTCCGCCGCGTGCAGGACTTTCTCGAAAGACCGCTCGTGCTCGAAAACCCTTCGAGCTATCTGGAGTTCAAAGACTCGACCATCACGGAGTGGGACTTCCTCTCGGAACTCGCGCGCGAGACGGGCTGCGGGCTGCTGCTCGACGTGAACAACATCTACGTCTCGGCCTACAACCACGGCTTCGACGCCGGGCATTACGTGCGGAGCCTGCCCCGCGAAGCCGTCGTGCAGATTCACGTCGCGGGGCCGACCGACTGCGGCCGCTACCTCGTGGACACGCACGACCAGCCGGTGCCCGCGCCCGTGTGGGAGTTGTACAAACTGGCGCAGGAGCTGACCGGCGGCGTCTCGACGCTGCTTGAGTGGGACGCGAACATTCCCGATTTTCCCGACCTTGTCGCCGAGCTGCGCAAGGCCGAGGCGGCGCTCAGGGGCGAGAACCCCGGCGCGCCCGTCCGTAAATCTCTCGCGGCGGTCGCAGTACCCAACCCGGTCGGCTTCCAACTGGCTTCGAGCAATGAGTGAGCAATGAGTGAGCGACGCCTCGACCTCCTGCAGCACTGGATGAAGACCGTCGTGACCGAGCGCGGCGGGCTCGAAGAGAAGCTTGAGGCGGCGGCGCTACGGCACGGGCTGCGCGCGGAGGACGTGGTGGCGGAGAGGCGCGGCCTCTCGGCGCGCGAGCGCCTCGGCGTCTACGCGGGCGGCTACGTGCTCCGGCTGCTCGAATGTATGCGCGCAGACTTCCCGGCGCTGCGCGGCTTCGTCGGCGACACGGTCTTCGACGCCTTCGCCAAAGCCTACGTCATCACGCGCCCGCCCGGCTCGCCGAGTCTCTACGACCTCGGCGCGGACTTCCCGCGCTTTCTGGAAGAGACGAAGCCGGCGGGCGAAGGTCTGGGCGAAGAGTTGCACGCCATGCTCGACCTGCCGCCGGAGCTTGCGCGTCTTGAGCGCGCGCGCGCAGAGGTCATGCGCGCGCCGGGCACGGAGGGCGAGCCGGCGGCCACGACGCCGTCAACGTTCGAGGTCTTCGGCGAAGGGCTGACGCTTCACGCGACGCCCTGCCTGCGGCTGCTTGAGCTGAAGTTTCCGCTGGTGGATTTTCTGAGAAAGTCTGACGGCGGCGCGCGACCCGAGCCGCCCGCGCCGCGCGCGACGTTCGCCGCGCTCGGGCGCGCCGACTACCGCGTCCGCGTCGCGGAGGTCGAGCCGTGGCAGTTCGCCTTCCTCAAGGCTTGCGAGGCGCCCGCGCCGCTCTACGCGGCCGTCCGCGCCGCCGCGCGCGGAGTCGGGAGCGAGCCGTCGCGTGTGCTCGCGGAGGCCGCGCTCTGGCTCCCCGTCGCGTTCGAGTCCGGGTTCCTGCGCCGCGCCGGCTGAACACCTCGCAACATCTCACAGACCGTAAGGGTGGATGTCTCCGGCTGTACACACATGCCGCGTCGTGTGTCAGCAAAAATGCACAGCGCGGGGCGGAGGTGCGCGGGAAACGCGCGCCCGCGCGGCGGCATAAGGGTTGCAGCCCGCCTGTCCGGTCGCCAGACGAAGACCACCCCGCGGGCCTCTTACGCGCCGCGCGGTCTCAAGAGTGACGCCGCCCCGTCTTCCACGAACGTCGCCGCCGAACCTACGCGGCGCGTCCCGCAGCACTCACGCGGCGCGCGATGCGGGCGCGAAAATTCCACGTCTCTCATCAACCGCGGACAGGCCGGCACGACGCCGGCTCATTCCAGGCGCGCGCCATGCCCCGCGCCGCAGGAGGACTTATGGCACAGTGGTCGAGACCCGTCGCAATCCCCAACCAGACCAGCAAGACGACCTCCGCACTCGCGCTCGTACAGGGGCGGCTGCACCTCGTACACCTCGGCGCGTCGTCCGACAACCTCTGGCACTCGGTCTGGGACGGGACGCGTTGGAGTGACAATGTACTCGTCGGGTGGCTAAGCAGAGGCAGGGTGGCCTTCGCGCAGAACGGCCTGATGGTTTACCAGAGCGGGCTCATGGAACCGGACGGCTCGCGAAAGCTCAACTACAGCATCCTCACCAACGGCCAGTGGGCACCGGGGCAGAGGGTGCCCGATGTCACCACGAGCTGGGAATCGCCGTCGGCGGTCATGGTCTCTAATAACGTGTGGGAGGTCGTCAGGCAGGTTCCGAACGTGGCCTATCAGTTGTACGTCTCGCGTTACTCGCTGGTCGCCGGATCCCCCCCGTCAATCAAGCTGATAGGGGGCAAGGTGCTGAACGAGCAGAGCGAGAAGACACCCGCACTCGCCGCCGACCAGACCGGGCTGCACATGGTCTACCTGTACAGAGGGAGTAAAGACATCTGGCACTCGTGGGGGAGCGTCAACCAGCCGATACCCAACCAGTACAGCCGCGACGTGCCGGCCATGGCCTCGCATAACGGCGTGCTCCACATGACCCACATCGGCTCCGGCTCCGACACCATCTGGTACTCGACGTTCGCGGGCGGGCAGTGGACGCCGAACGTGCCCATCCCGAACCATTTCAGCAACAAGCCGCCCGCGATGTGCTCCGCGCCCGACGGCCTTCACATGGTGCACAAGGGCGCGGGCTCCGACCGCATCTGGCACTCGATCTACCGCTGAGCCCGCGGGACGTTCGCCCCGTCGCCACCGGGACAGAACCACGCGCGGTGGCGGGCGGTTCTGTCCGCTACGGCGTCGCATCCGCATAAACGTCGCCGTAAGCAGAAAGAAGGGGGCGGGTTCTCACACCCGCCCCCTTCCATTCCTTATGACTTCGGCGCTCAGTCGTCCGACGGCTCCACGTCGGTCAGAACCGTGCGCCCGTT
Organism: Pyrinomonadaceae bacterium; assembly: GCA_040509515.1. Taxonomy (GTDB): domain Bacteria; phylum Acidobacteriota; class Blastocatellia; order Pyrinomonadales; family Pyrinomonadaceae; genus QHXN01. The sequence goes on along the minus strand of JBEVKV010000017.1, from coordinate 7,095 downwards.
GAGCGGCTGAACCTCGCGCGAGTTGCCTTCGGGGAAGAGTTGCCGGAAGGCTTCGATCTGCTCCGCCGACATCTCGATGGGCTCGGCCAGCACGACCCAACTCACGCCCTCCTTGAAAACCCCCGACGCGTCAGGCGTGGTCAGCGAGCCGCTGTAGCGGTACGACTCAAGGCCGTGCGGCAGCAGCTTCGTCAGGTTGAAGTGGTTGACGGAGCGGCGCTCGTCGGGCTGCGCCGGCAGGCTGTCGAAAATCTTACGCAGCTCCTTGTTCTCCTTGCCGCTCCTGACCCAGACGCCGACGACCAGCAGCTTGCCGTCCGGCGTGCCGTCGTCGAACTTGTGGACGAGGTGCATCTCCATGGGGAACTTCTGCCCGTCCAGCTCGTGCTCGCTCGGCGCGTGCCAGTGGAACTGAAGCAGGTCGTAGGTGACGCCGGCGAGCGTCAGCCCGCTGGCGCTCGCTCCGGGCAGCTCGGCGCGGACGGTGGCGAACTCGCCGGGCGAGCCGTTGTTGACGACGCTCAGCGCGGCTTTGGTCTCGTAGCTGAAGCCGAGCGCCGGCAGGTTCGGGACGAAGGTCAAGTCCTCGTGCCGGATGTCGATGGGGGTCTGCGAAGACCCGTTTGAAGTTTGCGCGCCGGCCTGCGGCAGTTGCACGAGCGCCGACAGGGCGAGCACCGCGAGCAGCGCCAACCTTGTTATGTATGAACTCTTTTTCATGTGAGTATTCCCTCCGAATATGATGGCGGGTGGGACGCGCCTGCGCGGCGTCCGTTATATCGCGAGGTGAAGTCGGAGCCCTTCGCTCCCGGACACTAACGCGCAACGGCCGCGGATAAAGGATCACGCGGCCGTAGAAAATTTGCGCTTCGGCAGGGAAGTGGGAGGCCGCCCGCTACGTTCGGCGGAGCGCGTCGAGCAGTTTTTCGTGGATGCCGCCGAAGCCGCCGTTGGACATGACGGCGACCACGTCGCCTTCGCGCAGGTTCGGGGCGAGGTGCGCGACGATGGAGTCCGCGCCGTCGAGACAGAGCGCCGGGCGCTCGCGCCGCGCGGCGATGTCGGCGGTCAGTTCGTCCGTGTCGAGGAGCCGGCCGTAGACGCTGCCCTTCTCGCGCGCGAAGACCGAGGAGAGGACGACGTAGTCCGCGCGGTCGAACGCCTCGGCGTAGTCCCTCTGGAAGACGGCGAGGCGCGAGGTGGCCGAGCGCGGCTCGAAGACCGCGACGAGGCGGCGGCCTTTGTACTTGTCGCCGAGCGCGCGCAGCGTCTCGCGCACGGCCGTCGGGTGGTGCGCGAAGTCGTCGATGACGGTGACGCCGCCCTCCTCGCCGCGCACCTGCATCCGCCGCTTGACGCTCAGGAAGGTGGCGAGCGCGTCCTTGATGGTCTCTCTTGAAATTCCCCACGCGTCGGCGGCGACGATGACCGAGAGGCAGTTGAGCACGTTGAAGTCGCCGATGAGCGGCGTCTCGAACTCGCCCCACGGCTCGCCCTCGCGGAGAACTTTGAAGCGCGTGAGCGCGCCCGAGTAGTCGACTTCGACGGCGCGCCAGCGCGCGTCCTCGCTCGTGCCGAACGTTTCGAGCCGCGTGTGGAGCCGGTCGCCGAACTCTGCGACGACCTCGCGGACGGCGGGGCTGTCCCACCCGGCGATGAGCCGGCCGCGCCCGGGGACGAGGTTCATCAGGCGGCGGAAGGCGAGCTTGACCGCGTCGAGGTCTTTGTAGATGTCCGCGTGGTCGAACTCGATGTTGCCGACGACGGCCAGCTCCGGCAGGTAGTGCATGAACTTCGGCCCCTTGTCGAAGTAGGCCGTGTCGTACTCGTCGCCCTCGATGATGAAGTGGTCGCCCCCGGTGACGCGGAAGCTCGCGCCGAAGTTCTGCACGACGCCGCCGACGAGGAACGAGGGGTTCAGCCCGCCGCGCTCCATGACCCACGTCGCGATGCTCGTCGTCGTCGTCTTGCCGTGCGTGCCGGCGACGACGAGCGAGCGGCGGCCGCGTATGAACTCTTCCTTAATCACCTCGGCGGCCGAGCGGTAGACGAGACGGCGGTTCAGGGTCTCCTCGACCTCGGGGTTGCCGCGCGACAGGGCGTTGCCGATGATGACACAGTCGGGCGCGGGCTCAAGGTGCGCCGGCTCGTAGCCCTGCATGACGCGGATGTCTAAGGATTCGAGCATCGTGGACATCGGCGGGTAGACGTTCTCGTCCGACCCCGTCACGCGGTGCCCGCGCGCCTGCAACATCCCGGCGAGACTCGCCATCGCCGTCCCGCAGATTCCGATCAGGTGATAGTGCATAAGTGGTGGGTGACGGGTGACGAGTGACGAGTGATAAGACTAAAACAAGTCCCGCTGTTCTTTCTTATCACTCGTCACTTTCTGCCGTTGGAATGGTGAAAGAGAAGGCGGAGCCCTTGCCGACCTCGGACTGGACTTCGATGTGGCCGCCGTGGAGTTCGACGAGCTGGCGCGTGATGTAGAGGCCGAGCCCCGTCCCCTTCTCGCTGCGCGTGGCGCGCGAGCGCGCCTGCGCGTACTTGTCGAAGATGTCGCGCAGGTCGTCTTCGGGGATGCCGACGCCCGTGTCCGTGACCGAGACGCGCACTAAGCCCCGCTCGGGCGCGGCGCTCAAGCTGACGCGCCCGCCGCGCGGCGTGAACTTCAGCGCGTTCGAGATGAGGTTGACGAGCACGCGGCGCAGCTTGGCGCGGTCGGCCCTGAGCGGCGGCAGGTCTTCGGGGACGGTCTCTTCGAGCGCGATCTCCTTCTCGGCGGCGAGCGGCTGCATCTGCTGGCGCAACTCGTCGGTGAGCCCGCGCAGCTCGATGGTCGCCATGTCGAGCCGCATCGTGCCCGATTCGAGCTTCGAGGCGTCGAGCAGGTCGTTGACCAGCTCGATGAGGTTCTGCGTGTTGCGCTCCATCATCGAGACCATGTTCTTCTGCTCGCCGGTCAGCTCGCCGAGCCGCCCCGAGTTGAAGAAGTTGATGACGCCGCTGATGACCGTCAGCGGCGAGCGCAGGTCGTGCGTGGTGAGCGCGAGAAACTCCTCCTTCATCGCCGACATCTCGCGCAGTTGCGCGTTGGCCTGGTTCAGCTCGCGGTTCGACTCTTCGAGCTTGGTGTTGAGCCGCTCCATCTGCTCGCGCTTCTCCTCAAGCTCGGAGAGCACTTGCACGAGGTCGCGGTTCTGCCGCGACAGCTCTTCGAGCGCCGAGTCGTCCTCCTCGGTGTTGACGAAGCCGCGCAGGAAGTCGGCGCGCCCGCGCACCTCGTCGGCCTCGGCCGGCGGGAGCCACTTGACGACGGCGACGCGCGTGCCCTCGCCCTCCTTCGACTGGATGTCGAACTCGTCCATCAGCCGGCGCGTGCCGATGAGGCCGACGCCCAAGCCCGAAGGCGAGCGGTAGGTGCCGCGGACGATGGAGCGCAGCTTGGCCTCGTCGATGCCGGGGCCGTCGTCGCGCGCCGTGATCATCAGCCCCGCGTTGGCCGCGCCGCGCGTCGCGAGCGAGAGCGTGATGGCGCCCGAGCGCGCGTACTCGTAGATGTTGCGCGTGAGTTCGGAGATGGCGGTCGTGATCTTGATCTGCGTCGTCGGGTCGAAGCCCATCTCGCGCGCGAGCCGGCGGACGCGCTCGCGCACCTTGACGATGTCGGCTTCGCGCCGGACGTAGATGTCGCCGAGCCGTATCGAGGTGATGCCTTGCATAACTGTGAACCGTAAACCGTGAATCGTAAAAACTGCTATGGTGAATCGCCGCCAGCTATCGAGTCTAACCCAAGTCGAGCGGTGAATGGCAAGCCGGGCGGCGGGCGGCTTCATTCTCGTCACGGGTTACCGTTCGCGGCTCACGGCTTTTTAACGGTAGACCATGACGGTGGCGTCGTCGGAGCTGCGGCCGAAGTCGCGCAGGAGGACTCCGGCGAGGAGCTGGGGGCTGCGCGTCGTGAGGCCGGGGTAGGCGGTCGCGTCCCACGACGCGCTGATGCCGTCGGAGGCGATGACGATGGTGCTGCCCTCCGTCCAGCGGTGCGGCCAGACGCGCACCTGCGAGAGGCGCGCGCCGAGCGTGCCGTTGGTCGGGATGGGGCGCGCCGGCTCGGTCGAGCCGAGCACGCGCACCTCGACGTTGCCGACGCCCGCGTAGTTGAAAGAGCCGCGCGCCGGGTCGAGGACGACCGCGCCCATCACTGCGCCGCGCGTCACGCGCAGCGCGTCGTGGACGGCGAGCGTCAGCTCGGCGAGCGTCTCGCCGCGCCACTGCTCCAGAATCTCGACGGCCGCCGCCGCCGCCTCGCGCGCGCCGCTCCCGTGCCCGAGCCCGTCCACGACCGCGAGCAGCGTCTCGCCGTCGTGCTGGCCGACGAAGTAAGCGTCGCCGTTGGTCTCCTCGCCGGGGCGCGGGCGGCTCCAGACGCCGAGGCGTCGGGCGTCGCGTCGCGCGCGCTCGTCGCGCGCCTCGCCCGCGGGCGCGTCCACCCACTTGCGGCCGAGGATGGCGGTGCCGTAGGTCGAGCGGCGGCCGGTGATGAGCCGCCGCGTCGTGCCCTTGACGGTCGAGTAGGCGTCGAACTCGTCGAGCAGTCGCCGCATCGCGCCGAGCCCCGCGCCGAGACTCCCGCCCGAAGAGACGCCGTCGCGCAGCGCGCGGTCGAGGTCGTAGATGCCCGGCCCCTTGTCGAAGTAGAACAGCTCAAGCCCGGGCTCCGCGCCCGGCGCTTCAGTCCAGTGCAGGCAGCCGCCCGAGGTCGCGTAGCGCGCGGCGTTGGTGCCGATCTCCTGCACGACGATGTCGATCTCGGAGAGGCGGTCGGCCGAGAACCCGAGCCGCGACGCGAAGCGGTTCACGCCGCGCCGCGCCGCGCCCACCTGCGCCTCGTCCTTGATGTCCTGCGTGTGAAAGACTCTCATAAAGCAGATGCTAGACGTCAGATGCCTGATGTTAGTCAAGACGAGATGTCTTTTTACTAACATCCACCATCTGACATCTAGCATCTTCCTCTTACAGCCAGCGCACCACCGTCACGCGCGTGCCGCGCCCGACCTCGGACTCGATCTCGAAAACGTCGACGAGCCGCTTCGAGCCGGGCAGCCCCTTGCCGAGCCCGCGCCCCGTCGAGAAGCCGTCGCGCATGGCGGCGTTGATGTCCGGGATGCCGGGGCCGCTGTCCTCGAAGATGAGCCGGAGCCCGGCGCGCGCCTGCCCGGCGTCGAGCGGCTGGGCGATCATGCGGCCGCGGCTCGCGTACTTAACGACGTTGCGCGCCAGCTCCGACGTGACGGTGACGAGCCGCGTCTGGTCGATCAGGCGGAAGCCGAGCCCGGCGGCGAGGGAGCGCACCTCGCTGCGCGCGATGATGATGTCGTGCTCGCTCTCAAGGGCGATTGACCTGCTCTGCAAACGCGCCTGCCCCCCCGCCGAACGGCGAGTCTTCCTCGTCCTCGTCGATGCCGAACTCGCTGCGCAGCAGCCGGATGCCCTCGTCGACGTTGAGCACCGTGTCCACGCCGCGCAGCTCAAGCCCCAGCTCGACGAGCGTGATGGCGACGGCGGGCTGCATCCCGACGACGACCGTGCGCGCGTCCATGATGCGCGCCATCGCCGCGATGTCCGAGAGCACGCGCCCGATGAAGGAGTCGACCATCTCAAGGAGCGAGATGTCGATGAGCACGCCGCGCGCGCCCGTCCGCTCAAGCTCGGAGAGGATGCGCTCCTGCAGGTGGATGACCGTCTGGTCGTCCATGTCCACCTGAATCGGCACGATCAGGACGCGCCCGACCTTCAGAATGGGAATGCGTGTCTGTCCGTCCATTTTTTTAGGGTGATGAGTGATGAGTGATGAGTGATAAGAAAGAGTAGTTGCCTTTTCTTATCACTCATCACTCATCACTCGTCACTTATCCTTCCTGTTTCTTCTCTCCGCCGCTCGTGATGATCTGCTCGGTCTGCTTGACGGTCTTCTGGTGGCCGTCGCCGTTGGCTCCGTTCTGGAGCCGCGCGAGCGTCTTGGTGGGGACGACCGTGCGGCCGATCATCTCCAGCGCGAGCTTGATGCCGTCCGACATCTGCGCGCGGGTCGTGATCTGCGTGAGGTCGATGCCGAGCTGCACCATCGTCTGCGCGATGGCCGGACTGACGCCCGTCAGGATGCAGCGCGCGCCCATCAGACGCGCCGCCGTCACCGTCTTGATGAGGTGGTTGGCGACGAGCGTGTCCATCGTCCGCACGCCCGTGATGTCGAGGATGGCGATGGTCGACCCGGTCTCGACGACCTTTTGGAGCAGCGCCTCCATCATCATCTGCGCGCGGCGCGAGTCGAGCGTGCCGATGATGGGGAGCGTCAGAATCTTGTCCCAGACCTTGATGACCGGCGTCGAGAGTTCGAGCATGTCGGCGCGCTGCTGGCGGATGATCTCCTCGCGCGAGCGGATGAAGTTCTCGACCATCACGAGCCCGAGCTTGTCGAGCAGGCGCGTGAAGTAGTTCATCTCGGGGATGAAGGAGGCGGCGTCGCCCTCGAACTCTTCGGCGAGGAGCGGGCCGACGACGTTGCGCAGAGAGAGAATGTAAGTCGCGTTCTCAAGCGGCGTGTAGCCCTTGACGGCGCGCATGTGCGAAATCTCGTTGAGGTAGTGGCGCAGGTCGTCGAAGGCCGGGTGGTCGAAGTCGGCGCTGCCCGAATCTTTCACGCCCTGCACGAGCATGTCGAGCACCTGCTGCGACTGCTGGCGCAGGTCTTTCTTAGAGATCAACTCGTCGCGGAACTCGTCGGCTTCGAGCCGCTCCTTGATCCAGAGGTTGAGAATCTCGTCGCGCCGCGTGGCGAGAAGCGTCGCGATGCGCCGCTCGCCCGCCCGCGCGGAATCTGTCTGATCCGCCATGTTCGTCCTCTAGTTTTAGCGCGACCGACCCCTCGCCCGGCGGGGACTAAGGCCGCGCGGCCCCCGCGTGGGACGGGGCGCGGCTCGACGCGCTTTCGTTTTAAATGGGCGTTTTTAAGTCGGGGGTATCTTAGCATCCGGCGCGGCAAAAGCAACAACGCGCCGGGGCGGCGGGGCCGCCGGCCGTGGCGTGCGGGCG
>JBEVKV010000016.1:0-4054 GCA_040509515.1 Pyrinomonadaceae bacterium | reverse complement strand
CGGACGAACTCGTGGCTGCAAAACTTCCGCCGCCTCGTCGTGCGCTACGGGCGGAAGGTCAAGAACTTTGAAGCACTCGTTCATCTCGCTTGTGCTTTAGTCGCCCTCAAACGGGTTTAGGGATGACTTCTAGGCAGTTTGTTGACGGGTGCCTTGAGCGTGGCATCAAGTCACGCGATTGGGAAGCCTCCTGGCGAAAATTTATGCGCCGCGCCCTCCAGCACGGCTCGTATGGTGGGCGACCTTCGAGCGCCGCCGAGCGGAGCGAGCAGCGACTTCGCGAAAGAGATTACGAGGCCAGCGGCCGGGAGGTCGCCGAGCGAGCAGCCGCTCGGGATGCCGCGATGGCCGCCGGTCTTATACGTAGTCGATTTGAGGTTTATTGAACAGATGTGCTCGCAGTTACGGCCTGCGGGCACACGCGCCGGGCGGCTGCTTCTCCCCGGCGCGGGGCAAGGCGGGCGGTGTTAATGCGTGGCGCGTGGCGGCGTCACGCCCGGGCGCTTGAGAACTGACGCTCGGCTCCGCCCGTCTCGCCCCTAATTCTGAACAACCGAGCCGAGGCCGTGAGGCCGAGGAGGCATGGTGAAAGTAAAGCACTCACGCGGCAATCAAGTGATTCTTTTCGATGAAGCTGCGCACAGGCTCGCGCGAGCTTTCCGCAGATTCGAGGCGGCGAAGGCGCGGCGAGATGAAGGGCGCATACGCAAAGCCGCGGCGGCGATTGCGACGGCGCTGTGTGCGCAAGCCGAAGCCCTGAGAGCACCGCTCATATCGCGGCGGGTTCACTGACGGAGGTGTGATGTCACAAGGGGAAAAGGCTCGGCTGCAATCGCTTCTCGCTGATCTCACGGGGGTCGAGCGGGAGGCACGCCAGCAACTCGTTAAGGCGCTGCTGGCCGACGATGAGGATGGCGTGTCGGCCGCCTGTCTAGTGCTCTCACGACACGCCGAAGCACGCGCGTTGATTTTGTTGATGCTGTCGAAACTGAGGGATGAAGCCCCGCCCGAGGTGGCTGTTAGGAGTCATTGAAGAGGGGCGCGGAGTGACACTCATGGAGTGAGCACCTACGATTTTCACCTGTATGAGTCAAGTACCGTCGAACAGTGAGGTTATGTCTCAACAGCCATCATAAAGGGGCAGGAAAAAGCCACACCGCGAATCACTTCGGCGTGACCTTGACCGACTTCGCATCAGTGAGATGCTTCTGCGGGGCGACACCCTGCGCCAAATCGCCCAGGCGCTCGGCGTGAGCCTGAGTACCGTCAGGCGCGACTGTGAATACCTCCGGCGCGAGTGGGAGCGAGCACGAATCGAGACCCGCGACGCCTGGGTCGGAAAGCATCTGGCGATATACGTCCAACTGGAGCGGGCGGCGTGGCGGGGTTACGACGCGTCGGCTGCGCCGACGCGGAAGTCCATCATGAAATCGCGCGGGCTCGCGCCCGTGCCGAAGGGCGGCGAGAAGCTGGCGACACCGAAGCTGCTCCTCGTCGAGCAGACCGTCCGCGAGGAGAGCCACGCCCCGGACCCGCGATTTTTGGAGATCATCGAAAGAGTCTCAGCTTCGCGGGCGAAACTGCTCGGCTTGTTGCCAGTGACAAAAATTGAGGTGAGAGACCCAGGCGGCGACGCGGACTATACGGACGTGCGCGAGCGGCTGCTCCAAGTTCTTGAACAGCGGGCTGCACACTTAGCCGTGCCATTGCCCGCCGGCGTCTTGGGTGCGGGTGAGCAACTGCAGCTCCCCGAGGTCATCGAGACCGAGCGGCAACCCGACGGCTCCTACGATTCGACCGGCGAGAGCGGTGACATCGAAGTGCCCTCAGGCTTCCGTCTGCGCTGAGAAGTTTCCACCGCCGTTTGGTTTCAAAAGGCGATTTCGGGAATCACCTCGCCCGTCACGGTCCCGAAAATTTTGGTGGGATTTGCAATGGGCTTTTTGTCGTAGGCCATGTTTCGAGGCAGGAGGTTGAAGAATGAGCACAGCAGTAGTTGATGTCGAACAGCAGCGGTCGGAACTCGCGGAGGCGGAGGCGCAGTTGCGTCACCTTGAAAGAGAACTGGCGGCGCTCCCGAGCCGGTTGAGCGAGGCGGCGCGAGCGGCCGACGGCGCGCGGCTGCTCGCCCTGAGACAGCGACGGGGTGAGATCGAGGGGGAAATCTTCGCGGCACGGTCGCGCCTTCTGAGGCTCCAAATCGAGGCCGCCGAGCAGAGGAGGCTCGGGCTGAAGAGGGTGCTCAAAGAGCAAGAAGATGAGCTGCTCGTGGCGGCTCAGGCCGCCCGCGTAGCGTATGACGAAGCCCGCCGGAGGGTCGAGGCGCACGGTGCGGTCGTTATGCGTATGAGGTTCATCGAGAACGACGCCGAGATCGAGAGGGTGAAGGCGAACGAGCTTCGGCAGGAACTCGCGGCACTGGTTCGTGAGGCGTCGGGCGAAGGTGGCGAGCAGGTCGCCACCTATGGCGCTCGCACAGGACGAGTGCTCACGCGGGGAGGTGATGTTGCATGAGCGCGGTTCAAGACCTTCTGGCCGAGCGAGAGCAGCTTGAGCGTGAAATTGAGTCCGGCCGGTTCATGCTCACCAACATCAACCGAAGTTTGGCCGAAGACCAGAAGATGTTGGACGCCCATCACAGCGCGAGGGTCGAGATCGCCGTCGGCCTCGCCGTGCGAGAGGCAAGGCTCGAAGTCCTCAACGATGAATTGCTGGCACTCGCCGATGAAGTCGAAGGCGACGAACGACTCGAAAGCTTAGGGGAGGGAGAAAGATGTCCCGGTTGAGTAAATGGCAGGTGGATTCGCTGCCCACCGAAATTTTTGCCATCGTCACGCCCGAGGCGCGGCTTTGCCCACTTCTCGACGCTTCCGACGCGCGGAACGCTTGGGCGCGCGCGTCGTTCACTGGCGACCCGCCAGCCGTGCGGCGACGGATCATAGACATCTGCTTGAAGAAGGGCATCAAGCTGACGCCGGCGATGGCTACTCAGGCCATCGCCGAAGAGGTCGCCGCGCACAGCGCGAAGCAGGGCGCGGGCGATAGTACCAACGCGGCCGGTGGCAACACGCTGCGGTTCACGGTTCGAGACGAAGGCGACTTGACCCGCGCCTGCGAGACGGCGCGGGAGAAGCTGAAAGGAAAGGGTGAGGCCATAACGGAGTTTCAGTCGAGACACAATACGGCGCAGGGGCAGGCTGCTCTTCAACAGGTTCACGACACGGTGGCGAGATACGGGGCGATCTGTAAGAAGCCCGCCAACCTGAGCGCCGCCGAGTTCGTCTCGAAGCACGAAAGCACAAAGCTTCAAGAGATGCACGACCTGGCCGTCGCCGGCGGCGCGCGGTGCAACGAGCAGGGCGCCAGCCCCTTCTTCAGCGGCGGCGCACAGCCCGTCCTGCGCGACCCGAGAGAGCGGGCGCGAGAGCACGCCGAGCGCCGCAACAGGCAGATCAGGGGCGAGAGCGGCGCCGCGACATCGCAGGCGGAACTCTCAGAGCCCACGCCGAGCACCGACCCGCAGGAGGCGGCGCGCGAGCAGGCGCGCGCCGCGGCACGCAGGCACATCGCTAAGCGCAATGAGCAGATCAAGCAGCGGAAGAAAAATATTGAAGAGGGGCGCGAGCCGTATTTTTGGCGTCAAAGGTGATGAGCGACACAGCCACGGACATCTGCTGCCGCCGGTGCGCTCAACGCTTGGCCGTCGAGCGCGGGGACGTGCTCTTCGTCGGCGTTCACTCTTTCGAGTGCGTCGTCAGCCTGCGGTGTCGAATCTGCGCGCACGAAACCAGATGGCTGCCGCCCCGCTCGCGCCCCGCGCTCGAAGTGGCGGCGGCCGAGCAGTCAGAGGTTCGGGCGAGTAGGGCGGTCAAAGGTCTCTGGTTCAAGGACGCGGCCTGAACCCCGGTGCTGACATTCGGCGCGGGGTGGGAATAGGGTTCAAACCGTCTGAGATTCTGCGCCCCGTTAGTTTGAGCGCCCCTCTGAGGTGTCCCACGCCACGTAGGAGTAATTTTCCGGCTCGGTGTGTCTCTCGGCAGGGGCAGACGTAGAG
>JBEVKV010000015.1:0-47853 GCA_040509515.1 Pyrinomonadaceae bacterium | reverse complement strand
TGACGGGCGAGTCCCGCGCCATGATCGAAAACTCGCCGCACCTGGAAGCATTCCGCGAGAAGGGCTACGAAGTGTTGTACCTGTCCGACCCGGTGGACGAACTGCTGGTTCAATACCTCACGGAGTTCGAGGGCCGCAAATTAAAGTCCGTGGTCAAGGGGACGGTCAAACTCGGCAACGAGGAGGAGCAGGCGCGCACGGAGAAAGAGTTGCAAGCGAAGGCCGAAGAGTCGGCCGACCTTTTACAGAGCCTGCAGAAGCATCTGGACGCGCACGTTAAGGACGTGCGGCTGACCAACCGCCTGACCTCTTCCCCGGTCTGTCTTGTCGGCTCGGAGATGGACTACAGCCCGCAGATGGAGCGGCTCTTGCAGTTCGGCGCGGGCGGGCGGCCCAAGCAGCGCCGGATTATGGAGCTGAACCCGGAGCACCCGATCTACCTCAGGCTGCGGGACAGCTACAGAAAGTCGGGGGACGACGAGTTGCTCAAGCAGTACGCCGAGCTGCTACTTGGGTACGGCCTCTTGTCCGAAGGCACGCCGCTACATGACCCGGTGGCCTTCAACCGCGCCGTGGCGGAGTTGATGGAGCGGAGCCTGTCCGCGACTGATTGAGCGGCGAGTTAAGGGGCGCGCGGCGCGTCTCACGTCAGGAGCGCCAAATCATCTTGAGCGGGAACTCCGCCGTCCGGCGTTCCCTCGGATAGCGCAGAGGGCTCTGCACGTACCTGACGTTGTCTATCACCCTGTCGCAGGCGATGTGGCTGTGGCCGAAGACGTGCACGGCCGCGCCCACGCGCCTGAGTTGTTCTTCAAGGCGGTCGCAGCTCGCCACTTTGAACAGGGCCTTGAAACGCAGCCTCTCGGGCGCGGGCAGCAGGTCGGCGCGCGGCGCGAAGTGAGAAAACGTAATCACGGGCCGGTCGTAGCTTTTGAGGTGCGGCTCGTTCAGGCGCAGGAAAAAATCGGCGACCGGCAGGTCCATCCCGCTCGGCCACTTGCAGAAATAGAAATCGGCCCACCCCTCCAGCTCCGGGTAGTCCGCGATGGCCGCCCGCGCGTCGTCCGCGTCGTACCACGAAAAGAGCGGGACGACCCGGCAGCCGTCTAGCTCGACGGGCTGCGTGTGCACGCCCAGCCGCCGGCAGAGTTCCATCACACGCTCGAACTTCTCGACGGAGTCATACGCCGCGTCTCGCACCCACAACTCGTGGTTCCCGGGAAGGTAGCAGACGTGTCTGAACCTCGCCCTGAGCATTTTCAGCGTGCCTTCGATGACGCCGAGGTCGTCGGCCACGTCGCCGGCCACGATCAGCGTGTCGGCGATGAAGGCTTGCGTTGAAAGCTCACGCACGAGCCGCCAGTTGTCCGCGAAGTCCGTGTGCAGGTCTGACGAGGCGAAGATACGCATCTGAAACGCCGAGCCCCTTCCCCGAAGAACGTCGCCCTCACGCCCGAGTCGGGACGGCGGAGACGGAAGAGAGGTGTCGTTTCAGCATCCGCCCGAGGCTCTCGATGCCTTCTTCGATCTGCGCCGGCGTGCTGTTGGAGAAGTTGAGCCGCAGCCCGTTGCCCGACGATTGGCCGCCGGCGACATCGAAAGCCTGACCCGGGATGAAAGCCACGCGCGCGACCTCAATCGCCTCGCGCAACAGGCGGCTCAGGTCTACGCCGTCCGGGACTTCGACCCAGATGAACAGGCCGCTCGTCGGCTTGCGCCAGCGCGCCTCGTCGGGGAAGTGCCGCTCTAACGCGTCGAGCATGGCGTCGCGCCGCCGCCTGTATTCGTCGCGCAGCGCGGTCAGGTGCGCGGGCAGCGCGCCGGTCTCAAGGTAAGAGGAGACTGCGCGCTGGCTCAGAGGGGCCATGTCGATGTCGCTGGCCTCTTTGACGTTCGCGAGGAGCGGCACGAGTTCTTCCGGCACGACGACCCATCCCGTGCGCACGGCCGGCGCGAGGATTTTGGAGAACGTCCCGACGTAAAAGACCCAGCGCTCTTCAAAAGCGCGCAGGGGCGGCAGCGGCTCGGGCTCGTAACACAGGAAGCCGTAAGGGTCATCTTCGATGACGGGGAGGCCGTGCCGGCCGGCCAGAGCCGCCAGCCGCTCCCTACGCTCCAAACTCATGCTGACGCCCAGAGGGTTGTGCCCGTCCGTCACGGCGTAGAGCAGCGCGGGGCGCGGGCCGCGACTGAGGGCCTGCTCGACGGCCGCGACATCCATCCCGTCATCGAGGTCGGTGCTGACGCGTATCGTCTGCGGCTGGTATGGCTGCAAGACCTGTTGGAACCCCGTGTAGCTGCGCTCCTCCAGGAGCACCGCCCCGCGCGGCTCAAGCAACAGGCGAACCAGCAGGTTGAGCCCCTGCTGCGCGCCCGTGGTGAGGAAGACCTGCTCCTCCCGACACGACACGCCGCGCAGCGCCATCAGCCCGACGATCTGACTTTTCAAATGTCTGAGCGGCGGGCCGTATTGCAAGGCGCGCGGGTCGGTGGCGAGCACGCGGGCCACCGCCGAGCCGAAATCTCCCGTCGGAAACAGTTCGGCGGCGGGCAAGCCGAGGGCGAAAGAGATCAGCCCCGGTTGCGTACTGGCCACTAACATGTCCTGAAGGGCCGAACGCGTGAGCGCCTGCGTCCAGCCCGCGAGCGGAATGTTCGTCTTCATCGCGGCCTTACACTCGGCGGAAGATTTCCGACGTTCACTGCGAGAGAATTTCTGCCTGCTTGTGATTACCGAGCTTCGGGCGCGGGAGCGGCTGGGCCTTCACAGCGAAAATCAACGGGCCGCATCATCCACTTCTTCGTACGGTTTGGCAAGCGTTTTTTCCGCGCCGCGCCGCCTGCCTGCCGACCGCGGCGGAGCAGCTCGGTACGCGGCTTGACACTCCCTAAGAAGTGTTTATTATAGCTGGTGTCCTTCGTGGCAACTTCTCAAATTCATGCACCACTTAGGCCGTCGCGGGTGGTGAAGTCAATCAAACAAGTAAATCTTCTCTGCAAGCCGTCTTCAGAGAATAACGGTTGACGGAGATAGTTGTATCAGCATAGCCCAGGCTCTAAAACAGCCCGTTTGGGGGTAGCGAAATATCGCCCCCTTATAGCGGTAGCTCTGCCCGCCTGCAAGGATGTAACAGCCTAATTCTCCCCGAAGTTTGACGGATCCGGCCTCGCCGTCCCGGCACTTTTTCAGAAATCAAGCAGACAGGTAGTCCGCACTCCAACGGGTGGCTTTCTCAAGCCCTGCTCGGGGCACCCGCCTCTCATATGTTTGACGAATTCGACGCAGACGACAGCACAGACATCGCCGTCATCGGCATGGCCGGACGCTTCCCGAAAGCCTCCGACCTCGAAGAATTCTGGCGGAATCTGCGCGCCGGCGTCGAGGGCATCGCCTTCTTCGCGGACGACGAGCTGGAGGTGTCTCTGACGCCGGAGGAGTTGTCCAACCCGGCATACGTCAAAGCCGCCGGCGTGCTCGAAGATGTCGAGCTTTTCGACGCCGCGTTCTTCAACATCTCCGCGCGCGAAGCCGAGTGGATGGATCCGCAGCAGCGTCTCTTCCTCGAATGCTCGTGGGCGGCGATTGAAAACGCGGGCTACAACCTCCAGACCTACCGCAAGCCCGTCGCCGTCTACGCGGGGGCGAACACGAACTTCTATCTGCTGGCGCGTCTCGACCAGTTGGCCTCGGGGCGCGCCGGCAATCTCTTCCAGGTGCTGCTCGCCAACGAGAAGGACTTTCTCGCCACGCGCGTCTCCTACAAGCTGGACTTGAGGGGCGAGAGCATCACGATTCAAACCTCCTGCTCGACCTCGCTGGTCGCCGTCCACCTCGCCTGCCAGAGCCTGCTCGGCGGCCAGTGCGAGATGGCTCTGGCGGGCGGCGTTTCGATCCGCGTGCCGCAGCGCGCGGGCTACTGGTACGAGGAGGGGATGATCGCCTCGCCCGACGGCCACTGCCGCGCCTTCGACCACCGGGCGCAGGGCACGCTGCCGGGCAACGGTCTCGGCGTCGTCGTGCTCATGCGGTTCGACGACGCGCGCCGCGACGGCGACCACATTCACGCGCTCATCAAAGGCTCCGCCATCAACAACGACGGGCGGCTGAAGGTCGGGTACACCGCACCGAGTCTGGAAGGGCAGAGCGAAGTCATCTCCAAAGCTTTAGCCATGGCGGGCGTCCGTGCCGAGACCATCGGCTTCGTGGAGGCTCACGGGACGGGCACCGCGCTCGGCGACCCGATTGAGGTCGAGGCCCTCACGAGGGCCTTCCGCCGCCACACCGAGCGCACGGAGTTTTGCGCGCTAGGCTCGGTCAAGACGAACCTCGGACACCTCGACAACGCCGCCGGCGTAACCGGGCTCATCAAGGCGGTGCTCGCGCTCAAGCACAAGACGATTCCGCCCTCGCTCCATTTCGAGCGGCCGAACCCGGCGATAGACTTCGCCAACAGTCCCTTCTTCGTCAACGCGCAGGCCCTCGACTGGGCCGGCGGGAATCACCCGCGTCGCGCCGGGGTCAGCTCGTTCGGCATCGGCGGCACGAACGCGCACGTCGTGCTGGAAGAAGCGCCCGCCGCCGCCGAGAGCAGCCCGCCGCCGCCCACGCAACTGTTAACGTTGTCGGCCCGGACGCAGACGGCGGCCGCTTCGGTGGCGCGGCGGCTGGCCGACTACCTGAGCGCCGAGGAGCGAGTCAACCTCGGTGACGCGGTCTACACGCAGAACGTCGGGCGGCAGCACTTCACGCAACGCGCCTTCGTCGTCGCGGGCGGGAGGGAAGAGTTCGTCGAGAGGCTGCGCGGCGAGCCGGCCGTCAAAGGCGTGGCGGACGGCGCGCGCCCGCGCGTCGTCTTCATGTTCCCCGGGCAGGGCGCGCCGCACGTCCGCATGGCCGCGGAGCTGTACGAGACGGAGCCGTTCTTTCGTGAGACTTTGGAAACGTGCTCCGAGGTGCTCGCGCCCGCGCTCGGCGAGAGCCTGTGCGAACTGCTCTACCCGCCGGACGACAAAGTCGCGGAGTCGAGCCGCAAGCTCTCGGAACCCGCGTGGGCGCTGCCCGCGCTGCTCAGCGTCGAGTATGCGCTGGCGAGTCTCTGGCGTCGCTGGGGCGTCGAGCCCGAGGCGCTGCTCGGCCACAGCTTCGGCGAGTACGCCGCCGCCTGCGTGGCGGGCGTCTTTACGCTGCCGGAGGCGTTACAGTTGGCGCTGGCGCGCGGACGCCTGATGCAGCAGCTACCGCCGGGCGCGATGTGCGCCGTGAGCCTGCCGGCCGACGAGGCGCGCGCGCAACTGACGGGGACGCTCGCCATCGCCGCGATTAACGGCCGCGCGCAGTGCGTCGTCTCGGGCGCGGTTGCGGAAGTCGAGGCGCTCGAACAGAGTTGGAAACAGCGGCGCGTCGGCTTCCGGCGTTTGGAGGTGGGTCGCGCTTACCACTCCGCGATGGTCGAGCCGCTGCTGGCCGAGTTCACGCAACTAGTCGAGCAGACGACCCGCCGCGCGCCGTCCATCCCCTTCGTCTCGAACGTGACGGGCCGCTGGATCGAGCCGCAGCAGGCGACCGACGCGGCCTACTGGGCCGAGCAGATGCGCCGCCCCGTGCAGTTCGCCGCGGGGCTCGACGCCTTGAAGGCCGAATCGCTCGACGCCTTCATCGAAGTCGGCCCGAATCAGACGCTGAGTCCGCTGGCCAAACAACATCTGGGACGCGAGACGCTGCTCCTGCCGTCGCTGCCTTCCGCGCGGGGCGCGACCTCCGCGCGGCGCACGCTCCTCGATTCGCTGGGTCGCCTGTGGCAGGCCGGGGCCGAGATTTCGTGGCGCGCCTTTTACGAGCACGAGCGACGCCTGCGACTGCCGCTGCCGTCGTATCCGTTCGAGCGTCAGCTCTACTGGGTCAAGACCTCGCCGTCGGAGCGCCCCGCCGCGGGCCGCGCGGCCGGGGCGTCTGCGGAGCCCGAGACGCGCGCGGGCGCGACGACGCACGCGCGGGAAGACGGCGCGACGGAAAAACATCTCGTGGCGCGCGCGGGGATGTCGCAGGAGTACGTCGCCCCGCGCGACGAGCTGGAGCGGCGGCTGACGGCGATCTGGGGCGACGTTTTGCAGGTCGAAGGCGTCGGCGTTAACGACAACTTCTTCGACCTCGGCGGCGACTCTCTCGTCGCGACACAGATTCTCTCAAGACTGCGGCAGGCCGCCGGCACGCAGGTCTCGTTGCAGGACGTGTTGACGAATCTGACGATTGCGGGCTTGGCCGAAACCATCCGGCGCGCGCCGGCCGACGACGCGGCGCGTGACGCGGCGCAGACGCTCGCGCCCGCGCCGCGCGAAGAGCCCTTGCCGCTCTCTTACGCGCAGGAGCGCCTGTGGCTCATCCACCAGCTCGCGCCCGACAACCCGATGTACAACCTCCCGGCGGTCGTGCGGCTGCGGGGAGACCTCGACGCGTCGGCGCTCGAACGAAGTTTCGACGAGCTTCGCCGCCGCCACGAAATTCTCCGCACCTCCTTCCCGCTCCGGCACGACCGCCCCGTACAGGCCGTCGCCCCGCACCGGGCGGAGCCGCTGCCGCTCATAGACCTGAGCGGTCTGCCCGACGGCGAGCGCGAGTCGGAGGCGCAGCGGCTGATCGCGGAGACGGCGAGCGCGCCGTTCGACATGGAGCGCGGCCCGCTCTGGCGCGTCGGGCTGTGGCGGCTCGCCCCCTCGGAGCACGTCGTCGTGGTGGTCATGCACCACGCGATTTCCGACGCGTGGTCGATGAACCTGCTCTTCCGCGAGCTGAGCGTTTGTTATACGTCCTTCGCCGAAGGTCGCGCGCCGGCGCTGCCGGCGCTGCCCATCCAGTATGCCGACTACGCGCACTGGCAGCGTCGGCTGCTCGAAGGAGCGACGCTGCAATCGCTGCTCGCGTACTGGAAGCAGAAGCTGGCGGGCGCGCCCGCCACGATTAAACTGCCCACGCAGCGCCCGCGCCCCGAGCGGCAGAGCTTCCGCGGCGCGCGACATTCTTTCGCCTTCTCGAAGGAGCTGACCGACTCGCTGAACGCCTTGAGCCGCGAGGCCGGGGTGACGCTCTACACGGTTCTGCTCGCGGGCTTCAAAACGCTTCTCTACAGGCTGACCGGGCAGGACGACTTGATCGTCGGCGCGCCCGTCGCCGGGCGCAACCGGCCGGAGACCGAAACGCTCATCGGCTGCTTCATCAACACGCTGCCGCTGCGCACAGACCTCTCCGGCAACCCGCGCTTCCTTGAACTGCTCGGCCGCGTGCAGGAGACGACGCTGGCGGCCTACACGCATCAAGACCTGCCGTTTGAAAAACTGCTCGAAGCCTTGAAGGTCGAGCGCAGCCTGAGTCACCTGCCGCTGGTGCAGGTGCTCTTCGACTTCATGAACACGCCGACCGACTTCGCTTTCGACCTGCCGGGGCTGACCCTGCAAGCGCTGCCCGTCGAACTCCACACCGCGAAGAACGAGCTGGTGATAGACGTTTGGGAAGGCGAGCGTGGGCTGGCGGGCACCGTCGAGTATTGCACCGAACTATTCGACGCCCCGGCCGCCGAGCAACTGCTGCAACGTTACGAAGCCCTCTTGCACAGCATAGTCGCACGGCCCGAAGGACGCTTGAACACATACGAGCTGACGACCGAAGCCGAGCGCAGGCAGCAAGCGACGGCCGTCCGGCGACGCGAAGACGCCGCGCGCAGAAGATTCACCCCCTCGAAAAACTGAAACCGACGACCCGCACGCTCTCTCGCAGGACGTTTCGCTGCGACTGTCGGGAGCGGGCGGGCCTCTTTAACTCCGACGCGCAATTCGCCTCTATGATGCCGGCTGATAGAGTCATCGAAGGATTTCGTCTCGCCCCGCAGCAGACCCGCCTGTGGTCTCTGCCGCGCGCCGCCGAGTCGTACCGCGCGCAGGCCGCGTGGCTCATCGACGGCCCGCTCGACGCGCACAGAGTTCGTCAGGCCGTGGCGGCCGTCGTGCGCCGCCACGAGATTCTGCGAACGAAGTTCCCCTCGCTCCCGGGCGCGACCTACCCGCTTCAGGTCGTCTCTCAGGAAGAGGACTTCTTCGCCCACCGCGAGGCGGACGCCGGCGACGCGCGCGACGGAGAGGAGCACTGGCGTGCGGCCGTCGAGCGCGCGCTTGAGACCGAGGCCGAGGCGGTTTTCAGCTACGAGCAGGGGCCGCCGCTGCGCACGCTGCTGCTCGGGCTCGGGGCCCGGCGGCAGGTTCTCATCATGACGCTTCCGGCGGCCTGCGCCGACAGTCACACCTTGCACCTCCTGATGGCCGAGCTGGGCCGGGCGTACCGCGCGGCCCAGCAGGAGCCTGAGGACGAAGCCGTCCGGTACGTGCAGGTCTCCGAGTGGCAGCACGAGACGCTGGCGGAGCTGGCCGCGGACGGCGGCGAAGACGAGCGCGCCTACTGGCCCTCTCAACTGCGCAACGCGGCGGACGCGCCCGCCCTCCCCGAGCAGAAATGTTTCGGGCCGGCGTGCGGGATGACGAACGCCTCGAAGCTCGTGCGCCTCGGCGGCGAGGAGTTCGGAGAGCTTGAGGCGCTGGCCCGCAGACATCAAACGGGCGTCGACACGGTGCTGCTGGCCGGCTGGTCTGTGTTGGTCTGGCGGCTGACGCGGCAGCAACGCTTCACGCTCGGCTACCTGTGCAACGGGCGGCAGTACGAGGAGCTGCGCGGCGTCGCGGGACTGCTGGCGAAGTGGGTTCCGCTGACCTGCGAGGTGGCGTCGGATTACCGTCTCGACGAACTCTTGCAGGAGACGGCGCGCGTGGCCGGCGAGGCGCGGGCGCGGCAGGATTATTTCAACTGGGAGTCGGCCGCGGAGTCCGACGGCGGCCCGGCCCAGGGCGTCGCGTCGCCGCGCCAACTCTCGCTCGGCTTCCAGTACGAGGAGCGGCCACCCGCGGATTGGGGCGCGGGTCTCGCAGTCGAACTCTTGCGCCAGAGGGTGAACACCGACCACCTGAGCCTCTACCTGATGTGCGCCCCCGAGGGCGACGGCGCGCTGCGCGTTGAGTTTCATTACGACGAAAAGTCTTTCGCGCCGGCCGCCGTCGAGACGCTCGCCGAACAGTTCATCACGCTGTTGCGCCACGCCGCGCGGGCCGACGCGTCGCTGACCGTCGGCGAGTTGGAGCTGCTCGGCGAGCCGCAGCGAAGACGACTTCTCTACGACTGGAACTCGACCGCCGCCGACTACCCGCGCGACAAGTGCCTGCACGAGTTGGTCGCCGAGCAGGCCGCGCGCACGCCCGAGGCCGTCGCCGTCGAGGCGGGCGGCGAGGTGGTGACCTACGCGGAGTTGAACCGGCGGGCCAACCAGCTCGCGCAGCACCTTTCGGCGCTCGGCGTCGGGCCTGAGCAGAGAGTCGGCGTCCTGCTCGAACGCTCGGTCGAGATGGTCGTCGCGCTGCTCGCCGTCCTGAAGGCCGGCGGCGCTTACGTCCCGCTGGAGGCCGACGGGGCCGCCGACAGGCTGCGCTACATGCTGGACGACGCGCAGGTGAAGGCGCTGCTGACCGAGGAGCGTTTGCTGCGCGAGCGGCCGTTGGAGACGACGGCGCGCGTCGTCTGCCTCGACACGCAGCGTGACGACATCTCGTCCGCGCCGGAGCGCGAGCCGGACATTCGTGTGCTGCCGGACAATCTGGTCTACGTCATCTACACCTCCGGCTCGACCGGCCGACCGAAGGGCACGCTCGTCACGCACAGGGGCGCGGTCAACTACCTGCACTGGGCCGCGCGCGAGTACGCACAGGGGCGTCCGCTCGACGCGCTCGTCCACTCGCCCATCGCCTTCGACCTGACGGTGACGAGCCTCTACCTGCCGCTGCTGGTCGGCGGCCGCCTGCTGCTGGCGGGGCAGGGCAACGGCGCGGACGCGCTCGTCGGCGGCCTGCGACAGCCCGGCATGGCAGAGGGCCTGCTCAAGCTCACGCCGGCGCACCTCGAAGTGTTGCGGCAGGAGGCCGCGCGCGACTCGTCGCTCCGGCTCGGCCGCGTCCTCGTCATCGGCGGCGAGGCTCTGTTCGCCGAGTCTCTCAAGGAGTGGCGCGGGCGGCAGCAAGGGCTGCGGGTCATCAACGAGTACGGGCCGACCGAGACGGTCGTCGGCTGCTGCGTCTACGACGCCTCCGCGGACGAGGCCGCGAGCGGCCCCGTGCCCATCGGGCGGCCCATCGCCAACAGCCAGATGTACGTGCTCGACGAACGACTGCGCCCGTCGCCGGTCGGCGTCATCGGCGAGTTGTACATCGGCGGCGCGGGCGTCGCGCGCGGCTACCTACACCGCCCGGGGCTGACCGCCGAAAAGTTTCTGCCGCACCCGTTCGCCGACGCCGCGGGCGAGCGCCTCTACCGCACGGGCGACCTCGGCCGCCACCTGAGCAGCGGCGACATCGAGTATCTCGGGCGCGTGGACAGTCAGGTCAAGGTGCGCGGCTTCCGCGTCGAGCTGGGCGAGATCGAAGCCGCGCTGTTGCAGCACCCGTCCGTGCGCGAGGCCGTCGTCGTGGCGCGCGCCGACGAGCGCCCGGCCGGCGACGGCGAGACGCACGGCCTGACGCGCCTCGTCGCTTATCTGGTGGCCGACGCCGAACTGTCCGCGAGCGCGTGGCGCGACGCGCTGCGCGACAAGCTGCCGGACTACATGATTCCGTCGGCGTTCGTGACGCTCGACGAGATGCCGCTGGCGAAGAACGGCAAGGTCGACCGCCGCGCGCTGCCCGCGCCCGAGCAGCAGCCGGCGCGCGGGGCCGGGCGTCCGCCGCTGGTTCCGCCGCGCAACCTGACCGAAGAGATTCTGGCGAGCATCTGGGCCGAGGTGCTGCGCGTCGAGCCCATCGGGGTCGAGGACAACTTCTTCGACCTCGGCGGCGATTCGATGCGCAGCATCCAGATTCGCGCCCGCGCACAGAAGCGGGGCCTGAACGTCTCACACGAACAGATTTTCCAGCACCGGACGATTAGCCAACTGGCGCGCGTCGCCGGGTTCGACGGGGCAAGCGAGCCGGCGCGCTCCGAGCCCTTCAGCCTCGTCTCGGCCGAAGACCGGCGGCGGCTGCCGGAAGGTCTGGAGGACGCCTACCCGCTGGCGATGCTGCAAGCCGGGATGATTTTTCACAGCGAGTTCAACCCGGAGGCCGCGATCTTCCACGACCTCCACAGCTTCCACCTCCACGCGCGCTTCGACGTGCCGACGATGGAGCGCGCCGTCCGCGAGGTGAGCGCGCGCCATCCGGTGCTGCGCGCCTCCTTCGAGCTGAGCCGCTTCACGCAGCCCCTCCAACTTGTCCACGCCGACATCGCGCCGCCGCTCGCCGTCGGCGACCTGCGCGGCCTTCCGCCGGAAGAGCAGGAGCGCGCGATTGCCGACTGGATGGCCGCCGACAAAAAGCAGGGTTTCGTCTGGAACCAGCCGCCGCTGCTGCGCTTCCAGGCACACCGCCGCGCGGACGACTCTTTCCAGTTCACGATGAGCTTCCACCACGCGATTCTCGACGGCTGGAGCGCGGCCTCGCTGCTGACCGAGTTGTTCGGGCGCTACCTCGCGCTGCTCGAAGACGAGGCGTCACAGGCCGTCCCGCCGCTGGCGGTCTCGTTCCGCGACTTCGTCGCGCTCGAACAGGCGGCGCTGGATTCCGCCGACTGCAAGCGTTACTGGCAAGAGCGTCTCGCCGGGGTGACCGTCTCGCGTCTGCCGCGCCTGCGCAGGCCGCAGCCCGCGGGCGTCGTGCCCGTGGAGGTGCGCGAGGTCGTCATCCCGGCCGAAGTCTCCGAGGGGTTGAAGCGGCTGGCGAGCGCGGCCAGCATCCCCGTCAAGAGCGTGCTGCTGGCCGCGCACCTGAAAGTCATGGGGCTGCTCGGCGGCGTGCGCGATGTCGTCACGGGGCTCGTCTACAACGGCCGCCCGGAGGAGACCGACGGCGAGCGCGTGCTCGGGCTGTTCCTCAACACGCTGCCCTTCCGCCTCGACCTTGCGGGCGGGACGTGGCGCGAGCTGGCCGAAAGCGTCTTCGAGCAGGAGCGCGATTCGCTGCCCTTCCGCCGCTACCCGCTGGCCGAGTTGCAGCGCCTCGGCTCGGGGCAGCCTCTGTTCGAGACCTCCTTCAACTTCATGCACTACTACGTCTATCAGAGTCTCGGAGAGTTGACGGACGTGCAGTTGCTCGGCTACAGCGGCTACGAGGAGACGAACTTCACGCTGACCGCCAATTTCTCCCTCGACCTCCTCTCGGGTCAGGTGCGTCTCGGCCTCAACTACCACCCGACGGAGCTGACCTCCCAACAGGTCGAAGCCTACGGCGGCTATTACCTCTCGACGCTGACCGCGATGGCGGCCGACCCGGAATCGCTCTACCACCTTCACGCGCCGCTCTCGGCCGACGAGCAGCGCCAACTGCTCGTCGAGTGGAACCAGACCGCCGCGGATTACACACAGCGCGGGCCGATTCACCGGCTCTTTGAAGAACAGGCCGCGCGCACGCCCGACGCCGTCGCGCTCGTCTTCGAGTCGGCCACGCTCACATACTCGGAACTCAACGGCCGCGCCAACCGGCTGGCGCGTCACCTGCGCGGGCTCGGCGTCGGGCGCGAGTCGCGCGTCGGCGTCCTGATGGAGCGCTCTTTAGAGATGGTCGTCTCGCTGCTCGCGGTGCTCAAGGCCGGCGGCGCTTACATGCCGCTCGACCCGCATTACCCGGCGGAGCGCCTCGCCTTCATGCTCGAAGACGGCGCGGCCGCGGCGCTGTTGGCGGGCACGGGGCTGGCGGGGCGTGCCGAAGGCTACGCCGGCGCGGTCGTCGAGGTCGGGCGCTGGGAGGTAGAAGGAACCGAAGAGTACGCGGCGGACGACTTGGGCTTGGAGGTCGAGGCCGAGCAGTTGGCGTACGTCATCTACACCTCCGGCTCGACGGGGCGGCCGAAGGGCGTGATGAACACGCACGGCGCGATTCTCAACCGGCTGCTCTGGATGCAGGAGGCTTACGGGCTGACGGCCGCGGATAAGGTCTTACAGAAGACGCCCTTCACCTTCGACGTTTCGGTCTGGGAGTTTTTCTGGCCGCTGATGTTCGGCGCGCAGTTGGTCGTCGCCGAGCCCGGCGGTCATCAGGACGCCCGCTATCTTGCCGAGTTGATCGCCGAACGCGAGGTCACGGTCGTACATTTCGTGCCGTCGATGCTGAGCCTCTTCGTCGAGGAGGAGGGCGTCGCCGACTGCCGCAGCCTGCGGCAGATAATCAGCAGCGGCGAGGCGCTCAGCCCGCAACTGGCCGCGCGCGTGCGCGAGCGTCTGCCGCGCGCCGAACTCGATAACTTATACGGCCCGACCGAGGCGGCGGTGGATGTCTCGTGGTGGCGCTGCGAGCGCGGCGCGGAGGTCATCCCCATCGGCCGCCCGATTGCGAACCTTGAGCTTCACATCCTCGACGAGTTCGGGCAGCCCGTGCCCGTCGGCGTCGCGGGCGAGTTGCACATCGGGGGGCGCGGGCTCGCACGCGGTTACGCGGGGCGCGCGGGTCTGACGGCCGAGAAGTTCACCCCGCACCCGTTCTCGGCGGAGCCGGGCGCGCGGCTCTACCGCACGGGCGACCTCGCGCGCCACCTCGCGGACGGCAACATCGAGTACCTCGGCCGCCTCGACCATCAGGTCAAGCTCCGCGGCTTCCGCATCGAGTTGGGCGAGATAGAACAGGCGCTGGCGCAGCACGAGAGCGTGCGTGAGGTCGCGGTCGTCGTGCGCACGACGGACGCTGCGCGCGGGCCGCAGTTGCTCGCATACTTCGTGGCTCGCCCCGAAGCGGCCGCGCCGGCGGCGGCGGCGGAACTGCGCGAATACTTACTCCGCAAGCTACCCGACTACATGATTCCGTCGCACTTCATCGCCTTAGAGCAGTTGCCCGTGACGGCGAACGGCAAGCTCGCGCGCGAGGCGCTGCCGCTGCCCGAAGGGGCCGCCGCGCGCGAGAGCAGCCGCGCGTACGCCGAGCCGCGCACCGAGACCGAGAAGGCGCTGGCCGAGATTTGGGCCGAGGTGCTGGGCGTGGCGCGCGTCGGCCGCGACGACAACTTCTTCGAGCTGGGCGGCCACTCCCTGCTCGCCACGCAGGTCATCTCGCGCCTGCGAAACGCTCTACAGGTCGCGCTCCCGCTGCGCGCGCTGTTCGCCGCCGGCACCGTGGCGGCTCTCGCCGACGCGGTCGAGCAGCAAAGACTGGCGCAGCCTTCGGCGGGGACGGCGGCCGAGCCGGCGGCCATCACTTCGCAGGGCGCGACCGACATCGACAAGCTGCTCGAAGAGTTCGAGGCGCTCTCCTCCGCCGAGGTCGAAGCCATGCTCGGCGAGGACAGGGCGAACTGAGCCGGCCGCCGGCTCAACCGAGGTCATCCACATGAATCAAGACGAAGTCGAAGCAATCGCCATCATCGGTCTCGCCGGCCGCTTCCCGGGCGCGCGCAACCTCTCGGAGTTCTGGGCCAACCTGCGCGACGGCGTCGAGTCGGTCACGTTCTTCACCGACGAGGAGCTGGCCGCCACGGTCAACCCCGCGTGGCTCAGCAACCCGAACTACGTGAAGGCCAACGCCGTGCTCGAAGACGCCGACATGTTCGACGGGGCGTTCTTCGGCTTCAACCCGAGGGAGTCGGAGGTGATGGACCCGCAGCACCGCGTCTTCCTCGAATGCGCGTGGGAGGCGCTCGAATCGGCCGGCTACGACTCGGACGCTTACGACGGCGCCGTCAGCGTCTACGGCGGCGTCGACCTGAGCAGCTACCTGATGAACATCTTCTCCAATCAGGAGATCGTGGCCTCGGTCGGCGCGCTGCAGGCCATCATGAGCAACGACAAGGATCACCTCTGCACGCGCGTCTCGCACAAGCTGAACCTGAAGGGGCCGAGCGTCTGCGTGCAGAGCGCGTGCTCGACCTCGCTGACGGCCGTCCACATCGCCTGCCGCAGTCTGCTCAACTACGAGTGCGACATGGCGCTGGCCGGCGGGACTTCGATTAAGTGGCCGCAGCACGCCGGCTACATGTACGAGGAGGCGAGCATCAACTCGCCCGACGGCCACTGCCGCGCCTTCGACGCGCAGGCCAAAGGCACGCTCGGCGGGAACGGCGTCGGCGTCGTCGTCCTCAAGCGCCTCTCGGACGCGCTCGCGGACGGCGACTTCATCCACGCCGTCGTCAAGGGCACGGCCATGAACAACGACGGCTCGCACAAAATCAGCTACACCGCGCCGAGCGTGGACGGTCAGGCCGAGGTCATCGCCATGGCGCAGGCGATGGCCGGCGTCGATCCTTCGACGGTCACTTACGTCGAGGCGCACGGGACGGCGACCGAGCTGGGCGACACGATTGAGATGGCCGCGCTCACGAAGGCTTTCCGCCGCAGCACGGACAAGGTCGGCTACTGCGGCGTGGGCTCGGTCAAGACCAACATCGGCCACCTCGACGCGGCGGCCGGCATCGCCGGCCTCATCAAGACCGTGCTCGCGCTCAAGCACAAGATGCTGCCGCCGAGCCTTCACTTCACGACGCCTAACCCCAACATCGATTTCGCCACCAGCCCCTTCTACGTCAACGCGGCGCTGGCCGAGTGGAAGGCGGACGGGCACCCGCGCCGCGCCGGCGTCAGCTCCTACGGCATGGGAGGCACCAACGTCCACGTCATCCTCGAAGAGTTCGAGCCGGACGCGCAGCCGCGGGCGGCGGCGCGCGAGTGGCAGGCGCTCACGCTCTCGGCCAAGACGAGGACGGCGCTCGAAAGGATGACGGCCAACCTCGCCGAATACCTGCGCGAGCACCCCGGCGCTGACCTCGCCGACGTGGCCTACACGCTCCAACGCGGGCGCAAAGACTTCGCGCACCGCCGCGCGCTCGTGTGCCGCGACATCCCCGACGCGCTCGACGCGCTCGAAGGCGCGGGCCGCGCCCGCCTGTTGGAAGGCGTGAGCGCGGCCGGCGAGAAGTCCGTCGTGATGATGTTCTCGGGTCAGGGCGCGCAGTACGCGGGCATGGGCGCGGGGCTGTACCGCTCGGAGCAGGTCTTCCGGCAAGAGGTCGACCGCTGCGCGGAGTTGCTGCGCGCAGACCTCGGCTTCGACTTGCGCGAGGTCTTGTACCCGGAAGCGGAGCAGAAGGCCGAGGCCGACCGGAAGCTCCAACAGACCTTCGTCACGCAGCCGGCGCTCTTCGTCGTCGAGTACGCGCTGGCGCGTTGGTTCGAGAGTCTGGGCGTGAAGCCGCGGGCGATGATCGGCCACAGCGTCGGCGAGTACGTGGCGGCCTGTCTCGCGGGCGTCTTCTCGCTGGAGGACGCGCTGCCGCTGGTCGCCGCGCGCGGGCGGCTGATGCAGCAGTTGCCGGGCGGCTCGATGCTGGCGGTGACGCTGTCGGAGACGGACGCGCGCGCGCAGCTCGACGAACGGCTCTCGCTGGCGGCGGTCAACGGCCCCGCGCTGTGCGTCGTCTCCGGGCCGGACGATGCCGTCACGGAGTTGGAGGAGCGACTGACCGCGCGCGAGGTCGGCTGCCGCCGCCTCCACACGTCGCACGCCTTCCACTCGGCGATGATGGAGCCGATTCTCGAAAGCTTCACGGAGCTGTTCGCGAAGGTGCGGCTGAATGCGCCGAGCGTCCCCTACATCTCTAACGTGACGGGGACTTGGGTGACGGAGGCCGAGGCGCAGAGCCCCGAGTACTGGGCGCGCCACCTGCGACAGACCGTGCGCTTCAGCGAGGGGGCGCAGGAGCTTCTGCGCGACGCGCACCACGTCATGCTTGAGATCGGGCCGGGGCAGACGCTCACGTCGCTCGTCCGCCAGCAGGGAAGTCGCGCCGACGCGCCGAGGGTCATCTCCTCGCTGCCTGCGCCGCGCGAGGAGAAGCCGGACGACGCCTTCGCGCTCGCGGCGCTCGGCCGCCTGTGGCTGGCCGGCGTCGCCGTCGACTGGCAGCCGCTGCACGAGGGCACGGAGCGCCGCCGCGTCTACCTGCCGACCTATCCGTTCGAGCGGCAGCGTTACTGGATTGACGTGGCGCGGAACGCTTCGGCCTCCGCGCGGCCGCGCGCCGCGGGCAAACAGGCGGACGTGACGGATTGGTTCTACGTGCCGGTCTGGAAGCAGACGCCGCCGTTGAGCGCGGCCTTCGCCGAGTCGCGGCGCTGGCTGCTCGTCGGCGAGCCGGCCGGGGTCGCGGGGCAGTTGGCTCGGCGGCTCGCCGAGCTGCGGCAGGAGGTAATCACGGTTGCGCCGGGCGAAGGCTTCGCGCGGGTCGACGACTTCTCCTACACGCTCAACCCGCAGGACGCGGAAGACCACCACCGCCTGCTGGGCGATTTGGAGCGTCGCGGGCTGACGCCGCAGGTGGTGCTGCATTTCGGCGGGCTGGCGCGGCTGGAGCCGGCCGCGTCGAGGGCGGAACTGTTCGGCCGCGCGCAGGAGAAGGGACTCTACAGCCTCCTGAATCTGGTGAAGGCTTTGGGGCGCAGCGGCGCGAGCGAGTCGCTGCAACTGGGCGTCTTCACCAGCGGCGTCCACGACCTGACGGGCAGCGAAGAGAGCGTGCCGGAGAAGGCGACCGTGCTCGGGCTGTGCAAGGTCATCCCGCAGGAGTACCCGCACATCACCTGCCGCAACATCGACCTTGCGCCGGACGACGCCGAAGCGCCGCTCAGGCCGGGGCTGCTCGACCAACTGCTGGCGGAGATGGGCGAAGGCTCGACGGACTTGGTCGTCGCCTACCGCGGGGGGCGCGCCGCGCGCCGCTGGGTGCAGGCGTTCGACGCCGTGCGCCTTGACGAGCCGCCGCGGCCGTCGGGTTTGCGCGAGGGGGGCGTGTATCTCATCACGGGCGGGCTCGGCGGCGTCGGGATGATTCTGGCCGAGCACTTCGCGCGCGCCGCGCGGGCGCGGCTGGTGCTGGTCGGGCGCTCGCCGTTCCCGCCGAAGGAGGAGTGGCCGCGCTGGCTCGCCGAGCACGACGCGGCCGACCCCACGAGCGCGAAGATTAAAAAGTTGCAGGCGCTCGAAGAGTTGGGCGGCGAGGTCGTCGTCATGAGCGCGAACGTGGCCGACGCGGCGGCGATGCGCGAGGTCGTAGCGGAGGTGGACAGACGCTTCGGCGTCCTGCACGGCGTCGTGCACGGCGCGGGCGTCAACGGCGAGAGGAGCGTGCGCGCCATCTCCGAGACGGGCCCGACCGAATGCGGCTGGCACTTCGAGCCCAAAGTCTTCGGCCTGCTAACGCTCGACGAGGTTCTGCGCGGCCGCGAGCTGGACTTCTGCCTGCTGCTCTCTTCGCTCTCGGCCGTGCTCGGCGGCTTGGGCTTTACGGCTTACAGCGCGGCCAACGTCTACATGGACGCCTTCGTGGCGCAGCAGGCGCGCGCCGACGCGCTGCCGTGGGTCACGGTCGATTGGGACGGCTGGCTGCTCGGCGGCGAGGAGTTGGCCGGCGGCGTGGGCGCGGCGCTCAACGGGCTGTCCATGAAGCCCGACGAAGGCGCGGCGGCCTTCGAGCGGGTTCTGGCCGCGCCCACGCTCACGCACGTCGTCGTCTCGACGGGCGACTTGCAGCAGCGAATCGCGCAGTGGTTAAGGCCGGGCGCGACCGCCGACGGGGCCGCGGCGGAGAACCCCGCGGGCGGGACTTTGTACCCGCGGCCGGAACTGTCGGAAGCCTACGTCGCGCCTTCGACTTCGACCGAGCAGGCCATCGCGGATACATGGCGCGAGCTGCTCGGCATCGAGCAGATCGGGACGCGCGATAACTTCTTCGAGCTGGGCGGACACTCCCTGCTGGCGACACAGCTCGCCTCGCGGATGAGGAAACTCTTTAACGTCGATCTGCCCCTGCGCCGTTTCTTCGAGACGCCGACGGTGTCCGACCTCGCGTCGCTGGTGATGGAGAGTCAGGCCGCGCAGCTCGGCCTCGAATCGCTCGCGGAGATGGCCGAAGAGATTAAGAACATCTCCGAAGAAGAGTTGAAAGAGTTGCTCGAAAGCGAGAGGCGGACGCTCGCGGAAGAGGGGACGCGGTCGGGGGCCTAGCGGCGTCCCGGGGCGAGTCGCCCGCGTCAGCAGAATGCAAACGGCGGACAACCCCCGTCAGTCTCATTACACGGTTCAAGCCCTTCATCCAGTTCAAACATGAAGCGGGAGGCAGCTATGGCTAGCCCAACAACGCGTCGCAAAATCGTCATCGTCGGGGCGGGCGCGAGCGGCCCGGTGATGGCCATCTTTCTGGCGCGCAGAGGCCACGAGGTGGAAGTCTACGAACGCCGCGAGGACATCCGACGCCGGGTCGTCGCCGGCCGCTCCGTCAACATCACGCTGGCCGAGCGCGGGCTGCGAGTCCTCAGGGAAGCCGGCGTGCCCAACGAAGACCTGATGCGGCACACCGTGCCGCTCAAGGGTCGGATGGTGCACACCGGGAGCGGGCGTCTCAAGTTTCAGGCGTACGGGCAGACCGAGAACGAGGTCATCTACTCGGTGCTGCGGAACGACGTGAACGTCCTGCTGCTCAACCTGCTCGAACGTCAGCCCGGCGTCAAGCTCTTCTTCGGCCACCGCTGCGTCGGGCTCGACCGGCAGAGCGGCGCGGTCACCTTCCGCAAGGAGGAGACGGGCGAGGAGTTGCAGGTCAAGGCCGACGCGGTCATCGGCGCGGACGGGACGTTCTCGGCCGTCCGCCAGTACATGCAGCGCGGCCTGCGCGCCGACTACACTCAACTGTTTCTCGAAGCCGGCTACCGCGAGCTGCGGATTCCGGCCGCGCCCGACGGCTCGTACAAGCTCGACCACAACGTCCTCCACGTCTGGCCGCGCGGCGAGTGCCTGCTGCTGGCGATGGCGAACGCCGACGGCACCTTCACCTGCACCTGCATCCTGCCGTTCGAGGGCGAGCGCGGCTTTCAGGCGCTCGACACCGAGGAGCGCGTGCTGGAGTTCTTTCAGGCCAACTTCGCCGACGCCGTGCCGCTCGTCCCGCGCCTCGGCGCGGAGTTCATGAAGGCGGTCACGGCCGAGTTCATCACGACCACCACCTCGCGCTGGTTCCACGAGGACAAGGTGGTGCTGCTCGGCGACGCCTGCCACACCGTCACGCCCTTCTACGGGCAGGGCATGAACGCGGCGCTCGAAGACTGCGTGGTGCTCGACCAGTGCATCGGGAAGCACGGCGACGACTGGCGCGCGGCCTTCGCCGAGTTCCAGAGCGTGCGTAAGCGGCACACGGACGCGCTCGCCGCGCTCTCCATCGCCAACTACTACGAGCTGTGCGACAAGGCGAAGATGCCGCGCGTGGCTTTGCAGAAGAAGATCGACTTCACGCTGCACAGGCTCTTCCCGAACCGCTGGGTTCCGCTCTACACGATGATCTCGCACTCGATGACGCCGTACGCCGACGCCGTCGAGCGCGCGCGCAAGCAGCAGCGCATCCTCAAGCTGTGCGGCGTGACGACGCTGCTGGAACTCGTCACCACCTCGACCTCCATCTGGCTGCGGCTCGCCGGCGAGCGGCCCCGCCGCGTCAAGACCGACCAACCGGCGCAGCAACGCTCCGAGGTCGCCGAAGAGAGCAACCTGTAGCCCGGCGGGCGGGGAACCCAAGATGCTTAAGCTGCTGACATTTCTGCTGCGCTTTTCGCCGCGCATGGTCGGGCTGGTGATCGCCACCGGGCTGCTCGCCGGGATGAGCAGCGCGGGGTTAATCGCCCTCATCAACAGCACACTCAGCCAGTCGGGGCAGGAGAGCGCGCGGCTGACGTGGGCCTTCGTCGCGCTCGGCGTGACGATGATGGTCTCCGGATTCGTCTCGCGCGCGCTGCTCATCGAGCTGTCGCAGAACGCCATCTTCGAGCTGCGGATGCGGCTGAGCCGGCAGATACTCGCCGCGCCGCTGCTCGTGCTGGAGAAGTACGGCACGCCGCGCCTGCTCGCCTCGCTGATCGACGACGTGATGGTGGTGACGGGCGCGCTGCTCGGCATCCCCGCGCTGTGCATCAATCTGGCGACCGTCCTGGTCTCGCTCCTCTACCTCGGCTGGCTCTCGTGGGAGGTGCTGGTGGCCGTCCTGATCTTCATGGCGGTCGGGATGGTGAGCTACAACCTGCTGATGAGGAAGGCGCTCGGCTACCTGCAACGCGCCCGCGAGCAGCAGAACAAACTCTTCGCCGACTTCCGCGCGCTCACGCAGGGCACGAAGGAGCTGAAGCTTCACCACCTGAGGCGCGAGGACTTCATCGAAAACCGGCTCAGCCGGACGGGCGCGGACTTCCGCCGCTTCAACATCATCGGGTCGAGGATTTACGCCGGGGCCGACAGTTGGGGGCAGTTCCTCTTCTTCGTCTTCATCGGCCTCACGCTCTACGCGCTGCCCGCCATGCGCGACGTGCCGAGTGGCGTCGTCGTCGGCTACATCCTCGCACTGCTCTTCATGATGGCGCCCATCGAGGTGCTGCTCAACTTCATCCCCAACATCGGGCGCGCGCGCATCGCCCTACAGCAGATCGAGGGTCTGGGTCTGTCGCTCGACAAGGCCGCCGCCGAGAGCGAGGAGGAGGCCGAGCGCGCTGTCCCCGGCGTGCCGTGGGGGCGGGTTGAACTGGTCGGCGTCACGCACACCTACCATCAGGAGAATCGGGACGAGAGCTTCACGCTCGGGCCGCTGGACATGACGATTGAGGCGGGCGAGACGGTCTATCTCATCGGCGGGAACGGCAGCGGCAAGACCACCCTCGTCAAGCTCATCACGGGGCTCTACGTGCCGGAGGCGGGCGAGGTGCGGCTCAACGGGCGGCCCGTCACGGGGGCCAACCGCGAATGGTATCGCGGCCACTTCTCGGCCGTCTTCTCGGACTTCTTCCTCTTCGAGAACCTCTTCGGCCTCTCCGCCGACGACGCGGACGAGCTGGCCGCCAGCTACCTCTCGAAGCTGCACCTTGATCACAAAGTCAAAGTCAGGGGCGGCGAGTTTTCGACGCTCGAACTCTCGCAGGGTCAGCGCAAACGTCTCGCGCTGCTGACGGCCTTGATGGAAGACCGCGACCTCTACGTCTTCGACGAGTGGGCCGCCGACCAGGACCCGATCTTTAAGAAGGTCTTTTACACGGAGTTCCTCCCGGCGCTCAAAGCGCGCGGCAAAACCCTGCTCGTCATCACGCACGACGACGCCTATTACCCGCTGGCCGACCGCCTCGTCAAGCTTGAGAACGGCCAACTCGTGTCCCCCTCCGCGCTGCCCGCGGCGGAGGCGGCGCGCGAGCTGGCGGCGGCGCAGGGCGTCGAACGCGACGGACGGGCGGGGCCGCCGTCGCTCGCGGCGCAGTCCACGGGCGCACGCTCGCTGCTCGCGCCGGCCGGCGTCGAAGGCAACGGAGCGCACGAAACCACGCTCAAGCGACAGCCGACCGCGGAAGCCTCGCCCGGCGCAGAGCGCCAGAGCGTCGGAAGGCAGGCGGGACGGCCGACGGCCCCCGCGCGTTCGCGCGCCGGCCTCGCAAGGGGCGCGGCGGCGTTGCTGTTCGTCGCCGCCGTCGCGTCGGTCGCGTTGTCGCTGCTCCGGCCGCCCGCGCCCGCGCCCGAAAGCGCGCCGGCCACCGAGTTCTCCTCCGCGCGCGCTCTCAAACACCTCCCGGCCATCGCCGGCCGGCCGCACCCCGTCGGGACGCTTGAGCAGGCGGCGGCGCGCGACTACATCGTGGGAGAGTTGCGGCGTCTGGGGCTGAGCCCCGAAGTCCGGCCCGTCTCGGCCGTGGACAACATCCGCGGCGAGTTCCACGCCGGGACGGCGCACAACATCGCGGCCCGCCTGCCGGGCACGGAGGGCGGCAAGGCCGTGGTGCTCGCCGCGCACTACGACTCGACGCCGTACGGGCCGGGCGTGAGCGACGACGGGGCCGCCGTCGCCGCGCTGCTCGAAACGGTGCGCGCGCTGAAGGCCGGGCCGCCCTTGAAGAACGACCTGCTGTTCCTCTTCACCGACGGCGAAGAGGAGTTGATGCTCGGCGCGCGCGCCTTCCGCGCCGAAGACCCCTTGCTCGCGGACATCGCCCTGCTCCTGAACTTCGAGGCGCGCGGCACGGGCGGCCCTTCCATCATGTTCGAGACGAGCCGCGACAACGGCTGGCTCATCAGGCAGTACGCGCAGGCCGCGCCGCACCCCGTGGCGAACTCGCTCTCGTATGAGATTTACCGCATCCTGCCGAACCGCACCGACTTCACCATCTTCCGCGAGGCCGGCGTCGACGGGCTGAACTTCGCGTACATCGGCGGGCTGAAGAACTACCACACGGCTCTGGACAGTCTGGAACGTCTGGACGAGCGCAGCCTGCAACATCACGGCCTCAACGCGCTGGCGCTGGCGCGGCACTTCGGCGGCCTCCGGCTGGACGCGAACGAGGAGCCCGACGCCATCTACTTCAACACGCTGGGGACGGGCTTCGTCTCCTACCCGTCGTCGTGGCTGATTCCGCTGTTGCTGGTCTGCGCGGCGGGGCTGGCCGGCGTGCTGCTGCTCGGCCGGCGGAAGGGGGCGTGGACGGCGAAGGAACTGGCGGCCGCCACGGCGGGGATGCTGCTCGCGCTGCTGCTGGCGACGGGGGTGGTGTGGATGGTCTGGTGGCTGCTCGGCCCGCTGCGCGCGAGCCTCGGGGGGACGCAGCAGCAGGCGCTCTACAAGAGCGGCTATCTGGGCATCGGCTGGCTCGCGTTGGCGGCGGCGGTCTTCGTCTCGATCTACAACATGCTGCGCTGGAAGCTGGGGCCGCTGAGCCTCGCGGCCGGCGGGCTGACGGTGTGGCTGCTCCTGCTGGCGCTGAGCGTGTTTTTCATGCCGGGCGGAAGTTACCTTTTGACGTGGCCGTTGCTCGGCGGGCTGCTGGGGATGTGCGCGCTGCTTCTGCTGCCGGCCGACGGTCGGCAGTTGGATACGTGGAAGCACTGGCTGGCGGCGTGCGTCAGCTCGCTGCCCGCGCTGTTGCTCTTCGTCCCGCTCATCAGCCTCATCGACGACGCGCTCGGCGGGGACTCGTTTCTGGGTCTCGCCCTCCTGTCCGCGACGTTGTGGCTGGGGCTCCTGCCGCTGCTTTATTTCGTGACCGCGGCCGTGAGGTGGGGGCTGCCGCTCGCGGCGGCTGGCGCGGCGCTCGTCTGCCTCCTCGTCGGCGTCCTGCCGGGCGCATACGACCGCGAGCACCCGAAGCCTTATCACCTCTTCTACGCCCTCAACGCGGACACGAACAAGGCGGTCTGGGCCAGCGTCGACGCGCAGCCGAACGAGTGGACGCGGCGGTTCCTCTCGGCCGACCCGCTGCGCGGCGACATCGCCGAGTACGCGCCCTCGAACCACAAGGGCTTCATGAAAACTTCGGCTGAGCCGATTGCGGCTCCCGCCCCGAACCTTGACGTGCTCGAAGACCGCACGGCCGACGGCGTGCGCGAGCTGCGACTGCGCGTCACGTCGGCGCGCGCGGCCCCGGTCGCGTACGTGTTCGCCCCGCCGGGCACGCGCGTCCTCGGCGCGACGCTCAGGGGCAAGCAGATTGATTTCGGCGGCGGCCGTCCCGCCGCTGGCGAGCCTCTCTTCAGAAAGCTGCTCACCTACTACGGGCTGCCGCCGGAAGGCATCGAGCTTCGGCTTCAGGCCGCCGCGGGGACGCCCGTCAGGCTGATCGTGATGGATCAGACCTACGGGCTGCCCGCGCCGGCGGGGCAGGACGCGGCGCGTGCACGCCCCGATAATCTCATCCCGCTTTCGTTCACCTACAACAACAGCACGCTGGTTCAGAAGACCTTCTCCTTCTGAACCGGCTCACGTCCGGAGGTAGCTATGGACACGTCAACGCGTGGGGACGCACAGAGCGTCCCCGAGAACACTGTGCAACTGACGGGCATCGAGTACCTTGAGTTCTACGTCGGGAACGTGCATCAGGCGGCGCACTTCTACCGCACGGCCTACGGCTTCACACCCGTGGCGTTCACGGGGTTGGAGAGCGGCCGCCGCGACCGCGTCTCGGTGGCGCTGGCGCAGAAGGACATCCGCATCCTGCTGACGGGCTCGCTCGACTCGGACGACCCCATCGCGCGCCACGTCCAGAAGCACGGCGACGGCGTCAAGGACATCGCGCTCTCGACGCCCGACGTGAAGAAGACTTTCGACCTGCTGGTCAAGCGCGGCGCGCGGGTCATCGCCGAGCCCGAGGTCACGGCCGACGACCACGGGCGCGTCGTCACGGCCACGGTCGGGACGTTCGGCGATACGGTGCACACGCTCGTCGAGCGCGAAGGCTACGAAGGGCCGTTCCTGCCCGGCTACTTGCCGGCGCGGCCGTCGCCCGTGCCGCTCAACCCGCACCTTGAGGCCGTCGACCACCTCGCCATCTGCGTCGAGCGCGACACGCTCGAAGAGTGGGTCGAGTTCTACAAGCAAGTCTTCGACTTTCACCAGTCGCATCAGGAGGACGTGGGCACGGAGTACAGCGCGATGAACTCGCGCGTCGTGCAGGACGCGCGCGGGGTGGTCAAGCTGCCGATGATGGAGCCGGCCGAGGGCCGGCGCAAATCGCAGATCGAGGAGTTCATCGCCTACCATCAGGGGGCCGGCGTGCAGCACATCGCCTTCTCCTCCGAAGACATCCTCAACTCTATCGAGAGCCTGCGCAGCGCCGGCAACGAATTCCTCTCGCCGCCCGAGACCTACTACGAGGCGTTGCGCCAGCGCGTCGGCGACATCGAGGAAGACATCGAGGCGCTGCGCGCCAACAACGTGCTCGTCGACTGCGACGAGTGGGGCTACCTGATGCAAATCTTCACGCGCCCCGTGGAGAGCCGCCCGACGCTCTTCCTCGAAGTCATCGAGCGCCGCCGGGCGCGCGGCTTCGGCGGCGGCAACATCAAGGCGCTCTTCGAGGCGGTCGAGCAGGAGCAGGCGCGCCGCGGCAACCTCTGAGACGTGCGCCGCGGGGCGCGCCTCGCCGACCCCGAACCCAACCCAGCCTCGCGCCCTTAACCGACCAGCCCCGGCTCACAGCCCAACGCGCTGGAGCCCCCCCTTAAGGAGATAGGCCATGAGCGACGCGGCGAATTTAATCAGGGATCTCACACCGGCCCAACGCGAACTGCTGTTGCTGCGGATGAGCCGGACTAACAAGCAGCAGCACGAGCGGCTGGTGATTAAGCGTCGGAGCCGGGAGGGCGTGCCCCTGCCGCTGTCCTTCGCCCAGCTCCGTCTGTGGTTCCTCGACCAGTTCGACCCGGGCAGCGCGGCTTACAACGTCCCGACGGCGGTGCGCCTGAACGGCGCGCTCGACGTGGGGGCGCTGGAAAAAGCCATCACCGAAATTCTGCGCCGCCACGAGGTTCTGCGCACGAGCTTCACGGTCGTGGACGACGAGCCGGCGCAGGTCATCGCCCCGGCCGTGCCGGCGCACGTCCCCGTCAGCGACCTCAGCGAACTCGGCGCGGAAGAACGCGAGGCCGAAGTCCTGAGGCGCACGAACGCCGAGGCCCAGCTTCCTTTCAACCTCGGCGAAGTCCCGCTCCTGCGCGTACAGGTGCTGCGGCTCGGGGACGGCGAGCACGTCGTGCTCCTGACGATGCACCACATCGCCAGCGACGGCTGGTCAATGAACCTTCTGGTCAAGGAGATGACGGCGCTCTACGACGCCTTCCTCCACGGCCGCCCGTCGCCGCTGCCCGAGCTGCCGATTCAGTACGCGGACTACGCCATGTGGCAGCGCGAGTACCTGAGCGGCGAACGGCTGGAGCGCGAACTCGGCTACTGGCGCGAGCACCTCGAAGGCGCGCCGGCCGTGCTGGAACTGCCGACCGACCGGCCGCGCCCGCCCGTGCAGACCTTCAGCGGCAGTTGGCTGCCGGTCGTCTACGAGCCCGAGGTCACACAGCGGCTCAGGAAGCTCTGCCAGCAGGAGAGGGTCACGTCGTTCATGGCGCTGCTCGGCCTCTTCGGGCTGCTGCTGCACCGCTACAGCGGGCAGGAGGACATCGTCGTCGGGACGCCCATCGCCGGCCGCCAGCAGGAAGAGACCGAACCGCTCATCGGCTTCTTCCTCAACAACCTCGCCGTGCGCGTGCGGCTCAAGCCGCGCGAGAGTTTCCGCGGCCTGCTGGCGCAGGTCAGGGAGGTCTGTCTCGGCGCGTACGCCCATCAGGACTTGCCCTTCGAGAAGCTGGTCGAGGAGTTGCAGCCCGAGCGCAACATGAGCCACGCGCCGATCTTTCAGGTCATGTTCATCCTTCAGACGGCTTCGCCGGAGGCGTCGGGCAAGTCCGACGACGGCGGCCTCCAGATGAGCAACCTCGGGAGCAACAGCGGCACGTCGAAATTCGACCTCACGCTCTCGCTCGTCGAAGGGCGCGAGCGCATCGCCGGCATGATGGAGTACAACAAAGAGTTGTACGACGCCGCGACCGTCGAGCGCACCATCGCGCACTACCAGCGGCTGATGGAGTCGGCGGTCGCCGAGCCCGACCTTCCGCTCCACTCGCTCGTGCTCCTGACGGCGGACGAGCAGCACCAAATCTTAAACCTCTGGAACGACACGGAGCGCCCCTACCCGCGGGACGCCACGCTCGGCCAACTCTTCTCCGAGCAGGCCGAGCGCACCCCGCACCATGTGGCGCTGACGTGGGAGTCGCAACGGCTCACCTACTGGGAATTGAACGAGCAGTCGAACCGCGCGGCGCGCTACCTGCGCGGGTTGGGCGTCGGGCCCGAGGGGCTCGTGGGCGTCCACCTCGGGCGTTCGGCCGAGATGGTGGTCTGGCTGCTGGCGGTGGCGAAGGCCGGCGGCGCTTACGTCCCCTTAGACCCCGGCTACCCCGCGGCGCGGCTCGGGCAGATGGCCGAAGACGCCGGGCTCAGGTGGGTGCTCACGCGGGGCGCGGGCGTCGGGTTAGCGTGGGGCGGCGCGCAGGCGATTGACATCGACGCCGCGCGCGAGTTGGTCGAGGCGGAAGATTCCGCGGCACTTGCGGACGGCGGGGCCGGCGCTGATAACGTGGCCTACGTCATCTACACGTCGGGCTCGACGGGGCGGCCGAAGGGTGTGATGGTCTCGCACCGCAACGTCGTCAACTTCTTCGCCGGGATGGACGAGGTCGTCGGCCGCGACGACGCGGCGGGCGTCTGGCTCGCCGTCACCAGCATCTCGTTCGACATCTCGGTGCTGGAGATTTTCTGGACGCTCACGCGCGGCTTCGAGGTCGTGATGCAGGGCGAGCAGCAGGAGACCTTCCAGTTCGCCGGGACGCCGAAGGAGGTCGCGCAGAAGAAGATTGATTTCAGCCTCATGTACTTCGCCAGCAACGAGGCGGTGAAGGGCGAAAACATCTACGGGCTGCTGCTGGAGGGGACGAAGTTCGCCGACCGCCACGGCTTCACGGCCGTCTGGGTGCCCGAGCGACACTTCCACGCGTTCGGCGGCATCTACCCGAACCCGTCGGTGACGGTGGCCGCGCTCTCGACGCTCACCGAGCGGCTTCAACTGCGCGCCGGCAGCGTCGTGCTGCCGCTGCACGACCCGCTCCGCGTCGCAGAGGAGTGGGCCGTCGTCGACAACCTCTCGCAAGGCCGGGTCGGCATCTCGTTCGCCTCGGGCTGGCACGCCAACGACTTCGTCTTCCGCCCGGAGAACTACCGCAAGCGGCGCGAGCTGATGTTCCGCGACATCGAAGTCGTGCGCCGGCTCTGGCGCGGCGAGAAGATCACGCGGCAGGGCGGCGCGGGCAACGAGATCGAGGTGCAGGCGCTGCCGCGCCCCATCCAGCCGGAACTGCCCTTCTGGGTCACGGCGGCCGGCAGCGTGGACACCTTCCGCATGGCGGGCGAGGTCGGCGCCAACCTGCTCACGCACCTGCTCGGCCAGAGCCTCGCCGAGTTGAGAGAGAAGGTCGATGTCTACCGCGAGGCGTGGCGCGAGCACGGGCACGCGGGCGAGGGGCAGGTCACGCTCATGCTCCACACCTACGTCGGCGACGAAATGGAGTCGGTTCGCGAGACGGTCAGGGGCCCCTTCACGGACTACCTCCGCAGCTCGCTCAGCCTCACCGAGTCGCTCGCGCAGAGCCTCGGCCTCGACGTTAATTCGGAGCAGTTCACAGAGGACGACCGGGACGCGCTGCTGGCGCACGCCTTCGGCCGCTACTTCGAGACGAGCGCGCTGATGGGCACGCCCGAGAGCTGCATGCCGCTCGTCAACCAACTCAAGCAGATGGGCGTGGACGAGATCGCCTGCCTCATAGATTTCGGCGTCGAGGCCGGGGACGTGTTGTCCGCGCTCCACAATCTGAACCGCCTCAGGGAGCTGAGCAACGCCGCCGCGGCGCGCGTCGCGGCGGATGGCGACGGGGGCGA
The DNA here is from genome assembly GCA_040509515.1 of Pyrinomonadaceae bacterium. Taxonomy (GTDB): domain Bacteria; phylum Acidobacteriota; class Blastocatellia; order Pyrinomonadales; family Pyrinomonadaceae; genus QHXN01. Next base: position 18,434 of record JBEVKV010000015.1, on the reverse strand, counting down.
TGCGGAGGACTATTCGCTCGTTGCGCAGCTTGAGAGCCGCGGCGTCACGCACCTTCAGTGCACGCCCTCGCTGGCGCGCATGCTGAGCCTTGAGCCGGGCACGCTCGACAGGCTGCGGACGCTGCGCAAACTCTTCCTCGGCGGCGAGGCGCTCCCCGTGGCGCTCGGCAAAGGCTTGCGCGAGGCGCTGCCCGCCGAGATTCACAACATGTACGGGCCGACCGAGACGACCATCTGGTCGACGACCCACGCCTTGACGGAGGTCGGGGAGACGATGCCCATCGGCCGCCCCATCGCCAACACGCGCACCGTCATCCTCGACCCATACCTCCAGCCCGTCCCCGTCGGCGTGCCGGGCGAACTCTTCATCGGCGGCGAAGGCGTCGTGCGCGGCTACTTCCGCCGCCCCGACCTGACGGCCGAGCGGTTCATCCCCGACCCCTACGCCGCGCGGCCCGGCGCGCGGATGTATCGCACCGGCGACCTCACGCGCTACCGCCCCGACGGGTCGGTCGAGTACCTCGGCCGCCTCGACCATCAGGTCAAGGTGCGCGGCTTCCGCATCGAGTTGGGCGAGGTCGAGCTGGCGCTCGAATCACACCCGGACATCGCGCAGGCGGTGGTCGCGGCGCGGCCCGACGCGCAGGGCAGTCTCGTCCTCGTCGCCTTCGTGGTGGCGCGGGCCGGCGCGCGCCTTGCGGCGGGCGAGGTGCGTGCGTTCGTCGCCGCGAGGCTGCCGGAATACATGGTGCCGGGGCTGGTGGTCGAGCTTGAGCGACTGCCGCTGACGCCGAACGGGAAGGTGGATCGCGCGGCGCTGCCGGAGGCCGGGCCGGGGAGCGGAGCCGGGGGGCAAGAGTACGTCGCGCCGCGGACGACGATTGAAGAGGTGCTGGCCGACTTGTGGGCGGACGTGCTCGGCATCGAGCGCGTCGGGGTGCACGACAACTTCTTCTCGCTCGGCGGACACTCGCTGCTGGCGACCCTGCTCGTCTCAAGGATGCGCGGCGCTTTCGGCGTCGAAGTCCCGCTGCGCAGCATCTTCGAGTCGCCTACGGTCGCGGGCCTCGCCGCGGCCGTCGAGCAGAAGCAGGTGGAGCTGATCGGCGCGGACGTGCTGGCGCAGATGTCGGACGAGATTAGGCAATTGTCCGAAGAGGAGTTAACCGCCCTGCTCGAAGCCGAGAAGGAGTTGATGTCACAGGGAGAAGGAGAAGGTGAATGAGTGATCCATCTTCGCCGCTGAGCGGGCTGTCTCAGAAGCAGCGCGACCTGCTGCTGCTGCGGCTGGGGCGCGCCAGCAAGCAGCTCGAAACCCGGCAGCGCCAGAGCCCGGGCGGGCCGCCGCAGCAGATCGAGCCCGCGCCGCGGACGGGCGAGCTGCCGCTCTCCTACGCGCAGCAGCGGCAGTGGTTTCTACAGCAGTTGGAGCCGGGCACGGGCGCGTACAACATGCCGAAGGCCGTGCAGATCAGCGGCGCGCTGGATGTCGAGGCTCTGGAGCGCGCCGTCACCGAAGTGGTGCGCCGCCACGAGGTGCTGCGGACGGTCTTTGTGGCCGAGGACGGGCAGCCCCGTCAAGTCATCAAGCCGCCGTTCCCGATGCGGGTCGAGGTCACGGACATCAGCGGCCTTGAGGCGGAGGAGCGCGAGCGCGAGACTTCCAGACTCTCGGACGAGGAGGCCGGCCGTCCGTTCGATCTTGAGGAAGGCCCGCTCCTCAGGGTGGGTCTCATCCGCCTCGCGCCCGAAGAGCACATCGTCCACCTCACGATGCACCACATCGCCTCCGACGGCTGGTCGATTGGCGTCCTGACGCGCGAGATCGTGACGCTTTACGACGCTTTCGCGCACGGCCGCCCCTCGCCGCTGCCCGAGCTGCCGATTCAGTACGCGGACTACGCGGCGTGGCAGCAGTCGTGGCTCAACGGCGAGGTGCTTGAGCAGCAGCTCAACTACTGGAAGCAGCAGTTGCAGGGCGCGCCCGTGCTCGAACTGCCGACGGACAGGCCGCGCCCGCCCGTGCAGACGTTCCGCGGCGGGCGCGAGGTGATTAACCTCGGGCCGGAGCTGACCGCCGGGCTGCAAGCCCTGAGCCTTCGCGAGGGCGCGACGCTGTTCATGACGCTGCTGGCCGGGTGGCAGCTCCTGCTCTCGCGTTACTCGGGGCAGGAGGACATCAGCGTCGGGACGTTCATCGCCAACCGCAACCGCGCCGAGACGGAGAACCTCATCGGCTTCTTCATCAACAATCTGGTCTTCCGCCTCGACCTCTCCGGCGACCCGACTTTCCTCGAACTGCTCGCGCGCGCGCGCGCCGTCGCGCTCGGCGCGTACGCGCATCAGGACGTGCCCTTCGAGCTGGTGCTGGAAGCCCTCCACCCCGAGCGCGACGCGAGCCGGACGCGGCTCTTTCAGGTGATGTTCGTGATGCAGAACATGCCGCAGGCCGGGGTCGAGGTGACCGAGGCGCGCTTCAGCCCCGTCGAGGAGAAAGACCCCGCCCGCTCGAACTTCGACCTCACGCTCTGGATGTGGGAGGGGCCGTCGGGGCTCACCGGCTGGCTCGATTACAGCACCGACATCTTCGAGACCGCGACCATCGTCCGCCTCAAAGAGCACTTCAAAATTCTTCTCGAAGGCATCGCGTCCACCCCGGAGCAGCATGTGCGGCGGCTCCCGCTGCTCGGCGAGGAGGAGCGGCGGCGGCTGCTCGTCGAGTGGAACTCGAACCGCCAGCCGTTCACGACTGACCTGCTCGTCCACCAACTCTTCGAGCAGCAGGCGGCGCGGAACCCGCAGGCCGAGGCGGTCGTCTTCGGCGAGACGCGACTCACCTACGGCGAGCTGAACGCGCGCGCCAACCAGCTCGCGCACTACCTGCGCGAGCGCGGCGCGGGGCCCGAGACGCGCGTCGGCATCTGCATGGGGCGCTCGGCCGAGATGGTCGTCGCCGTGCTCGGCGTGCTCAAGGCCGGCGCGGCTTACATCCCGCTCGACCCTTCGTACCCGCCCGAGCGGCTGCTCTTCATGCTGGAGGACTCGCGCGCCTCGTGGCTGTTGACGCAGCGCGCGCTCGTCGAGCGCCTGCCGGAAGCGACGGTCGAGGAGCTGAGCCAGCGCGCCGACAGGGCCGGCGTCCTGTGTCTGGACGACGCGGCCGAGGAGTTGGCGCGCGAGAGCGCCGAGAACCCCGCGCGCACGGTCGCGCCGGAGAACCTCGCCTACGTGATTTACACCTCGGGCTCGACGCAGAGGCCGCGCGGCGTGATGATCGAGCACCGCTCGCTGGTCAACGCCTACGCCGCTTGGGATAAGGCGTATTCGCTCGGCACGCAAATCAGGCGGCAGCTTCAGGTGGCGAGCTTCGCTTTCGACGTGTTCAGCGCCGACGTGATTCGCGTGCTCTGTTCCGGCGGCCTGCTCGTCGTCGCGCCGGGCGAGCTGCTGCTCTCCGCGCCGGAACTCTACGAGCTGATGCGCCGCGAGTCCGTCGAAGGCATCGAGGTCGTGCCGGCCGTGCTCCGCAACCTCACGCAGCACCTTGAGGCGAGCGGGGAGTCTCTGGATTTCATGCGCGTCATCGTGGCCGGCGCCGACGCCCTCTACGTCAAAGACCTTGAGGCGGTGAAGCGCCTCGGCGGGCCGCAGACGCGCGTGCTCAACAGTTACGGCCTGACGGAAGCGACCATCGACAGCACCTACTTCGAGTCCACCGAACTCGACCTGCCGCCCGAGAGGATGGCGCCCATCGGACGCCCCTTCGCCAACACGGAAATCTATCTGCTCGACGCGGGCCTGCAGCCCGTCCCCGTCGGCGTCACCGGCGAACTGTACGTCGGCGGCCCGTCGCTCGCCAGAGGCTACCTCAACCACCCCGCGCTGACGGCCGCGAAATTCATCCCGCACCCGCTGGCCGAACGGCCCGGCGCGCGCCTCTACAAGACCGGCGACCTCGCGCGCTACCTGCCCGACGGCAACGTCGAGTTTCTGCGGCGCATGGACTATCAGGTCAAGGTCAGGGGCTTTCGCATCGAGCTGGAAGAGATCGAGAACCTGCTCGCCACGCACCCGGGCGTCCGCGAGGTGCTAGTCGCGGCGCACGAGCACCAGCCGGGCGATAAATTTCTGGTCGCGTATCTCGTCCCGGAGCCGTCCCAGCCGCCGTCGGTTCAGGACTTGCAGCGGCTCATCAAAGAGCACCTCCCGTCCTACATGGTGCCCGCGGCCTTCGTCATGCTCGAAGCCTTCCCGCTCTCGGCCAACGGCAAAGTCGACCGCAAGGCGCTGCCCGCGCCCGACCCCGAGGTGGTCGCCGCCAACGACTCGTACGTCGCGCCGGGCACGCCGCTCGAAGAGATGCTGGTCGGCATCTGGGAAGAGGTGCTGGGACGACAGAAGGTCGGCGTCTTCGACAACTTCTTCGAGGTCGGCGGCCACTCGCTGCTCGCGACGCGGGTCGTCGCGCGCGTCAACAACCGGCTCGGCATAGAGCTTCCCGTGCGCAGCATCTTCGAGACGCCGATGGTCGCCGAACTGGCCGTGACCATCGAAGAGATGATGCTCGAAGAGATAGACAGCGTGGGCGGCGACTAGCCGCCGCCTCGACCCCGCGCCGCGGATTCGTCCCGTTCGTCTCCCCTCCGCGCCCTTAACCACCATGTCTCAAACCGATCAGACGCTAGTTGACTTGCTCCGCGGACGAGCCGGCGAGCGCCCGTCGAAGACGGCGTACACCTATCTGGCGGACGGCGAGGTCGAAGCGAGCACGCTGAGCTACGGCGAGCTGGACACGCGCGCGCGCGCCATCGCCGCGCGGCTGGCCGAGGCCGGCGCCGCGGGCGAGCGCGTGCTGCTGCTCTACCCCTCTGGGCTGGACTTCATCGCGGCCTTCTTCGGCTGTCTCTACGCGGGTGCCGTCGCCGTCCCCGCTTACCCGCCGCGCGGGACTCGGCACCTGGCGCGGGTGCAGACGATTGTGCGCGACGCGCGTGCGAAATTCGCGCTCACGACCGCGGCGATTCACAGGCGGCTCGACGTTTTCATCCGCGAGCAGGAGGAGCCGCAGGCCCTCGGCTGGATCACCACCGACGCGCTCGCCTACGACGAGCTGGCCGGGCTGTGGCGCGCGCCCGCGTTGACCGATTCGACGCTGGCCTTCTTGCAGTACACGTCCGGCTCGACCTCCGCGCCCCGCGGCGTGATGGTCAGTCACGGCAACCTGTTGCACAACGAGCGGCTGATTCAGACGGCCTTCCGGCAGACGGAGGAGTCGGTCATCGTCGGCTGGCTGCCGCTCTATCACGACATGGGCCTCATCGGCAACGTGCTCCAGCCGCTGTATCTCGGCGCGTCGTGCGTGCTGATGTCGCCGGCCGCGTTCCTTCAGCGCCCGGCACGCTGGCTGCAGGCCATCTCGAAGTACCGCGCGACGACCAGCGGCGCGCCCAACTTCGCCTACGACCTCTGCGTGCGCAAGGTCACGCCCGAGCAGCGCGACGGGTTCGACCTGAGCAGTTGGCGCATCGCCTACAACGGCGCGGAGCCCGTGCGCCTCGACACGCTCGAACGCTTCGCCGCGGCCTTCGCCGACTGCGGCTTCCGGCGCGAGGCGCTCTTCCCCTGCTATGGCCTCGCCGAAGCGACGCTCTTCGTCTCCGGCAAATCGGGCGAGGGCGATTTCGTCGCCGCCGAGTTCGACGCGCAGGCGCTCCGACAGAACATCGCGGCGGAGGCGCGGCCGTCCGCGCCCGCGCTCACTCTGGTCGGCTGCGGCGCGCCCGCCGCGGGACAGCAGGTCGTCATCGCAGACCCCGCGAGCGGCGAGCGTTGTGCCCCGTCGGTCGTCGGCGAGATTTGGGTCGCCGGCCCTTCCGTCGCGCAGGGCTACTGGAATCAGGCCGCGGCGACGGCGGAGACTTTCGGCGCGCGTCTCGCGGGGAGCGGCGAAGGCCCGTTCCTGCGCACGGGCGACCTCGGCGTCATGCTCGACGGCGAGCTTTTCGTCACCGGCCGCCTCAAAGACCTCGTCATCATCCGCGGGCGCAACTACTACCCGCAGGACTTGGAGCGGACGGCCGAGCAGAGTCACCCGTCGGTGGTCGCCGGCGGTGTCGCGGCCTTCTCGGTCGAGTCCGAGGGCGGGGAGCGGCTCGTCATCGTCGCGGAGGCCGACGACGCGGAGCGGGCGACGGAAATCTTCCGCGCCGTCCAGCAGGGAATCGCGCTCGAACACGAGCTACAGGTGCACGCCGTCGCGCTGCTGCGCCCGCGCACGATCCCCAAAACCTCCAGCGGCAAGATTCAGCGCCGCGCCTGCCGCGCCGCCTTCCTCGACGGCGGGCTTCATGTGTCGGCCGAGTGGCGAGCGCCGTCGCGCGCCGTCGAAGAGGCCGCGCCGGCGGCCGAGCCGGTCTGGTTCCAGGACGCGGCCTCGCTCACCGAAGAGCGGCTCGCGGGCTGGCTGGCCGCCGAGCTGGCGACGCTGACCGGCTACGACGTTTCCCAAATTGACGTGCGGCAGAGTTGCGCGGCGGCCGGTCTTGACTCGCTCGGCGCGGTCGAACTCGCGCACCGCGTCGAGACGGAACTCGGGGTCGTCTTCGCGCCGACAGACTTTCTGGAAGAGACCGGCATCGACGCGCTCTCCGCGATTATCAGTTCGCGGCTGCGGCGCGCGCCGGCCGAAGCGCCGGTGACGACTGAAGCAACGTCGCCATCCGAATCATCGCCATCGCCACCGGCCGAGACGCGCGGCCCGTCGCCGCTCTCGCGGGGCCAGCAGGCGCTCTGGTTCCTACACCAGCTTGAGCCGGAGAGCGCCGCCTATCACATTTCGAGCGCGCTGCGCATCACGACGCCGCTCGACGTTGCGGCGCTGCGCGACGCCTTCGAGCGTTTGACGCTGCGTCACCCGGCGCTGCGCACGACCTTCGCTTCGGCCGCCGACGCGGAGCCCTTGCAGGAGGTGCGCGAAGAATCGGAAATCCACTTCGTCGAGCACGACGCGCGGGGCTGGGCGGAAGAGGAGTTGCACGAACGGCTCGTGCTTGAGGCCAACCGGCCCTTCGACCTCGGGCGCGGCCCGCTCTTCCGCTTACACCTCTTCGCGCGGGGCGAACGCGAGCACGTCCTGCTCCTGACCATCCATCACATCGTCTCCGACTTCTGGTCGCTCGGAATACTTCTGCGCGAGCTGGGCGAGTTGTACGAGGCGGAGACTCGTCAACGCCGCGCCGCCCTCCCCAGACTGTTGACGCAGTACGACGACTACGTGCGCTGGCAGGCCGAGCTGCTGGCGGGCGAGGCGGGCGAGAGTCTCTGGCGCTACTGGCAGGAACAGCTCGCCGGCGCGCAGACGGTGCTCGACCTGCCTTTCGACAAGCCGCGCCAGCCCAATCAATCTTACCGCGGGGCGTCGCTGCCCGCGCGCCTGCATCCGGAACTCGCCGGACAGCTCAAGGCCCTCGGCGGCTCGCAGCGCGCGACCCTGTTTATGACGCTGCTGGCGGCCTTCTACGCGCTGCTCTACCGCTACACCAACCAGCGCGATTTGCTCGTCGGCTCGCCGGTGGCCGGGCGCAGCCGCGCGGGCTTCTCCGGCATCGTCGGCTATTTCGTCAACCCGCTCGTGCTCCGCGCACAGCTCGCCGAGGGGATGACTTTCAAGCAGTTGCTCTCGCAGGTTCGCGCGACGACGCTGGCCGGGCTCCGGCATCAGGATTTTCCATTCCCCACGCTCGTCGAGCGCCTTCAGCCCGAGCGTAATCCGAGCTACTCGCCGCTCTTTCAGGTGATGTTCGTGCTGCAAAAGGCGAACGCGCTCGATGAGGACGGGCTGGCGGCTTTCGCGCTGGGCGAGGCCGAGGCGCGACTCAGTCTGGGCGAGCTTGAGTTGGAATCCGTGGCGCTCAAACAGCGCGTCGCGCAGTTCGACCTCACGCTGGCGATGACCGAGATGGAGGGCGGCCTCGGGCTGTCGCTGCAATACTCCACAGACCTCTTTGAAGAGGCGACGATTCAGCGCATGGCCGGGCACTTCCGCCGCCTGCTCGAAGGCGTCGTCGCCGACCCGGAGCGCCCCGTCGCCGAGTTGACGCTGCTGACGCCGGCCGAAGAGCGGCAACTGCTCGTCGAGTGGAACGCGACCGGCACCGACTACCCGCGCGGGCTGACCATCCAACGGCTCGTCGAGGAACAGGCCGCGCACACGCCCGACGCCGTCGCGCTCGTCTGCGGCTCGGCCGCGCTCACTTATTCGGAACTCAACGGCCGCGCCAACCGGCTGGCGCGGCACCTGCGCCGGCTCGGCGTCGGGCGCGAGTCGCGCGTCGGCGTCCTGCTCGAACGCACCCCGGAGCTGGTCGTCTCGCTGCTCGCCGTCATGAAGGCGGGCGGCGCGTACGTGCCGCTCGACCCGCAGTACCCGCAGGAGCGCCTCGCCTTCATGCTCGAAGACGGCGCGGCCTCGGTGTTGATTACGGCTGCCGGGATGGCGGGGCTCGCGGGCGAAGGGTACGCGGGCGCGCTGGTCTGTCTCGAAGAGTGGCAGCGTGAGTCCGAAGCGTACGCGGCGGACGATTTGGGTTTGGAGGTCGAGGCCGAGCGGTTGGCTTACGTCATCTACACCTCCGGCTCGACGGGCGTGCCGAAGGGCGTGGCGATTACGCACCGCAGCGCGTGCGTCTTCCTTCACTGGGCGCGCGAGAGCTTCAGCCCCGACGAATTGGCCGGCGTGCTGGCCGCCACCTCCGTCTGCTTCGATTTGTCCATCTTCGAGTTGTTCGCCACGCTCAGTTGGGGTGGCACGGTGCTGCTCGTCGAGAACGTCCTGAGCATCGCCGACTCGCCGCTGGCCGGGCGCGTGACTCTCATCAACACGGTGCCTTCGGCGATGACCGAGCTGGTGCGCCTCGAACAAGTCCCGCCCTCCGTCCGCACCGTCAACCTCGCCGGCGAAGCTCTCAAACGCAACCTCACCGACAGGCTCTATGAGCTGCCGCAGGTCAGGCGCGTGGTCAACCTTTACGGCCCTTCGGAAGACACGACCTACAGCACGTTTGCGGAAGTGCGGCGGGGCTCCGCGAGGGAGCCGGAGATTGGCCGGCCCGTGGCCGACACGCAGACTTACATCCTCGACGAGCGCAGGCAGCTCGTGCCCGTCGGCGTCGCCGGCGAGCTACTCATCGGGGGGCGCGGGCTCGCGCGCGGCTACCTGAACCGGCCGGGGCTGACCGCCGAGCGTTTCGTCCCCGACCCATTCTCGGCGGAGCCGGGCGCGCGTCTCTACCGCACGGGCGACCTCGCGCGCCATCTGCCCGACGGCAACATCGAATACCTCGGCCGCCTCGACCATCAGGTCAAGCTGCGCGGCTTCCGCATCGAGTTGGGCGAGGTCGAGGTCGCGCTCGAAGCGCACGCCGCGGTCAGGCAGGCGGTCGTCGTCGCGCGCGCGGAGGCGGGCGGCGAGCAGCGTCTGGTCGGTTATTACGTCGCCGAAGGCGAGCCCGAACCGTCGCCGCGCGACCTGCGCGAGCACCTGAAAGAGAGCCTGCCGGAGTACATGATTCCGACGACGCTGATGAGGCTCGACGGGATTCCCCTGACGCCGAACGGGAAGGTTGACCGCAAGGCGCTGCCCGCGCCGCGCGCCGAGGAGTCCAAAGAGTGGGCGGCCTACCTCTCCGGTCAGGCTTCGATAGAAGAGATGCTGACCGGCATCTGGATGGAGGTGCTGGGCGCTGACGACATCGGCGCGGACGACAACTTCTTCGACCTCGGCGGACACTCGCTGCTGGCGACGCAGGTGGTCGCGAGGGCGCGCGCGGCCTTCCGGGTTCAACTGCCCGTCAACTCGATCTTCGAGACGCCGACCGTCGCCGGGCTGACCGCCACGGTCGGCGCGCTCATCAGCGCGGGCCGGAGTCTTCCGGCCCCGGCGCGCGTCGAGGTCGTTGGCGACACGCACCCGCTCTCGTTCGCGCAGCGGCGGCTGTGGTTTCTGGATCAACTGGAGCCGGGCGGCTCGACCTACAACATGCCCGGCGGCGCGGTGCTCAACGGCCCGCTCGACGTGCCGACGATGGAGGCGGCGCTCCGCGAGGTGGTCAGCCGCCACGACGTGTTTCGCACGACCTTCCATTCCGTCAACGGCGAGCCGGCGCAGGTCATCTCCGAACGGCTTGAACTCGAACTGCCCGTCACGGACTTGAGCGAACTGCCGGGCGAGGAGCAGCAGCTCCGGGCCAGACAGTTGTCGTCGGAAGAGGCGCGGCACGTCTTCGACCTCACGCGCGGGCCGCTCGTCAGGCTCCGCATCCTGCGCCTCTCCGAGACGCGCCACGTCCTGCTCGTCACGATGCACCACATCATCTCGGACGGCTGGTCGCTCGGCATCCTCATCCGCGAGACCGTGACGCTCTACGAGGCGTTCCGGCACGGCGAGCCGTCGCCGCTGCCGCACCTCCCCATCCAGTACGTGGACTACGCGCGGCAGCAGCGCGAAGAGTTCAGCCGCAACCTGCTCGACCCGCAGCTCGATTACTGGCGGCAGGAGCTGGCCGGCTCGCCGCCGCTGCTGGAACTGCCGCTCGACCGCCCGCGCCCGCCGAAGCAGAGTTACCGCGGCGCGGCCATCAAGTTCGAGCTGCCGGAGAGGCTGAGCCAGCAGCTCTCCGCGCTCAGCCGCCGCGAAGGCGTGACGCTCTTCATGACGCTGCTCGCGGGCTTCCAAATCCTCCTCTCGCGCTACTCCGGGCAGACCGACATCGCCGTTGGGTCGCCGATTGCGGGCCGCCGCCAGCGCGAGACCGAAGACCTCGTCGGCTTCTTCGTCAACACGCTCGTCATGCGCCTCGACCTCTCGGGCAACCCGACCGCGGGCGAAGTCCTGCGACAGGTGCGCGCCAAGGCGCTGGGCGCTTACGCCAATCAGGACGTGCCCTTCGAGATGCTCGTCGAGGAGCTGCGGCCCGTGCGCAGCATGAGCCACCCGCCTCTGTTTCAGGTGATGATGGTCATGCAGAACACGCCGCTGAAGGAGGCGAAGTTCTCCGAGCTGGAGCTGGAGCTGCTCGAAGGCGAGCACGGGACGGCCAAGTTCGACCTCACGCTCGAAGTCACGGAGAGGGAGCGCGGGCTCACGGGCACGCTCGAATACAACGTCGACCTCTTCGACGCGTCCACCGCCCGCCACATGCTCGGCCACTACCAGAACCTGCTCGAACTGTTGGTCGCCGACCCCTCGCAGCGTGTGCAGGAATTGGCGCTGCTCAACTCCGAGGAGGAGCGGCAACTGCTGCTCTCTTGGAATAAGAATCACCGCCTGTACGAGCACGCCGAGAGTATTCACCAGATGGTCGAGGCGCGCGCCGCGGAGGCGCCCGAGGCCGTCGCCCTCACGCTCGGCGGGCAGTCGCTCACCTACGGCGAGCTGAACGCGCGCGCCAACCAGCTCGCGCATCACCTGCGCCGCCGCGGCGTCGGCCCGGACGTGTGCGTGTGCCTCCTCGTCGAGCCGTCGATGGAGATGATCGTGGGGCTGCTCGCCGTCCTCAAGGCCGGCGGCGCGTACGTCCCGCTCGACCCGCACCTGCCGCCGGAGCGCATGGCGCTGATGCTCTCGGACGTTCGCGCGCCGCTGGTGCTGACGCAGGAGAAGTTCTCCGAACGGCTGCCGGAGCAGGCCGGGCACGTCCTGCTGCTCGATGCGGACTGGCCGAGCCTCGCCGGCGAAGCGACCGGGAACCCGCGGCCGTGCGTCGGCCCGGGGAACATGGCGTACGTCATCTACACCTCGGGCTCGACGGGCGTGCCGAAGGGCGTGATGGTCTCGCACACCAACGTGACGCGCCTGTTCGCGGCCACCGAGGAGTGGTTCGGGTTCGGCGCGCGCGACGTGTGGACGCTCTTCCACTCCTACGCTTTCGACTTCTCGGTCTGGGAAATCTGGGGCGCGCTCGTCTACGGCGGGCGGCTGGTCATCGTGCCGTACCTGACCACGCGCGCGCCCGACGAGTTCCACGAGCTGCTGCGGCGCGAGCAGGTCACGGTGCTCAACCAGACGCCCTCGGCCTTCCGCCAGTTGATCGCCGCCGACGCACTCCTGCATAAAGACGGTGGCGGGGACGAACAGGGGGACGAAGCCTCGGGCGCGCGGCAACCGCTGGCGCTCCGGTACGTGATCTTCGGCGGCGAGGCGCTCGACATCAAGGGGCTCGAACCGTGGTTCGCGCGCCGCGGCGAGAGCCGGCCACAACTCGTCAACATGTACGGCATCACGGAGACGACCGTCCACGTCACCTACCGCCCGCTGCGCGCCGCGGACGTGGAGGAGGTTTCGGGCAGCGTCATCGGCGTCCCCATCCGCGACTTGCAGTTCTACCTGCTGGACGAGCAGATGCAGCCCGTGCCGCCGGGCGTGGCCGGCGAGATTTACGTCGGCGGCGAGGGGCTCGCGCGCGGCTACCTCAACCGCGCGGGGCTGACGGCGCAGCGCTTCGTGCCGCACCCGCACGGCGAAGAGGCCGGGGCGCGTCTGTACCGGACGGGCGACCTCGCGCGGATGCAGCGCGGCGGTGAGGTCGAGTACCTCGGGCGCGCCGACCAGCAGGTGAAGATACGTGGCTTCCGCATCGAGCTGGGAGAGATCGAGGCGGCGCTGGCGAAGCACCCGGCCGTCGCGCAGGCCCTCGTGCTGGTGCGCGAAGACGTGCCGGGCGACAAGACGCTGGCCGCCTACGTGCTCAGCGCCGAGCCGGAGCTGTTGACGTTTGACGAGCTGCGCCGCCACGCGAAACAGCACCTGCCGGAGTACATGACGCCCGCGGCCTTCGTCGTGTTGGACGCCTTCCCGCTGAACGCCAACGGCAAGGTCGACCGCAAGGCGCTGCCGGCTCCCGAAGGCAGGCCCGACGCCGGGGCGCAGGGCTTCGTCGCCCCGCGCACCCCGGAGGAGGAGCTGCTGGCCGGCATCTGGTCGGAGGTGCTCGGCGGCGTGCGCGTCGGCGTTCACGACAACTTCTTCGACCTCGGCGGCCACTCACTGCTGGCGACGCAGGTGGCGACGCGCGCGCAGGAAGTGTTCAAGGTCGAGGTGCCGCTGCGCCACCTCTTTGAATCGCCGACCCTCGCGGCCTTCGCGCAGGTGGTCGTGGGCGCGCGCGACTCCCGGCAGCGCCTCGCCTTCGCGCCGGTGACTCCGGTTCCGCGCGACGAGCCGCCGCCGCTCTCGTTCTCGCAGCAGCGGCTCTGGTTCCTCGACCGGCTCGCGCCCGGCTCGCCGGTCTACAACGTCCCGGCCAACGCGCGCCTCGACGGCGCGCTCGACGTGGGGGCGCTCGAACGCGCGCTGGTCGAAGTGCTGCGCCGCCACGAGGCCCTGCGCACCTCCTTCGAGAGTATCAGCGGCCGACCCGTCCAGCGCATCGAGGCCGAGTGCGACTTCGCGCTGCCCGTCACCGACCTGAGCGCGCTTCCCGCCGAGGAGGCCGCGCGCGAGGCGCGGCGACTGGCCGAGGCCGAGGCCGCGCGACCCTTTGAACTGACGCGCGCTCCGCTGTTCCGCGCGCGCCTGCTGCGGATGGGCGAGCACGAGCACATGCTGCTGCTGACCGTCCATCACATCGTCACCGACGGCTGGTCGATGCGCCTGTTGACGGGCGAGGTCTCGCAACTCTACGCGGCCTTCTCCGCGGGGCTGCCGTCGCCGCTCGCCGAACTCCCCATCCAGTACGCGGATTACGCCAGTTGGCAGCGGGAGTGGATGACGGGCGAGGTGCTCGAAGAAGAGTTGGCCTACTGGCGTGAAGAGTTGGCGAACCTCCACACGCTCGAACTCCCCACGGACAGGCCGCGCCCCGCACGGCAGTCTTTCCGCGGGGGGGCCGTCGTCGAGTCGCTGTCGCCGGAGTTGAGCGCGGCGCTCAGGGATTTGAGCCGGCGCGAAGGCGCGACGCTCTTCATGACGCTGCTCGCCGGGTGGCAGGCCATCCTCTCGCGCTACACGGCGCAGACCGACATCGCCGTCGGCACGCCCATCGCCGGCCGCCTCCGCCCCGAGTTCGAGGGGCTCATCGGCCTCTTCGTCAACACGCTGGTCGTGCGCACAGACTTGTCCGCCGACCCGAGCTTCCTCGAACTGCTCGCGCGCGTGCGGCAGGCGTGCCTCGGCGCGTACACGCATCAGGGTGCCCCGTTCGAGATGGTCGTCGAGGCCGTCAACCCGGAGCGGAGCCTGAGCCACACGCCGCTCTTTCAGGTGATGTTCACCGCCGAGAGCGGCCCGCTCGATGGGGAGCAGCAGAGGCTGGAAGGCTTAGACCTGAACACCAGCGTGGCGAGGTTCGACCTCTCGCTCGCCGTCATCGAAGGCGACGGCGTGCTGAAGGCGACGCTCCTCTACAGCACCGACCTCTTCGACGAAGAGACCGCCCGCCGCCTGCTCGCGCACTACGCGGCGCTGCTCGCGTCGGCGACCGCCGACCCGACGCGGCCGACCTCGGAGCTGGACGTGCTCTCGGCGACCGAGCGACGCCACCTGCTGACGGAGTGGAACGCCACGGCCGCCGCCTACCCTTCGGGCGCGACGCTCCACCAACTGTTCGAGGCGCAGGCCGCGCGCACGCCCGACGACGCCGCGCTCATCTTCGAGGGCGAGCGGCTTAGTTACCGCGAACTCGACGAGCGCGCCAACCGCCTCGCCCGTCGCCTCGGCCGGCTCGGCGTCGGCCCCGACACTCTGGTCGGCGTCCTCGCGGAGCGTTCCTTCGAGATGGTCGTCGCGCTGCTCGGCGTGCTCAAAGCCGGCGGCGCTTACCTCCCCTTAGACCCGGACTATCCGGCCGAGCGCCTCGCCTTCGTGCTCGAAGAGTCAGCGGCCGGCGTCGTGCTCGCGCAGGAGCGGCTGCTCGCGCGGTTGCCGGCGCACAGCGCGGAGGTCGTCAGCCTCGACTCGGGCTGGGAGCAGATCGCGCGCGAGGACGCGTCGCCCTTGAGGCTCGCGCTGCCTTCGGACTCGCTGGCCTATTGCATCTACACGTCGGGCTCGACGGGGAGGCCCAAAGGCGTGGCGGTGGCGCACCGCGCCGTCGTCAACCGGCTCATCTGGTCGCAGTCGGCCTACCCGCTCGGGTCGGAAGACCGCGTCCTCCAGCTCGCCTCCTTCGGCTTCGACTTCTCGGTTTATGAAATCTTCGGGCCGCTCGTCGCGGGCGCGGCCGTCGTGCTGGCCCGGCCCGGCGGCCAGCTCGACAGCGCCTACATCGTCGATGTCATCGCCGAGCAGGAGGTGACGGCCGTCCACTTCGTCCCCGCCATGCTGCAGGTCTTTCTGGGCGAGCGCGGCGTCGGGCGCTGCCGCAGCCTGCGGCTGGTCTTCTGCGGCGGCGAGGCGCTGACCTTCGAGTTGCAGGAGCAGTTCTTCGCGCTCTGCGACGCGGAACTTTACAACCAGTACGGGCCGACCGAAACGACCATCGACGTTACCGCTTGGCGCTGCGAGCGCGGGGACGCGCGCCGCCGCGTGCCCATCGGCCGCCCCGTGAGCAACACGCAGGTTTACGTGCTCGACCGGCGGCTGCGCCCCGTACCTGTCGGCGTGCGCGGCGAGTTGTACGTCGGCGGCGACAACCTCGCGCGCGGCTACTTGCGGCGGCCCGGGCTGACGGCGGAGCGTTTCATCCCCGACCCGTTCTCGGGCCAAGCGGGCGCGCGGCTCTACCACACGGGCGACGTGGTGAGGTGGGCCAACGGCGGCGTGCTCGAATACGTCGGGCGGGCGGACGGGCAGGTCAAGCTGCGCGGCTTCCGCATCGAGCTTCAAGAGGTCGAGGCGGCGCTGCTGCGCCACGCTGCGGTCGGCGAGGCTGTCGTCGTGGCGCGGGGCGAGGGGGCCGATAAGAGTCTCGCGGCCTACGTGGTGGCGGCGGCGGGCGCGGCCGTCAGGGCGGCGGAACTGCGCGAGCACCTGCGTCGAGAGCTGCCCGGCTACATGGTGCCGTCGGCCTTTGTCGTGCTCGACGAGCTGCCGCTGACCGCGAACGGCAAGATTGACCGCCGCGCCCTGCCCGCGCCCGGGCGGGACGCCGCCGAGCCGCTGGCGGCGGGAGAGTCGCCGCTGACGCCGGCCGAGGAGATCATCGCGGGCATCTGGTCGGAGTTGCTCGGCGCATCGCGCATCGACCCCGGGGAGGACTTCTTCGACCTCGGAGGGCATTCACTTTTAGCGACGCAGATGGCGTGGCGAGTGGAGCGCGCCTTCGGGGTGGAGTTGGGGCTGAGGGAGGTCTTCGGCGGGGCGAGCGTGCGGCGGCTGGCGCGGCTCGTCGAGGCGCGGCTGCGCGGCGGCGAACAGGACACGGCCGCCGGGCCGCGACCGCATCCCGAGCGCGAGGCGGGGCGCGAGCGCTGGCCGCTCTCGTTCGCGCAGCAGCGGCTCTGGGTGCTCAATCAGTTGGAGCCAGCGCAGTCCGCTTACAACGTCCCGGCCGCGGCGCGGCTGCGCGGCGAGCTGAACCTGCCGGCGTTGGAACGAACGCTCACCGAGATCGTCCGCCGGCACGAGGCGCTGCGGACGACCTTCCAAATTTTCGACGGCGAGCCGGCGCAGGTCGTGTCCGCGCCCGCCCCTCTCGTACTGCCGGTCGAGGACGTGAGCGTGCTCGAACCCGAAGCGCGGGAGGCGGCGGCGCTGCGCGCGGTCGAAGCCGAGGCGCAGCGTCCGTTCGACCTCGGGCGCGGGCCGCTGCTGCGTGCGCTGGCCGTGAGGCTCTCTGGCGATGACCACGTCGTGGCGCTGACGATGCATCACATCGTCTCCGACGGCTGGTCGATGGAGGTGCTGCTGCGCGAGGTGGGGGCGCTCTACGGAGCCTTCGCGCGCGGGCTGCCGTCGCCGCTCGCGGAGCTGCCCATCCAGTACGCAGACTTCGCCGTGTGGCAGCGCGAGCTGTTACAGGGCGAGAGGCTCGACAGTCAGCTCGAATACTGGCGCGGGCAGTTGGCGGGTGCGCCGGCAGTCATCGAGCTGCCGCTTGACCGCCCGCGCTCAAGCGCCCTGACGTGGCGTGCCGGGAGACAGCCGTTGACCATCACGGCGGCCACCGCCGCGCGGCTCGGGCGTCTGGCGCAGGCCGAAGGCGCGACGCCCTTCATGGTGCTGCTGGCCGCCTTCAAGGCGCTGCTCCACCGCTACACGGGGCAGGAGGACATCGTCGTCGGCACGCCCGTGGCGGGCCGTCAGGTCGAGGAAGTGAAAGACCTCATCGGCTTCTTCGTCAACACGCTGGCGCTGCGAACGCGACTGAGCGGCGACGACAGCTTTGTCGAGCTGGTGCGGCGCGTACGCGCCACCTGCCTCGGCGGCTATAGCCACATGGAGACCCCGTTCGAGAGGCTGGTGGAGGAGTTGACGCCGGCGCGCGAGACGGGACTGACGCCGCTGTTCCAGGTGATGCTGGCGCTTCAGAACATGCCGGCCGTCGAAGTCGAACTGCCGGGTCTGAAGATGACCGGCGGGGGGGCGGAGAACCCGGACGCGAAGTTCGACATTACGATGGTGCTGGCCGAGCGCGACGGCGGGTTTGAAGGACAGATAGAGTACCGCGCCGAGTTGTTCGACCCGGAGACGATTGAGCAGATGGCCGGGCACTTCGTACGTCTGCTGGAAGAGGCGGTCGAAGATTGCGAAGCGCGCGTCGGCGACATACGCCTGCTCGGCGCGGAGGAGGAGCGGCAGTTACTCTCCGGCTGGAACTCGCCGGCGATTGCCGCGCCCGCGCCTGTGGCGTCGGCGAGCGTCGGCGGGCGCTTCTCCGAGTTGGCGCGCACGTCCCCGCACGCCCTCGCCCTCGTCTCGTCGGACGGTCGCCGCTTCACCTACGGCGAGTTGGAAGCCGAGTCAGACCGCGTGGCCCGACACCTCGCGGCCCGCGGCCTGCGCGCGGAGGAGTTGGTGGCAGTGTTGCTGCCGCGCAAGCCGCCGGTGGTCATCACGCTGCTCGGCATCCTCAAGGCGGGCGGGGCCTACCTGCCGCTGGAAGCGCAGTCGCCGCCCGCGCGACAGTCCCGTCTGCTGCGGCAGGCCGGAGCACGCTGGCTCATCACCGACGACGAGGAGGCCGCCGCCGCTATCTCCGAGGCGGCGGCTGAGGTGGAAGGTTGGGGCGGGCGGACGCTTTTGTGGTCTGAGTTGGAGTCGGAGCCCGAAGGCGCGGCCGTGCCGGCGGCGGCTGTTGCCTCGCCCGAGCAGTTAGCCTACGTGATTTACACGTCGGGCTCGACGGGCGAGCCGAAGGGCGTCGGAGTGACGCACGCCAACATCCTCGGGCGCGTCTGCGGAGCCGACTACGCGGAGTTGGGCGCGCACACGCGGGTGCTGCAGTTGGCGCCGCTGGCCTTCGACGCCTCGACCTTCGAGGTGTGGGGGGCGCTCCTGA
>JBEVKV010000014.1:0-6757 GCA_040509515.1 Pyrinomonadaceae bacterium | reverse complement strand
AGAAGACCCTCCGCAGCCCCGCGCACCTCGCCAGCCCGGGCTCGTCCAGCAGCGCGCTCAGCAGGCTCGGCACCATCTGCACCACGCTCACGCCTTGTTCGGAGATGACCCGCGCCAAGTACGCCGGGTCGCGATGCCCCTCGGGACGCGCCACCACTAAGCGCGCACCGCACAGCAGCGGCGCGTAGAACTCCCACACGGACGCGTCGAAGCTGAACGGCGTCTTCTGCAGCACCGCGTCGGAGGGCGTGAGCGGGAAGCGCTCCCCCATCCAGAGCATGTGATTGACGATGGCGCGGTGCGGCACCGAGACGCCTTTCGGCCTGCCCGTCGAGCCCGACGTGTAGATGACGTAGGCCGGACTCTCGGGTACGACCGTCACGCCGAGGTCGTCGGAGCCGTCGGCAGCGGCGGGGGGTTCCGGCTCATCCGGCTGGTCGAGTGTGATGACGTGCGCCGCCCGCGCGGGGAGTTTCTCCGTGAGCCACGTCTGACTCAGTATCAGCGAAAGGCGGGCGTCTCTGACGATGTAGGATAGGCGCTGCTTCGGGTACTCGGGATTCAGAGGGACGTACGCGCCGCCGGCCTTGAGCACCGCGAGCAGCGCGACCACCATCTCGGTCGAGCGCTCCATCAAGACTCCGACCAGCGACTCGGGCGCGACGCCGTGGCTTTGCAGCCGGCGCGCGAGCCGGTTGGCGCGCTCGTTCAACTCGCGGTAGGTGAGCCGCTCGTCCTCGTAGACGAGCGCCGCGGCGTCGGGCTTCGCGGCGGCCTGCTCCTCGAAGAGCGCGTGCAGGCTTTGCCGCCCCGCCGCGTAGTCCTCGCGCGTGTCGTTCCACTCAAGCAGGAGCTGCCGCCTGTCCTCTTCGCTCAGGACTTCGAGGCCCTCGATTGGCAGAGCCGGGTCGGCGGCGGCGCTCGCGACGAGCCGTCCGAAGGAGCGCGCCGCCCGCTCGACGACTTCGGCGGGGTAGAAGGCCGGGTCGTATTGGAACTCCGCGCGCAGCCCGTCGCACGCCGCCACGCAGCGGAGCTTGACCTTGAAACGCTCGGTCTCCGCGTGGCTCGTCCGCAGCGAGAAGGCGACGCCCGCGGCGGTATAGCCGGCCGGCGCCTCCTCGAATTCAAAGCCGACCGAAGGGAAAGTGACTGCGTCTTCGTCGGCCTGTTCGGCCGTCTGCCCCCAAGTGAAGTACGCCTGAAACTCCGCCGCCTCGCGCGACAGCCCGTCCAGCCGCGCGAGGATTTCCGCGAAGCCGGAATCATCCCCGAAGCGCGCACGCACCGGCACCGCCTTCGCGAAGAGCCCGAATGCCTCAAGCAGCGGCTCGTACGTCCTTCCGTCGAGGACGAGGCCGACGACGAACTCCGGCCGCCCCGTGAGCCGCCGCAGCAGCGCCGCCCAGCACGCGAAGAGGAAGGCTGACGGCTCCGCGTGACGGTCGTCCGCCGCCTCGCGCACCTGCCGCAGCGCCCGCGCGCCGAGGTCGAGTGAGAACGTCTCGGGTCTGTACTTCTGCGCCTCCGCGGGCTCCTGCTCGAACGGCAGCGACGCCTGCGCCGGGAGGTCTTGCAGACGCCAGTGCTCCGCCGCCGCCTCGTCCGTCTCTTCCAGCAGGCTGTTCTGCCACTCGGAAAACTGTGTGTACTGGAGCACTTCGCCGGGGTCGTAGCCGCCGCCGAGGCAGGCTTCGTAGGCCGCGCCGAGTTCGACGAAGAGGTTCGCCAGCGTCCGCGAGTCCGCGTAGAGCGCGGGCAGCGTCAGCAGCAGCGCGTGGCGCTCGGCCGAGAGCGTCGCCAGCGTGGCGCGCAACGGGCGCGCGCTTTCGAGGTCGAAGGGGAGGCGCATCTGCTCGCGCAGCAGCGCCTCGATTCTCTCGTCCTGCTGCGCCCGCCCGAGGTGGCGCAGGTCGAGCGCCTGCCACTCCGGGAGGCCGCCGTCGCCGATGACTTGCAGCGGGAACCTGATGGCCGGCGAGCGGTAAAAGCCGGTGCGCAGGATTTCGTGGCGCGCGGCGATGCTGCGCAGCGCGTCCCTGAGGACTTCCACTTCGACGCGGCCTTCGAGCACGACCGCGCAGCCCGACCCGTAGGCCGGGCCGTCCTGCTGCAACAGCCACAGGCGGCGCTGCTGCGGCGAGATCACAAACCCCTCAAGGTTCTCCTCGTACATGCTCCCTCCCTTTTATGAGCCGTAGCCGCCGAACAGGTCGCCCATCGCGACGACCACCTTCCGGCTCCCGCCGTAAGGCTTGCGCCCGTGCGCCGTGAACATGTTGTCCAGCATGAGCACGTCGCCCTGCTCCCACGCGAAGGCCCGCAGCGAACGCGTGTAGGCTTCGCGTATCTCCGTCAGCACCGACTCCTCGATCTTCGAGCCGTCGCCGTAGTAGGTGTTGAAGGGCAAGTCCTCTTCCCGGAACATCGTCATCAGGGACTTGCGCACGCCGGGGTCGAGCGTCGCGACGTTGTAGATGTTGAGGTGGTTGAACCACGTCGGCTCGCCGCTGCGCGGGTGACGCCTGACGGCCTCGCGCACCTGCCACGTCCGCAAGTGGTCTTCGTCCTTCCACTCGAACTCGATACCCGCACGCCGGCAGTACTCGCCGACCTCGCCGCGGTCGGCGGTCTGGAAGGCGGTCTGCCACGAGACGCCGAGGCCGTCGCCGTAGTTCCTGACGTACATCACCTTCTTCTCCTCGAACCGCGCGACGAGCTGCGGGTCGAGCCGCGCGAGAACTTCGCGGTTGCTCGCCACCGGCGTCTCGCCGCCCCGCGCCGCGGGCTCCAGACAGCCGAACCAGATTTTGAGCGGCCACTGGTGCGAGTAGGAGTGCTCGCTGTGCATCTCGATCCACTGGTCGGGCGGGTGGTCGGTCGAGGTGTAAATCTGCTTGCCGACGGCCGTGCGCGGCGAGGAGCGCTCGCGGTACTCGAAGAGCTGGGGCGAGATGGCCGTGACGAACTGCTCGAAGCGTCCGAGCGTCGTCACCTGAAAGCCACGGAACAGGATGGCCCCGTGCTTCAACAGCTCGGCCTCGACGAACTCCATGTTGCCCTTCGCCCACGCGGGCAGGCTGACGCCCGCCTCCGTGGGCTCGACGACCAGCGGCAGCTTCTCTTCGGGGTCGAAGTAGCTCGTCCTGACGAGCGTGTTTTTCTGAATGCTGACCCCCTTCGGCTTCACCGAAAGCAGCTTCTTCAGGGCGGCGTCGGCGCGCTCTTTGCTGTCCATAGTCTGTCTGCTCCTCTCGCGCCCGGCCGACAGTTCGACCGCGTCGAGCCGGACTTCGGGCTGCCCCACGACGCAGCGCAGCACCTCCTCGTAGTTCTTCAGGACGCGTGTGATGGTCTCGGGCTCGAACAGCGCCGTCAGGTGCTTGAGCCGCGCCGTCAGCCGGCGGGGCTCCTCCCAGATGGTCAGCGTCAGGTCGTACTGCGGCTGCACCAGACCGACCTCGTACGGCGTGAGCCTCAGGCGCGGCAGCGTGAGCGTCTGCGACAGCGGGACGTTCTGTAGGACGAAGGTGGTCTGAAAGAGCGGCGTGTGGTGCGGCTTCCGCTTGGGCTGTAGCAGCTCGACGAGCTTGTCGAAGGGCGCGTCCTGATGCGCGTAAGCCTGAAGCGAGACCTCGCGCACCTGCGCCAGCAGCTCGCGGAAGCTGAGCCCGCCCGAGACGTTCGTGCGCAGCGCCAGCATGTTGGCGAAGGCGCCCATCAGCTCTTCGACCTGCGTGCGGTTGCGCCCCGCGATGGGCGTCCCGACGAGGATGTCCGACTGGTTCGTGTAGCGGTAGAGCAGCACTTCGTACGCGGCCAGCAGCGTCATGAAGAGCGTCACGCCCTCGCGCTGGCTGAAGGCGCGCAGCTCCTCGGTCAGCCCCTCGTCGAGCACGAGCGACTGCATGGCCCCGCGGCGGTCGGCCCCGGCGTTCCTCGGGCGGTCAATCGGCAGTTCGAGCGACGCGGGAGCCCCGGCCAGATGCCGCCGCCAGTAGGCGAGCTGCGCCTCGAACTCCTTGCCCTTGAGCCACCCCCGCTGCCAAGCGGCGTAGTCCGCGTACTGGAGCGAAGGCTCGGCGAGCGGCGACTGCTTGCCCGCGGTGTACGCTTCGTAGAGCACCCCCACCTCTTTAATCAGCACGCCCACCGACCAGCCGTCCGCGACGATGTGGTGCAGCGTCAGCAGGAGGACGCACTCCTCCTCCGCCAGCCGCAGCAGCTTCACGCGCAGCACGGGCGCTTCGAGCAGGTTGAAGGGGCGCGTCGCCTCCTCCAGCGAAAGCCGCTCGGCCTCGCGCTCGCGCTCGCCGGCGTCGAGGCCCTGAAGGCTCTCGACCGCGACGGCGACGGGCGTCGGCGGGTGTATGACCTGCACCCATTCGCCGCCGCGGTTGGCGAACGTCGTGCGCAGGACTTCGTGCCGACGGACGATCTCGTCGAGCGCGCGGCGGAGCGCGTCGAGGTCGAGTGGGCCCGCCATGCGGACGGCGGTCGGCACGTTGTAAGAAGGGTCGTCCGGGTCTAACTGGTGTAGGAACCAGAGGCTCTGCTGCGCGAACGAGAGGGGTATCGAGTCGCGGCCTTCGAGCCGCGGGATGACCTCGTGCCCCGCCGCCTGCGACGCCTCCCGTCGCAGCGCCTTCAGGAGAAGCGCGCGCTTGGCGGGCGACAGATTCTTCAGCCGTTCCAGCCGGTCAGCTTGCTGCGTCATGTGGCTTGGTGGTTCGAGCGTGTGGTGTGTGCCGACTCCGGGGCGCGGCGCGCGAGGCTACAGCGAGAGGCCGTCGCCGCGCGCCGCCTCGTTCGCCAGCGAGGTCTCGGCCTCGGCCTCGCCGAGCGCCTCCAGCATGTCGAGCAGCTCGTCTATCTTGTCGCCGCTCGCCTTGGCGATGATTCCTTCTTCAACCCTCTCGCCGAGGCTGCTGACGGTGGGAGACTTGAGGAAGCTGCGCAGCGTCACGTCCACGGCGAACAGCGCGCGCACGCGCGAGACGACCTGCGTCGCCGTCAGCGAGTGGCCGCCGGACTCGAAGAAGTCGTCGTGGATGCCGACCTCTTCGATTCCCAGCACCTCGGCCCAAATCTCGGCCAGCGCCTTCTCGGTCGTCGTGCGCGGGAGGTCGGCCGCGTCCCTGCGCTCGTGGCGGCCCGCGTCGGGCGCGGGAAGCTCGCGGCGGTTCACCTTCCCGTTCGGCGTCAGCGGCAGCGCGTCGAGCAGCACGAAGGCGGACGGCACCATGAAGTCGGGCAGCCTCTCCTTGAGCGACTCGCGCAGCGCGGCGATTGACAGCTCGGCCTCCGGCGCGCGCGCGGCCTCCTCCCCGTCCGCCTCCGACGACGCCGCGCGCGCGGGGTGGACGGCGTACAGCGTGTAGACGTAGGTGGCCGCGCCCCCGCCGTTCTCTTCGACGAGGATGGTCTCGTCTGCGTGGAGGTTGAAGCCCTTGCCACGGAGCAGCGCCGTCACCCGTTCGAGAAGCTCGCCCGTGTGGACTTCGACGACGAGCTGCCTGACCTTCTCCCAGTCGCGGTCGGCGAGACCCGACAGCACCTCGTACTCGCTCCCTTCAACGTCTATCTTCAGCAGGTCTATGCGCTCGACGTTGTTGCCGGCGATGATTTCCGAGAGCGTCGTCAGACGGCACTCGTAGGTCTCGCTCCGGAGCTGCTCCTCCATCAACGCGTCCAGCTCGTCTTCGGGCAGCACGGCGGAGCCGTTGCCGGGGGCCGCCTTCTGTAGCCAACTGCGGATGATGGCCTTCGTCACCTGCTTGTCCTCGGCCGCGCCGGAAACGTAGCCGGAGAGTCCGGCCGCGTGCGGGTAGAAGGTGAAGGGCGCCGTCTTCGACTCGCCGGACAGCCCGCAGTTGAAGAGGTTAACGTCGAGGCCGTAGAGCGCGACGTTGTCGCGCAGCAGCTCGAAGGTCGGCGGGATGGGCTCGAAGGCGTAGACGACCGGGTTCCTGCACTGCTGGTGTACGAAGAGTGTGAAGAGGCCGATGTTCGCTCCCACGTCGAAGACGCAGTCGCCGTCCCTCAGCGTGACGCCGTGTTTGAGATAGACCTCGTCCTCGAAGACCTCCCTGTAGATGATGCTGGTCTGGAGCCCGCTGTGGTGAAGGACGACCATCCCGTTCGGCAGCCTGTAGCCGGCCCGGCCGTCGAGGACGCGCCCCGCGTTGACGGGCGTCAGGCGACGGCCGCCGCCGCCGGCCCGCGCGCGTGAGGGGACGACGTAAGCCACGAGACGTTTGTCGCCGCCCCCCTCGCCCTCGCGCGCGACGACGACCGCCTCGCGCACCCCCGCGTGCGACGCGATGGCCGACTCGATCTCGCCCAGTTCGATGCGGTGGCCGCGCACCTTCACCTGGTCGTCGGCGCGTCCGAGGAATTCGATGTCGCCGTCGGGGAGGTGGCGCGCGAGGTCGCCCGTGCGGTAGAGCCGCGCGCCGGCCTCGCCGCCGAACGCGTCGGGGATGAACTTTTCGGCGGTCAGCCCGGGGCGGCCCAGATACCCGCGCACGACGCCCGCGCCCCCGATGTAGAGTTCGCCGGGCACGCCCGCCGGGACGGGCTGGAGGTGGCGGTCGAGGATGTAGATGGTGTTGTTGGCGACGGGGCGGCCGATGGGCACGACGCCGCCGGACTCCGCCGCGAGGAGCCGCGTCGCCGACCAGACGGTCGTCTCCGTGGGGCCGTACATGTTGTGAATCTCGGCCGGCAGCGCCCCGCCCAGTCGCGCGGCGAGCGC
>JBEVKV010000013.1:0-6322 GCA_040509515.1 Pyrinomonadaceae bacterium | reverse complement strand
CGGGTAGAAATCGTTCTGCGCTTGCTGCGCCATCGTGAACGGTCCGGGCACCGTGATCTTCGTTCGGCACGTGGTGTTCGTTTTGAGAAAGCGGAGATCGTCCACTTCGACGGCATGGCGGCGACGAATCTGGTCAAATAATTCAGAACTGCTCAATAGGCTCCGCTACGGCGACAAAAGTGGAGCCATCGCGAGAAATACATTAGAGTATGATAAGTGAGCCCTGAGGAAAGAGAAGGGAGCCCTGCGAAGAGAAGGGGAGCCGCAGGGCGAGGCGGACTCCGTGGGTTATGATATGCTTACGGCGGAACCTCCTCAGAAGGCCGTCCCCTATCTTGCGCCGACCTTGAGTGGAGTCGTTAAGGGCTTCGCCACAGCGCCAGCCTGTTTTAAATATGCGCCGAGGCCGAAACAGCGAGAACGGTTATGCACGCCAGCACAGACACGCCCTCCCCGTCGAAGAATCGTCTCCTCGCTGCGCTCCCGCGGGACGAGTACGAGCGGGTACTGCTGCATCTGGGTCACGTCTCCTTCTCGTCCGGCGAGGTCGTCTACGAGTCGGGCGGGCGGATGAGTCACATCTACTTCCCGACCACCGCGGTCATCTCCCTGCTGTACGTGATGGAGAACGGCTCGTCCGCGGAAACGGGGATGGTCGGTAAAGAGGGGCTGGTCGGCATCGCGCTGTTCATGGGTGGTGACACGATGCCCAACCGCGCCGTCGTGCAGAGCGCGGGCGGGGCCCTCCGGATGAAGGCGCAGGTCTTGCAGGATGAGTTCGCGCGTGGGGGCGTGTTTCAACGTCTGCTGCTTCGTTACACGCAGGCGCTCATCACGCAGATGTCGCAGACGGCCGTCTGCAACCGTCTCCACGAGATAGAGCAGCAGCTCTGCCGCTGGCTGCTGCTGAGTCACGACCGCCTGGACTCGGACGAGTTGGCGATGACGCAGGAGCTGATCGCCAACATGCTCGGGGTGCGGCGCGAAGGCGTCACGGCGGCGGCCGGGCGCATGCAGGAGCAGGGACTCATCAGCTACGTGCGCGGCCGCATCCAGATACTCGACCGCGGCGGCCTAGAAGCCGCGGCCTGCGAGTGTTACAGTGTAGTCAGAGACGAGTACGACCGCCTTCTCGGCTGAGAGTTTCCCGCTCCCCTCAGCCACTTTATAAGTGTCCTATCGCAAAGACCGACTCTCTCTCGTGCCAGTCGTAGGGGGCGGTGCTCGACGAGCACTCAACTCTCGAAGCCGAAATCGGCCCGCCAACTCTTGAAGCTTGTTGAGTCCTCATCTACACAGTCGCACGGCGCACCGGCGCGGCAGTCGCGGGAGAGCCTTTAACGCGGCATCGCTGGCCGTCTTTAATCAACATGAGCACAGATCGTCGAATCAGAGTCATCAAGCTCGCCGAGCGAAAGCGGCGGGCGAAAGCGCGAATCAAGCAGGAACGAGCCGCCAGCCGCCCCGTGCAGGACGAAGCGCGGGAGGCCGCCGCCACCGTCACGGGGTGGGTTGACGACTTGCGCCGGCAGAAACAGCAGAGCACAGACGCGGCGGGCGATTTCAACGATTTGTTTGAAGACGCGAAGTGATGGATGCGTCCGACATGCCGACGACCTGCCCCTCGAAGTAACGTGGAAAGTGACGGCAGGTTCGCAGGGGGCGCTCGACGTGCGCGGCGGCGGATTTAACTTATGTCTCGCCGTGGGCGCGACCGCCTTCGCGGCGACCGTTCCCTTTTTCCTGATGCGGGTGTTTTATCCTTCCCAGAGTTGGGTCGGTGTCAAACGCCTCTGTCAGCGCCGGACAGAGGAGAGCTAAATGCCCGAATCAGACAGACAAACAAGCAGTGGATTTCAACGCGACGAAGAAGAAGGTACGTGGCCGGGGATAGATTCGAGGTTCCGCCTGGTCGTCGTGGCCGCGCAGAGGAGCAAACAGCTTCAGCGCGGCGCGCGCCCCCGGATCGCGGAAGACCCGAAGAGGCGCAGGAGCACGAGCATTGCGCTCGAAGAGGTCAAGCTTGGGCTCGTGCCGTTCATCAACAACACGAAGGAAGCGCCGGCCGAGCACGGCGACGGCCGTGCCGCGCTCGATGCGGTCGGCGCAGACGCGTAAACACTACCGGGGCTGAGTTACCGCCCGGGCGGCCTGCGTAGGTCTCGCACGACACCCGCAAAGGCGAGCGCACGGAGCGTGTAATGCGAGACGTCAATCTCCCACCAGTAGAAGCCCTGACGCTCTGAAGAGGGGTAGCGGTGGTGATTGTTGTGCCACCCCTCGCCGAGCGTGATCAGCGCGACGAGGAGGTTGTTACGGCTGTTGTCGCTCGTCTCGAAGCGCCGACTCCCGAAGAGGTGCGCCGCCGAGTTGACCGTGAAGGTGCCGTGGTAGAGCAGCACCGTGCTCACGAAGAACCCCCAGACGAGCATCTGCCAGCCCGAGGTGCCCAAGCCGGGGAAGTAGCGGCCGAGCAGGTGTCCGAGCAGGAAGGTCGCGGCGGCCAGCATCAACGGGGGCAGTTGGTAATACTTGTCGAGCCAGCGCAACTCCCTGTACTTGAGCAGGTCGGGGATGAGTCGCGCGTCGGTCGCCTGACTGTCGAGGTTCAGGAACCACCCGACGTGCGACTGCCAAATGGTGCGCGCAATCGGCGAGTGCAGGTCTTCTTCCGTCTCGACGTGGCGGTGGTGGCGGCGGTGGTGCGCCGACCACCAGAGCGGCCCCTTCTGGTAACTGGCCGTCCCCACGAACCCGAGCGCGAACTGGAAGAGCCTGTCCGTCCTGTAAGAGCGGTGCGAGAAGAGGCGGTGAAACCCCGCCGTGATGGCGAACATGCGCACCACGTAGAGTGCGAGGCAGACGGCGACCGCGGCGGCGCTCACGCCCGTCCAAAAGGCGAGCAGGCAGGCGAGGTGCATGAAGAGGAACTGCGTGCAGACGGAGTAACTCAGCCCCCGCCGCGCGGGCGGGTTAAGATACGCGGGTAAAGTTTTGGAAGTCAAAAAGCCTCATCCTTGGTTAGACAACACCGGTTTGAAGAATCCCCGTCCTCTACCTTAAACGGTTTATAAGTCCCAGAGCAAACAGTCTCAAGGCTGCCCCGTCCAAATCCTCAACGTCCACGCCATCGGATATAAATTCAACGGCTGAACTCCGTCCGCTCGCGACGGAACAACACGCGCCGCGCCGGCGTTGAGCTAAGAATTGTCGAGCCACGAATTGCGGCGAGCGGAGCATGCGCTCACCCACGGCCGTAGCGTCGAGCCGAATCAAGCCACCCGAAGGAGTCCTTTGTGCGTTTCACCATTCGAGCCCTCGCCCCCGTCCTTCTCCTTTTAATCATCTGTGCGCACGGAGCGGCGCGGCAGGGCGCGTCCCCGACCAAGGCGGCCGCGTCGCGGGGTCGCGCGGCCGGAAGAGTCGCGCGCGTCACGGAGCGCGCCGCCATCGTGCCGCGCGTCGACCACCACCAGCACATCGTCGGGCCGAGGGCCGCCATCCCGTGGCCGGCGCTCGCTCCCGCGCCCGACCTGCCGCCGGGTCTGAGCCGCGTCTTGCAGGAGCGGAACCACGTCATGGGGACGCAGGAGGTCGGCGACCTCTACACCGAGACGGCGCAGGTCTTGGACGTTCAGGAAGAGAGCCGGCCGTGGGCGCGCGGCGCGGAGGCCGTCCGGCGGCTGGTCGGCTCGTACGACCCCGCGACACGCTTCGTCCCGCAGACGTTCGCCGCCGGCGATTCTGTGGCGTACGTCGTCGGCATCGCCGTCACGCCCGGCGGCCCCGAGACGAGGATGAATTTCGTCCTCGGCCTGAAGAAAGACGGGCGCGGCGTCTGGCGCATAGAGACCGAGCAGGCCACGCCGATTCCGCCGCCGCCGTTCGCGGGGCCGCCGCACGCCGGGCCGCTGGCGGCCGACCAACTCATACGCGACATGGACGAGACCGGCATCGAGCGCGCGGCCGTGCTCTCCGTCGCGTACTTCTTCGCGAGCCCGTCGCGAACGTGGCCCGGCGACGAGTACGCGAACGTGCGCGCGGAGAACGATTGGGTCGCCGCGCAGGTCGCGCGCTACCCCGACCGCCTCGTCGCCTTCTGCGGCGTGAGCCCGCTCAAGGACTACGCGGAAACGGAGGTGCGCCGCTGCGCGCGCGAGCTGCGTATGAAGGGGTTGAAACTGCACTTCCGCAGCTCGCGCGTGGACGTGCTCAACCCCGAGCATCTTGAGAAGGTGCGCCGCGTCTTCCGCGTCGCGAACGAGTTGGGGCTGGCGATTGTCGTCCACACGCACACGCGGCAGTACGGACGCGAGCACGCCGAGGTGTTTTTGAAGGAGCTTCTTCCGGCGGCGCCCGATGTCGTCGTCCAGATCGCGCACCTCTGGGGCGGGAACCAGTTCGTCCCCGAACCGCTCACGGTGTTCGCCGACGCCGTCGCCGCCAAAGACCCGCGGGCGAAGAACCTCTACTTCGACCTGACGGAAGTCGAGGCCGCCGCCGAGATTACGAGTGACCCGGCCCGGACGATGCAGGAGATAGCCCGGTTCATCCGTCGCATCGGCCTCAAGCGCGTCCTGTACGGCTCGGACGCCGCCGCCACAGAGGACGCCCCTCCGACCTCGCTCCGCTGGGCGAGGCTGCGCCGCAAACTGCCGCTGACGAACGAGGAGCTGAGGGTCGTCGCCTCGAACGTCGCGCCCTACATGCGCTGACGCGCCTCAAGGCTCGGCGCTTACTTCAATCAAGTCACTCAGGGGTGTAAGACGTTTGTCGGCGGAGTCTATGCCGACGACGTAAGCGCCGACGACTCCAAGCCGGCGGTTCGGGCCGAACGTGAGGGGCGGCAGGACGCCTGTCCTGAAGTCGCGCAGCCGCTCGATTGAGCCGACGAGTCCCGCGCGGCTCAGACGACGCCCGCTCAGCTTCACGCCCTCGGTGAAGACCTTCGCCGCGGCGAAGGCGACGACGCGGAACGCCAACTGATTCGCGCCGCCGCCGTCCCGCCTGAGGAGCGCGGAGAACTCCGCGAGGTCTGCGCGCTCGGGCAGCGGCGTCGGGTGCGCGAGAATCGTCCGCGCGGCCTGCGCGGGCGAAAGTTCCAGCGCCTCGCGCGCGAGGGTCAGGGATAATCCCGCGAGTTTGACGTTGACCTGCTGCCGTTCAAGCTCGCGCGCGAGCGCGTTGAACTCGGCGGGGCCGCCGAAAAAGAGGACGTACTCCGCGCTCGCGCCAGTCAACTCCTTCACGAGTGCCGCGGCCGCGAACTCGCCCGCGCGGTACGTCTTCGAGAGCGCCAGAGTCGGCGGCCGCGTCTGCGCGCCCGCGCGCGTGGCTTCCAGCCGCGCCAGTCGCGTGCGCGCGCCTTCGGCCGCCTCGCGGTCGAAGGCGTCGTCGGCGC
The DNA here is from genome assembly GCA_040509515.1 of Pyrinomonadaceae bacterium. Taxonomy (GTDB): domain Bacteria; phylum Acidobacteriota; class Blastocatellia; order Pyrinomonadales; family Pyrinomonadaceae; genus QHXN01. The sequence goes on along the minus strand of JBEVKV010000013.1, from coordinate 921 downwards.
TCAACACGGCCAGCCTCGTCGCGCCGCGCGCGTCGCCGCGCGTGCGCTCAGACTCTTCGCGGATGTATTCGACCAGAGCCGCCGCCTGATGCCGCGCGGCCGGGAGCAGGTAGAAGAGCGAAGGGTTGGGCACGGCCGGCGGCGCGTGCGAGAGCGCCAGCGGCCCGACGAGCGGGACGGACTTGCGCTTGAGATACTCGCCCGTCTCGCCCGCGCCGCCCGGCGGCTCGAACGACCCGACGAGCGCGAAGACGCGGCGCGTCTCCAACAGTTCGCGCGTCGCCGACAACGTCCCGGCGGGCGTGCCGCCCGAGTCGGCCACGACCAGCTCGAACCGCCGGTCGTAGACGCCGCCGCGCGTGTTGGCCTGCGCGAAGAAGGCTGCGAGCGTCGCGCGCGCGGCCTCGCCGACCGCGGCGTACTGTCCCGTCAGCGGGAGCGCCGCGCCGACCTTGATCGAGTCGGCGCTGACGCCCGGGTCGGCGTCGGCGTCCGTGCCGAGGATTTTTAGGAAGGCGACGAGGTCTGCGGCCTGCCTGTCGGTCAGGCGGTAGCGCGGCATCGCGAGGTGCAAACGCTCGCCCGCGGAGTTGACCCCGAGGCGCAGCGCGCGCGTGAGCGTTCGCGCGTCGTAAGGCGGTCGTGGCCGCCCCGTGAGCGCGGAGGTGCGCGCGCCGGCGAGGGCGTCCCAGTTGACGGGCGCGGGTCGGACTCCGCCTTCGGCCGTGCCCAGCCCGTCGGCGGCGTGGCAGTTGGCGCAGGCGAAGGCGGTCGCGGGCGCTTCAATCTCCTCGCCGCCGACGAGGACGTTCATCTCTTCGCCCGAGCCGTCCTCGCCCTCGAAGTAGATGCGCCGGCCGCGCGCGGCGTCGCCGCCCGGCGCGGCCTGCGGCGGCGCGGCCGCCGGCCCGCGCGCCGCCG
>JBEVKV010000012.1:0-16712 GCA_040509515.1 Pyrinomonadaceae bacterium | reverse complement strand
CGCCGGAAGCAATTTCCGGCGGCGGACGGGCGCGGGAATGGAGTCCTTCAAACCGAAGGGGCGTGCGCGTCAGGCCGCCTCGGCGCGCAACCCCGCCTCCGGACTCGCGCTCGCGGCCGCGTCCGTGACCTTGAGTCCGCTGATGCCGCCGTCGGCGACTATCTCCGCGCCCAGAAGGAACGACGAGTCCGAGCTGGCGAGGAAGAGCACCGCTTTGGCAATCTCTTCCGGCCGCCCCAGACGCTTCAAAGGCACCTGTTCGCCGAAGCCCTTCGCCGCTTCCTCCGCAAGTCCCATCCGCCCGAAGATGGGCGTCTCCACGGGGCCGGGGCTGACGGCGTTGACGCGGATGCCGCGCCCGACAAGGTCGGCCGACAGCGTCCGCACGAGCGAGAGGAGCGCGGCCTTGCTCGCGGAGTAGACGCTTGAGTTCGGGAACCCGACGCTCGCCACGACCGACGCGTTGAGGATGATTGAGGCGCCGTCGCTCAGGAGCGGCAGCGCCTTCTGAATGGTGAAGTACGCGCCCTTGAAGTTGATGTCCATGATCTGGTCGAAGAGCGCCTCGTCTGTCTCTTCGAGCGGCGCGAACTTGCCGACGCCCGCGTTGACGAAGAGCACGTCCACGCGTCCGAACCTCTCCTTCACCGCTTCAAAAAGCGCGTCGATGTCGGCGAGGCTCGCCGAGTCAGAGCGCAGCGCCAGCACGTCGCCGCCCAACTCGCGCGCCGCCTCCGCGAGCGTCCGCGCGTCGCGCCCCGTGATGACGACCCGCGCGCCCTCCCGTTTGAACTCCCTCGCCGTCGCCAGCCCGATGCCAGAGTTCCCGCCCGTGACGACCGCCACCTTCCCTTCCAGCCTGCTGCCCATCGCTTTGCACCTTTCCGATTCTGGAACGAGTGTTCCAGAAATCAGCAAAAAAATTTAGTCCAACACCGAGAGCGTCACGCGCACCACGTCTTCGAGCGTCTTGCGGTCGCGCGTCGCCTTCGACATGAGTTGCAGCCCTTGCAGGCTGCTGTACAGAAACCTCGCCACGGCGCGGAGGTCGCGCCCCGCGCCGATCTCGCCCTCCTTCTTCCCGCGCAACAGCGCGCGGTAGAGCGCCTCCTCGGCCGCGGCCATGCTGCCGCAAGCCTTCTCGGCCGTCGCGCGGCAGTGACCGGCCAGCTCCGACGTGGCGTTGCCCACGAAGCACCCGCGCCGCTCGCCGCCGAGCGAACACTCGACGACACCCTCGAACAACTGCCGCAGCGCGCGCTTGACCGAGCCGGGCCGCTCCAGCGCCTCGAACATCTTCCGGCCCTCGACTTCGCGGTAGCGGTCGAGAGCGCGCAGGTAGAGCGAGTGCTTGTCGCCGAAGGTGTCGTAGAGGCTCTGGCGGTTGATGCCCATGTGTTCGACGAGATGACCCACGGACGTGGCCTCATAGCCGCGCGCCCAGAAGACCTCCATCGCCTTCTGGAGCGCCTCGTCACTGTCGAACTCTTTATGCCGCGCCATCGGATTTCACGACCTCGGCGAGTCTTATACTCTTTCTGGAACGACTAGTCAAGAATTATTTCTCGCCCGTCTTCAACGCCCGCGCCGCGCTTCATGGCGTCCGCCTGTCGCCTCCGCGAGCAGACGTTGACACGGCCGCCGGCTTTGACATAAAAGTGCGGCTGCCCTGCTACAGTATCGGACGGCCCGCCTTTCAGTTCTTCCGCTTCGTTAATGGATGAGATTCTATGAAAAGCATTCTTCTGTTCGCCGCCTCGTTAACCGCATCGCTTCTGGCGGTCGGCCTCTGCCACGCCCCTTCGACACGGGCACAGGAGGCGCACCCGCATCAGCACGAACATTCGGAGCAGCTCGGGCGGGTCAACTTCCCCGTCTCCTGCACCGCCGACGCACGCGCGCGATTCAACCGCGCGGTGGCGTGGCTCCACTCTTTCGAGTACGAGGAGGCCGAAGCCGCCTTCGCCGAAGTCATCCGCACAGACCCGCGCTGCGCGATGGGTTACTGGGGCATCGCGATGAGCAACTATCACCCCATCTGGGCGCCGCCGGGCGCGGCCGAGTTGAAGAAGGGTCGCGAGGCCGTCGAGCGCGCCGAGGCCGTCGTCGCGCGCACGCCGCGCGAGCGAGCTTACGTCGCGGCGATACGGACTTTTTACAAAGACTCCGACCGGCTCGACCACCGCACGCGCGCCCTCGCCTACGGCGACGCGATGGGGCAGCTTCACCGTCGTTACCCTTCGGACGGCGAGGCCGGCGTCTTCTACGCGCTGACGCTCATCGCGAAGGGGATGTCGGCGGGCGACAAGAGTTACGCCGACGAGAAGAAGGCCGCGCAGATTTTGAACCGCGTGCTGGCGCGTGAGCCGCAGCACCCGGGCGTCACGCACTACCTGATTCACAGCTATGACTACCCGGCGCTAGCGGAGATGGCGCTGCCCGCCGCGCGCGGCTACGCGAGGATTGCGCCCGCGTCGGCGCACGCGCAGCACATGCCTTCGCACATCTTCACGCGGCTGGGTCTGTGGCAGGAGGCGATCAGCTCGAACCTCGGGGCGGAGGCGTCGGCGAAGGCTCACGCCGCGAGGAACGGCATGCCCGGCGCGTGGGACGAGCAGCTTCACGCGATGGACTACCTCGCCTACGCCTACCTGCAAGGCGCGCAGGATAAGCTGGCCCGGGGCGTGCTCGACGAGCTGTACAAGATTCGGAGGGTTGACCCGCCGAGCTTCAAAGTGGCCTACGCCTTCGCCGCCATCCCCGCGCGCTACGCGCTCGAACGTCGGCGTTGGGACGAGGCGGCCGCGTTGGCTTCGCCCCCGGGGAACATGGAGGCTTTTCCGTGGCAGCGCTTCCGCTGGGCCGAGGCGCACACACATTACGCGCGCGCCGTGGGCGCGGCGCGCACCGGCGACACGGCCGCCGCGCGCCGTGAGGTCGAGAGTCTGGCCGAGATAGGCCGGGCGCTCGCCGAAGTCAAAGGCGATTACGACTGGGCCAAACAGGTCGAGATAGAACGTCAGGTCGCGTCCGGATGGCTGGCGCACGCCGAAGGCAGGCGCGAAGAGGCACTCCGGCTGATGCGCGCGGCGGCGGAGCTGGACGACGCGACCGAAAAACACCCCGTCACGCCCGGCGCTGTTCTCCCGGCGCGCGAACAGCTCGGCGAGCTGTTACTCGAACTCAAAGAACCGTTGGCGGCCTTGCGTGAGTTCGAGACATCGCTCCGCTCCGCGCCGAACCGTTTCAACGGACTTTACGGGGCCGCGCGCGCGGCCCGGCTCGCGGCGGATCAGAAAAGCGCCGAGAGTTATTACGGGAAACTATTGGCCCTATGCCAATCGGCCGACAGCGTCAGACCCGAGGTCGAAGAGGCGAAAGAGTTCCTCGCCCGGGTTAAGACGAAGGAGGCATCTCAAGCCGCGCCCGCCGCCGGGCGGGCCGACACGTTGCGCGGGGCGTATGGGCCGTACCGCGCCAACAACGACCTGCTCTACTACCACCTCGACGTGCGCGTCGACCCGGCGAGGAGATTTCTGAGTGGAAAGAACACCGTCCGCTTCAGAATGCTGAAGGACGACGCGCGCATCCAACTCGACCTGAACCCGGCCCTCAACATAGACAAGATTCTTTTCGGCGCGACGCCGCTCAAGTACGAGCGTGAAGCGGGCGCCGTCTTCGTGAACTTTCCGCAGACCCTTAAGAGAGGGCGCGTCTACTCAATCGACTTCCACTACTCCGGCAATCCCGCCGAGACGGGCAGGTTCGGGGGCATCACTTTCAAGAAAGACCCTTCGGGGCGCGACTGGGTTAACACTTCGTGCCAGGACGTGGGCGCGAGCGTGTGGTGGCCGAACAAAGACCAGTGGCGCGACGAGGTCGAGGGCATGCGAATCAGCGTGGCGGTGCCGAACGGTCTGGTCGATGTCTCTAACGGGAAGTTCGCCGGCAAGACGGAACTCGGGGACGGCTACACGCGTTGGGACTGGCTCGTGCAGTACCCCATCAACAACTACAACGTCTCGCTGAACATAGGGAACTACACGCACTTCACAGACCGTCTCGGCGACCTGCCGCTCGACTTCTACGTGCTCCCCGAAAATCTGGATAAAGCCCGGAAGCAGTTCGCGCAGTCGCGCGGGATGCTGGAAGCGTTCCGGCACTACTTCGGCGAGTACCCTTTCAAGAAGGACGGCTACAAGCTGATAGAGGCTCCTTACTCCGGCATGGAGCACCAGAGCGCCGTCACCTACGGCAACCGTTTCGCGAACGGCTACCTTGAGCGCGACTGGACGGGCGTCGGCGTCAGCCTCAGGTTCGACTTCATCATCATTCACGAGAGCGGGCACGAGTGGTTCGGCAACAGCGTCACGGCCTCCGACCGCTCGGACATGTGGATTCACGAAGGCTGGACGACGTACCTGGAGTGCCTGTACGTCGAATACATGTACGGCCACGACGATTACCTGAAGTACACGAACGGCTACAAGTCGAAGGTCTTGAATCAGCGACCCATCGTCGCGCCGCGCGGCGTCAACGCCACCCCGCCGCAGGATCAGTACTTCAAAGGCGCGCTCTTCCTGCACACGCTCCGCAGCGTCGTCGACGACGAGAAACTCTGGCGGGCTCTGCTCCTCGATTTCTACCGGCGTTTCAAGTACCGAAACATCATGACGGAGGACGTGGTCGAGTTCTTCAACCGGAGGACGGGCAGGAATCTGACGCCCGTCTTCAACCAGTACCTACGGCGCGCCGCAATCCCCGCCCTGGAGCTGAGGTTCGACGAAGCGAAAGGCGAAGTCTCTTACCGTTGGAAGGCCGACGAGGATGGCTTCGACATGCCCGTGCGCGTCGGCACGAGAGGCGACTGGCAGCTCATACGGCCCACGGGAGAGTGGCAGACCATGAAGACGCGTCTTAGGAAGGAAGATTTTTCGGTGGCGACCGACCTGTACTACGTAGACGTTAACAAGTCATGACGAATCGGCCTTGTGAATCGTCGGCACTGAAGCCCGCCCTTCAGTCGCCCCACCTTTTAGAGACCTCTTCGCTATAGAGGTCTCGCTTGACGGCGATGCGCTGGACGTAGACGCGTGTGGTCGAGCGGTTCTGGTGGTCGAGCGCGTTCTGCGTGGCCGTGATGTCGCCGGTAAGCTCCGACACGATGCGCGCGAAAGTGTGGCGGGTGCGGTGGAGGTGGAAGCCCTCGACTCCGGCCTCGCGCGCGTACTTCTTCAAATTCTTGACGAAGCAGTGTGACGTGAGCGCCTCGCCCGGCTTGCCCGCGCGGTCGTGGCGCGTCCACAGCGGCGCGTCCGTCCTGAGCGCGTGGAGCCTATCGGCGGCCGTGAGATAGTCGAGCAACGCCCCCTTCACCTGCGGCTCCCTGACCTCCCTGCTCCGGTAGTCGCCGCCCTTCGCGCGGTACTCCAGCACGAGCGTCTCGCCCAGTTGAACGTCCTTCCCTCGCAGCCCGATGGCCTCCCGCCTCCTCAGCCCCGTCGCAAGGTAGAGCAGCAGCAATGCGTAGTCACGCTTCCCGACAACGTCTCCCGCCCGCGCCCGCCCGCGCACGGCCACGACGAGCGCCCCGACTTCTTCATCAGACATGGCCTTGACGCTATCGGTCTGGTAAGGCTTCGGCGCTTTGGGGCGCGCCAGCCGCGCCGGGTTTCTGCGGACGTGCTGCCCGACCTCGGCGTCTTTCATCGCCCAGGAGTAGAAGGAGGAGAGCAGACAGGCGTGCTGGTAGCAGGTGCCGGCGCTAATCCCCCTCCCTTCTAAATCTCTGAGCCAGTCCTGCACGTCCGCCGGCTCGACCTCCGACGGGAGCTTATCCGCGTGGCGGAAGAATGAGAGCACGATCCGCTGCTTGTCCCGCAGCAAGTCTGCGCGGCGCTCACTCTCCGAAGTCGTGGCGGAGGCCCAGAGCGAGACGGCGCCTCGCAGTGCGACTTTTAAGTCGGCCTGAGCGGGCACGAGGGCTGTTTCCGAGCTTCTTTCTACCATATCCCGACTATAGTCCGACTGCCGCACGCTCCACCCGCCCCGCAGAGCCTCGGCCTCGTAGAAACCGCGACCTGTTCACTCCTGACCGTCATTCGGACGAGTTCTCACCTCCACTCGAAGTAGAATCTGGCGGTCAGGGCCGATTTGGGCCGCCGGCTCAACCTTTAGCGCTCTCGGTCAAGAGGTGCTCAGTCTCGTCATGCCTTCACCTGCGCCGCTTGCGGTGGCTGCGTCTTATCCACCCTCCGCCTGTCGGGTGACCGCCGCCCCTTCCGCATTGATTGGATTAAGGTCTTCACCTACTCGGCATCAGGTTCCGGTCGTCGAGTCGGATTGGCGATCACCCGCCAGCCGTTGGGGTTGATGCGCTCAGCCGAATTATCGAGCAGGTTTTCCGACTCATCCGCGGCTGACATTCTTCACCTCGCCGAAGTGTTTTCCCTATTCCGCTTCTTTCCTGAGCTGCTCGTGCTTGCACCTGGCGACTCCGCCTTCCACACCCTTCGGATAGAAAAAGCCGGTACCTTGACAATCGGGGCATTGGCTGGTGTCGAAGCTCGAAGCCGGGCTCGTTGCCTGCGGGCGTAAAAAACTCTCGATCAAAATGTCGGCTTCGCCCGTGCGATGAATGGTGGTCGCGTAGCCGCCCGGGTTGTTAATTCCCTGCCCTGTGGTTTGCAGATGCCGGGCGTACTTTCGGCATTCTTCGATGGTGAATTTTGAACCCCCACGCACACCCAACACAGGCTCGTCCTGTGTTTGTGTGGTTTCTTTTATAATCTTTTCTTTATTGGGTGTAGTTTCCGCATGGGGTGCGGATTTCGTATGGGGTGCGATTTCCGCACGGGTTGCCGAGGGTAATCTCACCTCGAAATGTAATCCGCGCAGTTCCTTTTGGCTGTTTGTGTTATCCGTCCCCTGACCCTTGATGAGCTTTTTCCTCTCCAGGTTTCTGACGCACACGCGAGTCTGGGTTCTGCTTAAGTTACAACCACTTGCAAGTTTATCTAGGCTCACGGTGCATGTGTTTTTCTGAAAGCCGTGAGAGAGGGCATAGAGCCGCAAAAGAACGATGGCCTCACTCGGTTTGAGAGTCGGGAGGACGTTGTAGAGAATTTCATTCGGCACTCTTAAATGTCCCCGAACGGGTGCGGATTCCGCATGGGGTGCGGTTTCCGCATCCCGTACTTTCCGCACGGGTTCCGAATAAGTTTTTACATCCGATGCGGAATCTTCATGGGGTGTGGTTTCCGCACGGGGTGCAATATTCGCATGGGGTGCAGTTTTTGGATGAGATGCTAAATCCGCACCCGGTACAATTTCCGTATCGGGTGCGGATTCCGCACGGGATGGTTCGGCTTTTTCCGCCTTACGTTCAGTTTGTTCTAGAAAGGCGGCAAAGCTTTTGATGTTCTTACTCATCTTCTAAGTCATCGCTGTAGACGGCTTCCTGCGCCGCCATCTCGACGATCTCCATCGGGAGTTTATCGACCCCGGCTCGCTGGCCCATGTCATAGCTGAGAGCGCAGACTTGGAGCACCTGACGGGGCACGCCCCCGGTTCTGGTGTAGATCAACTCGATGGCTTCATCCGTAAAAGGGTTCTTAATCTCCGCCTGTTCGCACCGATAGGCAATCATGTCTTTGGTTTCACCGACCGACATTGAGGCGAGCAGGGAAGGCGCGAAAACACGCGAGCGGAGGGCTTTTTTCGTTTTGTCACGCAGCTTATCCCTCAGTTCGAGCTGCGCCGCCAAGACGATCTGGATCAATTTTTCTTTCGACGTCTCGTAATTAAGGAGCGTCCGGATCATTTCCAACTGTTTGCCGGGCAGTTTCTGCGCCTCGTCGATGAGGAGGAGAGCCGTCTTACCTTTCGAGTGGAGATCCATCAGGTAATCCCGGAATTCGTTGAGCTGCGCCAGCATGGAGCGTCTGCCGGGAATGTCGAATTCCGCGCAAATCGCCTTCAAAAACATGAAATCCGAACTGAAAGCAGGGGTCGGTATCAGTTGGGTGACCACCGTCTCTTCTCTCGCGCTGTAGCGGCTCAAGAGCAGGCGTAAGACCGACGATTTACCCAGTCCCGCATCACCCATAATCAGGGTCAGCCCCTGCCGGTTCTCCACCACGAAGTCCACTTTATACAAAGTGGTCTTGAGCGTCGGCGTCATATAGAGCATCGACGGGTCGGGCGAGATTAAGAATGGTTTGCGCGCCGTCGGCCTGGAGAGAAGAGTCGCCATAAATCCTGCTTTCTAACACATCTTTAAAGCCCGAGCAATAGTTATTTCCCAGAGGGGGGGGATAGGAGCAGTAGTATTGCATGAGGGGGGTGCATTAGGAATTGGCGACAAGCATACTCGCGGGATAAACTTTATCTTGATAAAAATCTGATTCCTCTCATTGTTGATGATGTCCCGATTAATCTCTGAAATTGCTACCTTGAAATTCGTTTCACGTTACGTTTCACAAGCGCTAATTCAGCCTCAATTTAAAGTTAAAAACTTTTTCTGGCGCGCCGACCAGTCGCAACGAGTTTCGGCCACCTGTCGGAAGTAAAGGCTGTGCACTATGCCGGGGCGGAGAGGATAAGTGCTTGTGCCAGTCACGTCTTCCTTTAGCGACCTCTGGTAGTTTTAGCGAGACCCTTGTGACCACAGAGGGTGGCAGAGATAGACCGTGACCGTGAAACAATAGACCGCTGTTGTATGAACCGTAAGATGGAAATAAATCTTTTAGTCTTATCTGATGATTCCACTACGCGGCCAAAAGTGAAACCTTGAACGATGCAAAGATAGAATCCCGTAACACCCGCAACAGAATCATCTTAGAAGCTCCTACTGATTCGGGCCGAGCGTGAAGCCGCGCGCGATCTCGATGAGCGGGGCGACTGCGGGCGCAGGCTCGGCTTCGCGGCGGCAGACGAAAACGTCCGTGAATTCGCGAGGCGGCGCGAGCGGTCTGTACTGGACGCCGCCCCATCGCAGCCGGCGGAACGAGTCGGGGACAAGCGAGACGCCGAGCCCCGCCTCCACAAGCCCTAAAATCGTCAGCCATTCCTGTGCCTCCTGCACGACGCGCGGTTGGAAGCCCGCGCGCCGACAGGCGTCGCCGACTTGGTCGTAGAGGGCGGGCGCGACCGCGCGCGGGAAGTGTACGAAGGGCTCGCCGGCAAGCTCGCCGAGCGGAAGTTCCTGCCGCTTCGCGAGCCTGTGCGCGGGCGGGAGCACGGCCACGAACTCCTCGCGCAGAATCGGTTCGCAGATTAAGCCGGCGCCGTGCTCGACGGCCTCACGCACGAAGCCCACGTCGATGCCGCCGTCGGAGAGCGCGGCGGTCTGCGCGGCGCTCGAAAGCTCGCGCAGGCGCAACTCGACGCCCGGGAAACGCTCCCTGTACGTCCGCAGAATCTCCGGGAGCGCGGTCGTCAGAATCGACGCCGCGAACCCGACCGTGATCCTCCCGGCCTCGCCACGGCCGACCCGCCTCGTGGAACTGAGCCCCTCCTCAATCTGCGAGAGCGTGCGCCGCGCCACCTCAAGCAGCGCCTCGCCCGCCGGCGTCAGGCGCACCTGCGGCCTGCGCTCGAAGAGCGTGTATCCGACCAACTCTTCCAAACTCTTAATCTGCTGGCTCAGAGGAGGCTGCGCGATGCCCAGCCGCTCCGCGGCCCGGCCGAAGTGCAACTCTTCCGCGACCGCCGCGAAGTACCGCAAATGACGCAACTCAACCTTCTCGTTCATACTTTTAACATATCACATCCTAGTCGAGGATATATTGGACATATCAACCGTGGTTCCTGTAGATTTCGACCCAACTGGTTTTAAGGCGCTCCCGGCCCGAGACAATCGGTACCAAATTCGCTTCCGCACAACACATCTAAGGGGGATTTCTCTTTTGAAACGGCTTCTATTCGCCGCGCTTCTCGCGGCCTTCTCTCTACAGGCGGCGCGTGCGCAGGAGGCGCGTCTGCTTCGCTACCCGACCGTACGGGGCGACTGGGTCGTCTTCACGTACGCGGCAGACCTCTGGGCGGCCGATCGGAAGGGCGGCGCCGCGAGGAGGCTGACGACGCACGCGGGCGAGGAGCGGCGCGCGCGCATCTCGCCCGACGGCTCGCAGATCGCGTTCGTCGCCTCGTACGACGGGAACGTCGACCTCTACGTGATGCCTTTCGCGGGCGGCGCGCCCCGGCGTTTAACCTTCGACCCGAACGGCGAGGGGCTCGTCGGCTGGACGCCCGACGGTAAAATTGCTTACACCTCGACGGCCGGGAGCTACACGACGCGCCAGCCGCGCCTCTGGGTCGTCGACTCCGCAGGCGGCCTGCCCACGGAGACGCCGCTCGCGGAGTTCAGCGACGGCTCGTTCTTCCCCGACGGCAAACGCGTCGCCTACACGCGCGTCGGCGCACACACGCAGAACTGGCGCCGCTACCGGGGCGGGAACGTCGGCCGCATCGCGCTCTACGACTTCGCCTCGAACAGCTACGCGGAGCTTCCCAACAAGGGCGAGAACTCCTGGTTCCCGATGGTCGTCGGCGACTCTATCTACTACGCGAGCGACCGGAACCTCGGGACTGTAAACCTGTACCGCCACGACCTCTCGACGAAGAAGGAGACGCAGCTCACGAAGTACTCCGACTACGACGTGAAGTGGCCGAGCACGGACGGCAAGACAATCGTCTACGAGCAGGACGGCTACCTCCACGCCTACGACATCGCCTCGGGCCGCGACGAGCGGCTGTCGTTCGAGGTGAAGGGCGACGAACTCGCGGCGCGCCCTTACATGCTCAAGGTCGGACGCATGATTACGGCGCTCTCGCCCTCACCGAAGGGTGACCGCTTGGCAATCGAGGCGCGCGGCGAAATCTTCGACGTGGCCGCGAACGGCGAGAGCGTCAGGAATCTGACGGCGACGCCGGGCGTGCGCGAGCGGCAGCCGCGCTGGTCGCCGGACGGAAAATCAATCGCATACCTGAGCGACGCGACGGGCGAATTTCAAATCTACACGCGCCCGACCGCGGGCGGCGGCGCGCCCCGACAGCTCTCGAACCACACGGGCAAGACCATCCGCGGCATCGAGTGGTCGCCCGACGGGAAGCACCTCGCGTACTGGTTGATGGACGACAGCCTGCACGTTCTGAACGTCGAGACGCGCGAGGCGAAGCTCGTCATGAGGAACGAGTACGGCAGCGATTCGTCGTTCGAGTGGTCGCCCGACGGCCGCTGGCTCGCGTTCGCCGTCGGCGGCCGGAACGGCTTCGGCGCGATACACCTCTACGAGGTCGCGGCGGCGAAGGCCACGCGCGTCACCGACGGCATGTACGACGACGGGAACGTCACCTTTGACCTCAACGGCAAGTACCTCTACTTCACTTCGGCGCGCGCCTTCGCGCCGACGCCCGGCCGCTACGAGCAGAGCCTGAAGGTCGAGAACGCCGACCGCGTCTACCTGCTCCCGCTCTCGAAGGAGCAGGGAAACCCGTTCTTCCCGAAGCCGGACGACGCGGAAGAGACGCCGGCGAAGCCGGAGGCGAAGGCCGAGAAGCCGCCCGCCGGGCCGCCGCCCGTGAGGGTGGATTTGGAGGGACTCGGTGCGCGCGCCGTCGCGCTGCCGCTCCCGGCCGGAGCGCCCGGCGCACTCGTCGGCGCGACGGGCGGCGTCTTCCACTACAGCGAAGGGAAGCTGCGCAAGTTCGACCTCAACTCGAAGAAGACCGAGATGGTCTACGAGGGGCAGCCGCTCCGTTTGATGTTCAACTCCGACCGGAGCAAGTTCGCATACTTCGCCGACGGCACGCTCGGGCTCGCGGACGCGAAGCCGGGCGTCAAATTCGGCGACGGCAGGGTTGACACGGCCGCCGTCGAGGCTTGGGTCGATCCCGCCGCGGAGTGGCGGCAGATGTTCTGGGAGACCTGGCGCTTCGAGCGCGAAGGCTTCTTCCGCGAAGACCTCTGGGGGTTGGACTGGGAGGCGCTCGGCAAGCACTACGAGCAGTACCTTCAGCACGTCAGGCACCGGCAGGATTTCTACTACGTGCTCGGCCTGCTCCTCGGCGAGCTGGGCACGTCGCACGCGTACGTCGACCCCGGCCCGGCGGAGCCCGGCTCGCCCGACCGCGCGGCGAGCGCGGCGATGCTCGGAGCCGACTACGAGCGCGACGGCGAGTGGGTGCGCTTCAAGCGCGTCTACGCGGGGACGCTCACGCAGGACTCGTGGCGCGGGCCGCTCGGCGAGCCCGGCGTCAACGTGAAGGCGGGCGACTATCTGCTTGAGATAGACGGGCGCGCGGTCAACAAGAGCGTCCACCCGAACTCGCTCTTGGTTAACAAGGCGAACCGCGTCGTGACGCTGACGGTCAACGACCGGCCGACGCCGGAAGGCGCGCGGCGCGTCCGCGTCAAGCCCGTCGCGGGCGAGGCGCAGCTCCGTTACTACGAGTGGGTCGAGGCGAATCGGCGTAAGGTCGAGCAGCTCTCGGGCGGCCGCGTCGGCTACATCCATTACCCGGACACGGCGCAGGGCGGGCAGGTGGAGTTCATACGCGGCTACTACGCGCAGACGGACAAGGACGCGATCATTCTCGACGGCCGCTTCAACTCCGGCGGCAGCCCGCAGCCGATGGTGCTGCCGACGCTCGCGCGACGTTGGCAGACCGTCATTCACGCGCGCAACTGGCAGGGCGGCTCCGAGATGCGCGCGGTCAACGGCCCGAAGGTGATGCTGATTAACGGCTACGCGGGTTCGGGCGGCGACCTGACGCCGTGGATGTTCCGCGACTTAGGCTTAGGCCCGCTCGTCGGCACGCGGACGATGGGCGCGCTCGTCGGCATCGCCGCGTACCGCGAGCTGTTGGACGGCACGCAGGTCAGCGCGCCCGGATACACGCGCTTCGACCCGAAGTCCGGCGAGTGGATAGCCGAGAACAAGGGAGTGACGCCCGACCTCGAAGTTGACGCGCGGCCCGACCTTCTGGCGCAGGGGCGCGACCCGCAGCTTGAGGCCGCCGTCGAATATCTGCTCGGGCAGTTGAAGAAGAACCCGCCCTCCTTCGCACAGCCCAAGCTCCCGCCCGTCGGCTCGCGCCGCTGAACGTCGTCGCGGCACGCACGAAGGCCCGAGGCACGTCTCCGCTCACGTCGGGGAAGCGCCTCGGGCCTTCACCTCACCTTGAGGACGACCAACGTCAGGGCGTCGTGCTGCGGCGTCCCCGCGCACGACCTCACTCGTAACGGAGCGCCACCAGCGGATCGACCTTCGTCGCGCGGCGCGCGGGGATGTAGCACGCCAGGAGCGCTACCGCCGTCAGCAGCAGCGACACGGAGACGTAGGTCGTCAGGTCGGTTCCTTCCACCCCGTAGAGGAGGCTGGACATCAGCCGCGACAGGCCGAAGGCGACCAGCGCGCCGACCGCGACGCCCACCAGCGTCAGCGACAGCCCCTGCTGAAGCACCAGCCGCAGGATGCGACCGGGCTGCGCGCCGAGGGCGACGCGGATGCCTATCTCGCGCGTGTGCTGCGTGACAAGGTACGACATCACGCTGTAGATGCCGACGACCGACAGCAGCGTCGCCAGCCCCGCGAAGATGGACAGCAGCACCATGTTCAGCTTCCGGTTCGAGACGGAGAGGTCGATGACCTCCTCCATCGTCCGCACGGCGTAGACCGGCTGGTTGGGGTCTATGGCCTGCACCTCCCCGCGGACGGCCGCGGTCACCGCCGCGGGGTCGGAGGCGGTGCGCACCACCAACGTCATCCCGTCGGCGCGGTAGGCCGTGTAGGGGACGATGAGTTCGGGGCGCGAGGGCTGTGTGAGGCCGGACTGTTTGACGTCGCCGACGACGCCGACAACCGTCCACCACGAGTCGCCCCCGGCCTTGATGCGCTTGCCGAGCGCGTCGCCGTCGGGGAAGAAAGTGCGGACGAGTTCTCGGCTGACGATGATCGAGCGCGCGCCCTCGGCCTCGTCGGCGGGCTCGAAGAGGCGGCCCGCCTGCAGCGGTATCCCGAGCGCCTTGAAGTAACCGGCGCTGGCTATGCGGTACTCGGTCAGCGGCACGCGCCCCGGCGGCAGAGGCTCGCGCCCCTCCACCTGTATCTCGCCGTTCGAGCCGTACATCTGCAAGGGCAGCATGTTGATGACGCCCGCCTCCTCCACCCCCGGCAGC
Organism: Pyrinomonadaceae bacterium; assembly: GCA_040509515.1. Lineage (GTDB taxonomy): Bacteria > Acidobacteriota > Blastocatellia > Pyrinomonadales > Pyrinomonadaceae > QHXN01. The sequence goes on along the minus strand of JBEVKV010000012.1, from coordinate 2,530 downwards.
GCCGAGACGCGCCCCAACACCTCGCGGTAGAAGATAGAGGTCTTCTCCGGCGTGTCGTACCTCGACTCCGGGAGCGAAACCCTCATCGTGAGCACGCCCTCGGGCCTCAGCCCCGTCTCGACCTGCTGGAGCCGCAGGAAGCTCTTGACGAGTAGCCCCGCGCCGACGAGCAGCACGAGCGCCGCGGCGACCTCGGCCACGGCGAGCCCGCTGCGCAGCCATGTGCCGCGCGCGCTCGACCCGGAATTCCCGCTCTCCTTTAAAGTCTCCTGCACGTCCGTGCGCGAGACGTGGAGCGCCGGCGCGAGCCCCGCGACGACGCCCGTCAGCAGCGAGAGCGCGGCGGTAAAGGCGAGCACCTTCCAGTCGAGGCCGACCTCGCCCGGCCGCGCGAGGTAGCCGGACGCCAGCGTCGAGAGCGCCTGCAAAGCCCAACGCGCCACCAGCAGGCCGGCCGCGCCGCCGAGGAGCGCCAGCAGCACGCTTTCGGTCAAAAACTGCCGCATCAGACGCCAGCGCCCCGCGCCGAGCGCCGAGCGGATAGCCACCTCCTTGCGGCGCGCGGCGGCGCGCGCCAGCAGCAGGTTCGCCACGTTCGTGCAGGCGATGAGCAGCACGAACCCGACCGCCCCGAGCAGCATGAGCAGCGCCGGGCGGACGCCACGCACGGCCTCCTCCTCGACGCGCACGAGCGCGACGCCGCGCCCCTCCTGCTCCGCCGCGTACTGCTTTTCGAGGACGCGCCCGATGGTGCTCATCTGCTCCTGCGCCTGCTCGAAACTGACGCCCGGCTTGACCCGCGCCAACACCTGAAAGGCGTGACTCCCGCGGTTCGCCAACTGACTCTGACTGAAGACGAGCGGCACCCAGAGTTCGACCGAGGCGGACGGGTACTGCACCGACGGCGGCATCACGCCGACCACCTGATACTTCTCGCCGCCGAGCAGGATGTCGCGCCCCACCAACCCCGGGTCGGCGCCGTAATTCCGCCGCCAGAGCCTGTCGCTCAACACGACGACGCGCTCGCGCCCCGCCCGATCTTCGCCCTCAAGGAAGCCCCGCCCGGCCTGCGGCGTCGCGCCGAGCACCTCGAAGAAGTTCGCCGTGACCTGCGTGCCGATGGCGCGCACGGGCTGCTGCTCCTCGCGCAGGTTGAAGTCGCCGTACTGGTAGGCGGCGATTCCCGTGAAGGCGTCCGACTGCGCGCGCCAGTCCAGAAGGTTTGGGACGGAGACCGAGCCGGTGCCGCCCTGCGGCAAAGACTCGTAGACCGAGACGAGCCGGCCGGCCTCGGGGTAGGGAAGCGGGCGCAGCAGCACCGCGTTGACGACCGAGAAGATCGCCGTGTTGCCGCCTATCCCCAGCGCCAGCGTCAGCACGGCGACGGCCGTAAAGCCCGGCTTGCGCCGCAGCATGCGGAAACCGTAACTCAAGTCTTTTAATAACTGTCCCACCACGTTCGAGCCTCCGCTCCGACTTTTGGATTCGACCCCGCCGCCCGCGTCCGCGAACAGGCTTCCCACCGCCGAACGCTCCGCGCGGCCAAGCTCGCACTCCAGCAGCCGCCAGTCGGGAAATTGCGCGAGCGCCTCGTCCCTCGCCTCCTCCTCCGAGCGCCCGAGCGAGAGCGCCTCCTCGTAGGCGGCCTCAAGGTGTTCGGCCAACTCCTCGACTATCTCGGCCTCGCGCGCGCCGTCGAGTCCGAGCGGCGAGAGCCGCGCGCGCACGAGCCGCATCCAACGTGATTTCCCCTCGTCAAGCATCTTCCGGGTCGGGCGTGATGCGCGCCACACGGTCGAGCGCGGCGAAGAACTCCTGCCAGGTGTTGCGCTGTGCGGCCAGCACCCTGCGCCCCTCGGCCGTCAGCTTGTAGTAGCGGCGGCGGCGCTGGCCGGCCTTCTCGACCCACTGCCCCTTGATAAGCCCGCGCCTCTCCAGCCGGTAGAGCAGCGGGTAGAGCGTGGCGACGTGGAACTGGAGCACGCCGTCGGAGCGCTCGCCGATGAGCTTTGCGATTTCGTAGCCGTGGCGCGGGCCGTCCTCGACCAGCGCCATGACGAGCATCTCGGTGCTGCCCTTCTTCAATTCGCGGTAGAGGATACGTGTGATGTCCATATGTGGTTCCGCCATATATAGCTGCGGAACCCATGTGTGTCAACTTTTATCTTGCGGCCGGTCGTGAAGAGTGGGTTGAAGGGCCGGGCGCTTCGACTTTATCCAAATCGACGTACGTGGCGGGCGGCGCGTCTCAATGCTTCAAGAGATTTCAGACGGCGGAGCGCACGCTCGAAGGTGTTGAATCGGTAAACATGATGGGGAAGGGGCAGGAGAAAAGATTAGCGGGGAGGGACGCGCGAGGGCAGGCGAAGTTCGTCGCTTCGCTATTCCGAATCGCCGCTTAGCAAAAGGCGTTAATGAAACTCTAATGCGTCGTGCGCGGGCGAGCGGAGACCCAGGCGACGAGCACCGAGATCATGTAGAGCACCACCATCGGCGCCGCGAACAGCATCATGTTCGGCACGTCGTTCGT
>JBEVKV010000011.1:0-7552 GCA_040509515.1 Pyrinomonadaceae bacterium | reverse complement strand
GCGTTAGTCCGGACGCAGGAAAAAGGTTGCAGTTGGCGGGTCTGCCCCGTCAGTGCGGGCGGAGCGAGAGCGCGACCTCGACGGCGCGGCGCGGCGCGATGACGCCCCAGCCCTGCCGGTCTATCTCGACCTGCGGCAGCCGCTCGGCCGTGTCGATGAGGATGCGCTTGACCTGCTGCGGCGACAGGTGCGGGTTGGCTTCGAGCATGCAGGCGACGGTCGAGGAGACGATGGGGGCGGCGAAAGAGGTGCCGTCGACGAACTTGTAATGCTCGGAGATCACGTCGGCCTCGTGGAGCTTGACCGAGACGAGCTGCCGGATGAGGTACTTCGGCAGGGTGCGCGCGTCGTAGATGTCGCGGTCTACCGTCCTGTGCTCCTCGATGAGCGGGAGCAGCTCGTCGTCGGTCGCGCGGTCGAGCCGGGCGTAAAGCTCGGCCTCGGCGGCGGTCGGCGTGTGCGGGAGGATGGGCGCGGGCACCCAGATGCCGGGCGCGATGACCTCGGGCTTCTGCAACCCGTCCGAGGTCGGGCCGTAGGACGAGCGGTAGAGGCTGTGGCGCGCGCGGTCGAGCGAGTTCTGGTCGTTCAGCCCCCCGACCGCGATGGCCGACGGCGACGAGGCCGGCGGGACTACGGGGTGCCCCGGTTCCCACCCGGCGTTGCCGACCGCGCAGACGATGACCAGCCCTTCACGCACGGCGCGCTCGACCGTCTGGCAGAGCGTGTTGTCGAGGTAGGAGACCTCCTTGTCGCCGCCGGCCGAGATGTTGACGACGCGGATGCCGTACTTCTCGCGGTTCTCGATGACCCAGCGCAGGCCGCGCTCGATGTTCTTCTCGGGGATGTGGCCGGACTTGCTGACCTTGACTAAGACGACGTTGCAGTCGGGCGAGATCGAACGGAAGAAGCCGCCCGAGAGCGCGCCGTTGCCGGCGGCGACGACCGAGGTCATCATGCCGTGCCAGCTCGCCGGGTCGATGGATTCGAGCGTGCCCGTGCCGCGCGGGACGACGTTGTGGTAGGCGAGGATGCGGCTGTGCGGCGTCGTCAAATCCGGGTGCGGGTAGAAGCCCGAGTCGAGGAAGGCGATGGTGACGCCGCGCCCCGTGATGTGCTCGTGCGCGCCGAGCCGCAGCCACGTCGGAAGCACCTTGCGCCCCTGCTCGAAGACGGTGGCGTACTTCTCAAGCTGCCTCTGCGCGCGGTCGAACAGCTCGACGCAGCGCGCGCAGACGGCGGCGACGCCCTCGGGCGCGTTGGCCTTGACCAGGCGGCGCAACTCTTCGGGAAGTTGGTCGAAGGGCGACAGCCCCTCGCCGGCCTCGCGCCAGCAGACCGGACAGGTGGGACGCCCCGCGGGCACGTCCGACGCGTGCGCGGGCTCTTCAATCATCTCGGACACTTTTAATACCCCTTGTTTTTTCAGCCTATCATGCCGTCGCGGCCGCCCCGACGCAAGGCCGGACGGACGGAGGCTCGCGGCGGCGTCCGAAATGTTATAAATTACTCCCAAGCGCAAACCTTAAAAGTTGAAACGGAAGCGGCTGGGGAGGACTGATGGCGAAAGAACAGACCGGCGTGTCCGACATCTTCCGCCGCGCGCAGGCGTTGGCGCGCGAGAACGAGGGGATGTCACTCAAGGACTTGCGGCGCAGGCTCTACGACGAGTTCAAGGATAGCCCGATGCCGCCGATGGAGAGCGTGACCATCCCCGAGCAGGACGCGCGCGCGCCCGAGGAGGACTGGACGGCCGGCCTCTCGCTCGTCCGGCGCGGGATACAGACCGAGGACTGGCGCGAGATAGTCAACGGCATCGCGCTGAGCCTCGACCAGACGCTCCGCTTCGAGCGCGAGCGCGGCTCGATGGGCAGCGCCGACGACTGGCACGACCGCACCGTCGGCATCGAAGGCGCGCTCCAGAAGGGCGTCTCCAAGTGGATGCCCGACGAGCTAATGCGCCTCGCCGAGAACGCGGGGAAGAAACAGTAGTCTCTGCTTTATGAGTTTTCTCGACACGCTTTTTAAAGACCCCTTCAGGCAGGAGGGCGAGCCGCGCCGGGCGGAGGAGTTCGAGGGCGGCGATACAATCGTCAGCCCCGACACGCGCCGCGAGAAGCGCCTCCCTCCCGGTCAGACGCGCACGCGGAAGTGGCCCGTGCTCGACGCGCACGGGACGCCGCGCGTGGAGCTTGAGACGTGGGAGTTCGAGGCCGGCGGGCTCGTCGAGCGGCCTCTGAAATGGTCGCTCGACGAGTTCCTGCAACTGCCCGCCGTCAAGGTCTACGCAGACTTCCACTGTGTGACGCGCTGGTCGCGGCTCGACAACCTGTGGGGCGGCGTCTCGACCCGGACGATAGCCGAGCTGGTCGGCGTCAAGCCCGAGGCGAAGTTCGTCGTCGCCGAAGGCCACGACCACGGCTGGACGACGAACCTGCCCGTCGAATACTTCCTCGCGGAGGATGCGCTCTTCGCGTGGACGAACGACGGCCGGCCCATTCCGCCCGAGCACGGCGGCCCCGTCCGCCTCGTCGTGCCGCAGCTCTACGCGTGGAAGTCGGCCAAGTGGGTCAAGGGCGTCCGCTTCCTCGCCGAAGACCGCGCCGGCTTCTGGGAGGAGGGCGGCTACCACATGCGCGGCAACCCCTGGAACGGCGAGGACGGCGAGCGCTTCCGCCGGCAGGACGAAGAAGAGTAAGTCCGTGATAAGTGATGAGTGATAAGTGATAAGAAAAGCAAGTCTCTTTCTTATCACTTATCACTCATCACTTATCACTCTATAGAACATGTGAGCGAAGCAATCACACTTCAGGACAAGCAGCAGCGGCCGGCGGCTCCGGCGGTGCCGAAGGACGCGGCCGTCGTCGTGCTCGTGCGCGGCGACGAAGGCGACCCGGAAGTCTTCTGGGCGCGGCGCGGCGAGCGGTTGGCCTTTCAGCCGGGCTTCTACGCCTTCCCCGGCGGGCAGCGCGACGAGGCTGACGCTGAAGTGGAAGTGGAGAACGCGGACGACCGCGAGACCGCGACCATGATGGCGTGCGCGGCGCGCGAGCTGTTCGAGGAGTTGGGCGTGCTCGCCGCGCGCGGCGCGGAGCATTTGACGAAGGGGCAGCTTGAATCAGTCCGCGACGACCTGACCTCGGGGCGCATGACGTTCGCCGAGCTGCTCAGGCACTACGGCCTGCGTCTGGACGCGCGCGATTTCACGTACGCCGGCCGCTGGGTGACGCCGCCGTTCAGCCCGCGACGCTTCGACACGCTCTTCTTCGTCGTCCGCTGCCCGCGCAAGCAGGAGCCGCGCCTGCTCACCCCCGAGTTCGACGAGGGCGGATGGGAGCGCGCCTCCGCGGCCTACGCGCGCTGGCGCGACTTCGAGCTGATGGCCGCGCCGCCCGTCATACATGCCGTCCGCACGCTCGCCGGCGGACTCGGCGAAGACCTGACCGAGCGTTTCCTCTCGGTGCCGCAGGCGCGGCGCGAGCCCGTCCGGCGGATAGAGTTTCTGCCCGGCTTCGTCTGCCTGCCACTCCGTACGCCGACCAAGCCGCCCGCGACGACGACCAACTGCTACGTCGTCGGCACGCGCGACTTCGTCGTCTTCGACCCCGGCTCGCCCCACGAGGACGAGCAACGCGCGCTCGCGGAGTTCGTCGGAGAACTGCTGGCCGACGGCCGCACCCCGCGCGAAGTTATCCTGACGCATCATCACCCCGACCACGTCGGAGGCGTCGAGCGCCTGCGCGAACAGTTCGGCGTGAGCGTCGCCGCGCACCGGCTGACGGCGGAAGCGTTGGGCGACGAGGTTCGCGTCGACCGCTTCATCGAAGACGGCGAGTTGATAGAACTCGACGGCGACCCTCTCATCTCTCTGCGCGCGATGCACACGCCCGGCCACACGCGCGGGCATCTCTCCTTCTACGACGAGCGCGCGGGCGCGCTGCTGACGGGCGACAACGTCGTCGGCATGGGCTCCGTCCTTATCGACCCCGAGGAGGGGAGCGTGCGCGACTATCTCGCCTCGCTCGAACGCTACCGCCGTCTGCCGCGACTCGTCGCGCTCTTCGGCGGGCACGGGCCGGCGGTCGGAAGCCCCGTCGCCAAGCTGGACGAGTACGTCGAGCACCGCCTCAAGCGCGAGCGCGAAATTCTCGCGGCCGTCGCCGCGGGCGCGCGGACGCCCGCCGAGGTGGTCGGCGTCGCCTACACGGACGTTCACCCGAAGATGCACCCGCTGGCCGAGCGCGCGGTCACGGCGCACCTCATCAAGCTCGAAGAGGACGGGCTCGTCCGCCGCGACGCGGACGGACGCTTCACAGCGACCATATGAGCCGGAAAGAGACCACGACGAAGAAGGCGGCCGCCGCCGCGAGCGGCGCGACGGCCGACCCGCACGACGGTGCGACGGCCGAGCACGGCGACGCCAGCCGTGCCTGGCTCGCGGCCATCGTCGAGTCGTCCGAGGACGCCATCGTCTCGAAGACGCTCGAAGGCGTCATCACGAGCTTCAACGCGGCGGCCGAGCGGCTCTACGGCTACAGCGCCGGCGAGCTGTTGGGCAAGCACATCTCGACCATCGTCCCGCCCGAGCTGCACCCGCAGCTCGCGGAGATAGACGCCAACCTGCGGCGCGGCGAGAAGGTAAGTCACCTCGAAACCGTCCGGCTGCGCAAAGACGGCACGCGCGTCGAGGTCGCCGTCAGCATCTCGCCCGTCCGCGACTCGGCGGGCCGGACGGTGGGGGCCGCCAACATCGCGCGCGACATCACCGAGCGCCGGCGCGCCGAGTCGGAACTTTCGCGGCGCGTACATCAGGCGGCGCTCGGCGCTGAGGTGGGCGCGCTGCTGGCCGAAGGCGGGGCTCCGCTCCCGCAGGTCTTGCAGGGCTGCGCCGACTCGGTCGTCCGCCACCTCGACGCGGCCTTCGCGCGCATCTGGACGATAGAGCCCGGCTCGGACGTGCTCGAACTACGGGCGAGCGCGGGGATGTACACGCACCTCGACGGCGAGCACGGGCGCGTCCCCGTCGGCAGCTTCAAGATCGGGCTCATCGCGGCCGAGCGCCGCCCGCACCTGACGAACTCGGTGGTCGGCGACCCGCGCGTCGGCGACCAGGAGTGGGCCAAAGCGGAGGGGATGGTCGCGTTCGCGGGCTACCCGCTGCTGGTCGAGGACAGGCTGGCCGGCGTGCTGGCGATGTTCGCGCGGCGCGAGCTACCCGAGGACACCATCGAAGCCCTCGCGTCGGTGGCGAACATCATCGCGCAGGGCATCGAGCGCCGCCGCGCCGAAGAGCGGCTCGCCGAACTGCTGCGCGAGCGCGAGCAGACCATCGAGGAGGTCTCCACGCCCGTCGTGCCCGTGCTCGAAGGCGTGCTGGTGCTCCCGCTCATCGGCACGCTCGACTCTCGACGGACGGCGCGGGCCACGCACGCGGCGCTCTCCGCGGTGACGCGGCAGGGCGCTCGCGTCTGCATCATCGACATCACGGGCGCGCGCATGGTTGACTCGCACGCGGTCGCGAACCTGACGAACCTCGTGCAGGCGCTCAAGCTCGTCGGCGCGGAGGCGTGCGTCACGGGCGTCGGCGCGCAGGTCGCGCAGACGCTCGTCGGCCTCGGAATCGACATGCGGGGGCTTCGCACCTACCGCACGCTCGCACAGGCGATTGCCGCGCTGCTCGACGGCGGGCGGCGCGCGCTTTAACACGACTAAGTAGAAATCAAGGGGATAAGGTTTAAGAGTAATGGCACTACCCAGGACATTCGGCGAACTCAAAAGTCAGGGTCACCACACGCGCGCCGTCAAGGACGAGATGCGCGCCAACCTGCTCGACAAGCTGCGGCGCGGCGAGCGCGTCTTCCCCGGCATCGTCGGCTACGACGAGACGGTCATCCCGCAGATAGTCAACGCCGTGCTCGCGCGCCACAACATCATCCTGCTGGGGCTGCGCGGACAGGCCAAGAGCCGCATCATCCGGCAGCTCGTCAATCTTTTAGACGAGCGCGTCCCCGTCATCGCCGGCTCCGAGGTTAACGACGACCCGTTCAAACCCATCTCGGCCTACGGCCGCCAGACAATCGAGCGCGAGGGCGACGGGACGCCCGTCGCGTGGGTCGAGCGCGACGCGCGCTTCGTCGAAAAACTGGCCACGCCCGACGTGACCGTCGCCGACATCATCGGCGACGTTGACCCCATCAAGGCCGCGCGCGGCGGGCACCTGCTCTCGGACGAGCTGACGATTCATTACGGCCTGCTGCCGCGCGCCAACCGGGGGCTGTTCGCCATCAACGAGCTGCCCGACCTCGCCGGCAAGATTCAGGTCGGCCTCTTCAACATCATGCAGGAGGGCGACGTTCAGATTAAGGGCTACCCCGTCCGCCTGCCGCTCGACGTGATGCTCGTCTTCTCGGCCAACCCCGAGGACTACACCGCGCGCGGCAAGATCATCACGCCGCTCAAAGACCGCATCGGCTCGGAGATCACGACGCACTACCCGACCGAGTTACAGCTCGGCGTCGAGATTACGAAACAGGAGGCGTGGACGGCGCGCTCCGGTCTGGAAGGCACGCTGCGCCTGCCCGACTTCCTGCGCGAGCTGATAGAGCAGATCGCCTTCGAGGCGCGCGACGACCAGCGGATAGACAAGCGCTCGGGCGTCTCGCAGCGGATGCCGATTACGGTGACGGAATCGGTCGTCTCGAACGCGGAGCGGCGCGCGGTGCTCACCGGCGAGGAGGAGATCGTGCCGCGCGTCTCGGACGTGTACGCGGCGGTGCCTTCGATGACGGGGAAGATGGAGCTTGAGTACGAGGGCGAGCAGGTCGGCGCGGCCAAGATAGCGCGCGACCTCATCAAGCGCGCGGCGGGCGAAATCTTCGAGGGTTACTTCGTCGGCTTCGACTTCTCGAACACCATCCGCTGGTTCGACTCGGGCAACAACCTCAAGCTCTCCGACAACGCGCCGTCCGACGAGTGCGTCCGCCTGCTCGACGCCGTGCCCGACCTCATCGACAACGCGCTCGTCCCCTTCGACTTCGGCCGCGAAGACGCGGGCCAGATCGTCTCCGCCTGCGAGTTCGTCCTCGAAGGGCTCTACGCCCAGAACAAGATCAGCCGCAACGAAGAGGGCGGCTACACCGCCGCCACCAAGGCGCGCAAAGACCGCCGCGGCATGATCTACGACGACCTCACCGAGTCGGGGCGCTACAGCTAAGGGTGCTTTATGAAGTTCATACGCTATTCGAGGTTCAAGGGCTTTGACGTGTCGGGGTTGTCTCTGGGCGACCTGATGGGGTTGTTGCAGGACTCTTTGCTGTCTTCCGGGTACGACGACGATTACTACTGGACGCGGCAGCGGCAGGAGCCGGACAAGTCTCTGGACGCGCTGCGGCAGGCGCTGCTCGAAGCGCTGCTGGAGATGGGGGAGCTGTCGGAGCGCGACGTGGAGGAGATGCTCGCCGAGAACGCCGGGCAGTTCAAGGGCTCGCAGTTGGAGGAGCTGCTCAACCGGCTCATCGAGCGTCTGGTCGAAGAAGGCTATTTGAAGTTGAGC
>JBEVKV010000010.1:0-9125 GCA_040509515.1 Pyrinomonadaceae bacterium | reverse complement strand
GATTCTCATGCGGTCGGACGCGAGGTGCTGCTTGATGGCGCGGTTAACGTCCGCCAGCGTGAGCCGCGACAGACTCGCGCGCATGAAAGAGGTGTACTCGGGCGTGCCGTAGTAGCGGCTGTCGAGCGAGTAGCCGAGCCGCGCGCCCTGCGTCGACGTGAGCACGTTGGCGTTCTTGACGAGGAACTCGCGGATGGCCTCGAAGTCCGTCTGCTTGAGCCCCTCGCGCACCAGCCTGTCGTACTCGAAGAGCGCGGCCCTCAGCGCGAACATCGAGTTCTGCGGCTCGACGGGGCGAATCCATATCTGGAAAATCTGCGTCGAGCGGCCGAGGTTCGGGTCGGGCGTGAACTGGAACATGCCGCGCGGGAAGTACTCTACGTAGGAGTAGTCGCCGTAGTTGAGCCCGCGCGCCTCGCGCAGACGCTGGTAGAGGTGGCTGACCGAAGATCGGTGCTGGCCGAGGTACGAGGCGACGAGCGCGAGCGCCGGCCAGTCCTTGTGCGAGCGGTTGACCGGGATGGGGAAGCCCATCGAGATGGCGGTCGCGCGCGTCTCGCGCTGGATGATCTCGACCCTCATGCCGGGCTTGACGACGGGCTGCGCGAACTTCCTCGGCGCGCCCGCGCCCGCCGGGAGCTTGGCGAAGTCGGCCTCGACGCGCGCGGCGAAGTCCGAAGGGTAGCCGCCCGCGAGCCCGAGGACGAGGTTGCCCTGCGTGTAGTTCGTACGGTAGAAGGCGCGCACGTCGTCGAGCGTCAGGCGTTCGAGCGACGAGACGGTGCCCATGTTGTGGTGCCCGTACGGGTGGCCGGCGTAGATAATCTGGTAGAGGTACTCCTTGCCCAGCTCCTCGTCGTTGCCCTGCCGCAGCGAGGTCTTCAAGTAGTTCATCGCGTCTGACTTCAGGCGCGCGAAGTCCTCCTCGCGGAAGCCCGGGTCGAGCAGCATGTCGCGGATGAGCGAGTAGTACTTGTCGAGGTTGTCGGCGTGCGTCGTGCCCGAGAAGACGGTCATCTCCTTGTCGGACTGCCAGCCGAAGCCGGTGGCCATCGGGTACATCGCCTCGACGATCTCTTCGTACGGCATCGAGCGCGAGCCGCCCTCCGCGAGCATCGCGGCCGTCAGAGAGGCCACGCCCTCCTTGCCCGCGGGGTCGGAGGCCGAGCCCGTCATAAACAGCAGGCGGAAGGAGACGAGCGGCGACTGCGACGGCTCAAGCACCGACGCGAGTTTGGCGGCGGCGGCCGCGCCGCCGGCCGGCTTCGTTGTGTTGGTCATCGAGGTTTTCCGTGCGCCCGCGGCCGACACGCGCCCCTGCGCGTAGGCGGCCGAGAGCGGCGCGAGCAGAAAGGTGGCGGCGAGGAGCAGGAGTGTGGACGTGCGTCTCATCATTCGCGGCCCTCCTCTCCGCCGCGGCCGCCGAGCGCCGCGATGTTCTGCCCCCGGGTGGCGAGCGTGACGACGGTGCGGCTCTCCTCGCGGAAGTATTTCTTCGCGGCGTCGCGGATGTCGGCGGCCGTGACCGCCTGATAGGTGTCGAAGAGGCGGTTGAGCGTCTCGGGCGTGCGCTCCATCGCGATGTAGGGCGCGAGCGCGCCGGCGATGCGGTCGTTGCTGTTCATCGCCATCGCGAAGCCGTAGCGCATCCGCGAGCGCGTCGCGTCGAGCCGGGCCTGATCAATCTGCTCGGTCTTGTAGCGCTCGAAGGTCTTCAGAATCTGGTCGCGGACGTAGCCCACCTGCGCCGGGTCTTTGACGCGCGCGTAGACCGAGAACAGCTCGGGGTCGGCCTTGTGGTCGAAGTCGGCGCTGATCACGTCAACCTTCTGCTCCTTGAGGACGAGCTGCTGGTAGAGGTCGGAGTTCTCGCCGAAGGCGACCGACTGTAAGAGGTCGAGCGCGGCTACGTCCTTCGAGGAGTCGCCGTACTTCGGCGCGCGGAAGGCGACGACGAGGTGCGGGAGCGTCGGCGCGTCCCACGGGATGTGCGCCGTGCGCGACTCCTTCTGCTCGGGCTCCTCGCTGATGTCGGCCTTGTAGTTGCCGCGCTGCCACGCGCCCCAGTACTTCTTCGTCAGGTCGAGCGCGCGCTCGCGCGTGATGTCGCCGACGACGACGATGGTCGAGTACTCGGGGCGGTAGAAGCGCGAGAAGAACTGTTTGGAGTACTCGTACTGGTTGGGCATGTCCTCGATGTCCTTGAGGTAGCCCATCGTCGTGTGCGAGTAGGTGTGGCGCTTGAACGCCGTCTCGCGCAGCACCTCGCGCAGCTTCGAGAAGGGGCTCGCGCTGTTCTTGTCGTACTCGCCCTTGACGGCTTTGGCCTCGGTCTTGAACTGCTCGGGCGTGTACTTCAGACGCTGGAAGCGGTCGGCCTCGGCCTTCATGATCTCTTCGAGGTCTTCTTTGGAGAAGGTGGCGTGGTAGACGGTGCGGTCGTCCGTCGTGTAGGCATTGGTGTCTGCGCCGGCGCGCGTGAAGATGGCCTCGCGCTGCTCGGGCGTGTAATTCTCGCTGCCGCGGAACATCATGTGCTCGAAGAAGTGCGCGAAGCCGCTCTTGCCGGCCTCGACCTCGTTACGCGAGCCGGCGGCGACGACGATGTAGAGCGAAACCAAATTCGGGTAGTCGGTCGGCACGGTGACGAGCCGCAGCCCGTTCGGCAGATCGTCGATGGCGTAAGGGTAGGTGAAAAGCTTGCCCGCCCCGCCGCCTCCGCCGCGTGTCTGCTGCGCGATGCCGAGGAGGGGCAAAGCGAGCATGAGCGCGGCCAAAAACAGATATCTCATGGCGTCTGGCTCCAATTTCTCTTGACTGGGATTTGTTCGGAAGACGCCGTAATTATACACCACCGCCGGGCAAACGGTAGACTGCTCGAAGTATCGGCCGGGGTGTTAGTCTACAAGTCTGCTCGCGAGGTGCTCAGCTCATGTTGAAAGTAGAAGTCGTCGCGCACGACCCCCGATGGCGGGATGCGTTCGAGGCGGAGGCGGGGCGCGTGGCCGCCGCGCTGGGCGAGAATGTCGTGGCCGTCCACCACGTCGGCAGCACGTCCATCCCGAATATATACGCGAAGCCCGTCGTCGATCTGTTGGTCGAGGTCAGAGACATCGGTGAAGTGGACGGGCGGAGTCCGGCGATGGAGTCGCTCGGTTATGAAGTGATGGGCGAGTACGGAATCCCCGGCCGCCGGTACTTCCGTAAGGATAACCGCGAAGGAATCAGGACGCATCACGTTCACGCGTTCGGGGCCGGCTCGGCGGAGGCGGAGCGCCACCTGACGTTCCGCGACTACATGATTGCACACCCCGCGGACGCACAAAGGTACAGCGAGCTGAAGAGGAAGTTGGCGGAGGAACACCCGCAGAGCATGGACGCGTATATGGACGGCAAAGACGGTTTCGTCAAAGAGATGGATCGGCGGGCGGCGCGCTGGCGCGCGTCGCGGGCCGGTTAACTCCGGCGTCGGGCGTTGACACATTAAATGGAGGACGTTGATGGGCAAGGGGCGTTTGGAGGCGTTCAGCGACGGCGTGCTCGCCATCATCATCACGATCATGGTGTTGGAGTTGAAGGTGCCGCACGGTGTTGACCTCGCCGCGCTCGGCCCGCTGATCCCCGTAGCCCTGAGCTACGTGCTCAGTTTCATCTACGTCGGCATCTACTGGAGCAATCACCACCACCTGCTGCACGCGGTCAGGCACGTCAACGGCCGCATCCTGTGGGCCAACCTGCACCTGCTGTTCTGGCTGTCGCTCGTTCCTTTCGTCACCGGCTGGATGGGCGAGAATCACTTCGCCGCCTGGCCCGTCGCTTTGTACGGCGCGGTGTTGCTGTGCTCCGCGGTGGCTTATTACATTTTGGCCCGCGTCCTCATCTCATACCACGGCCGTGATTCGGCGCTGGCGAAGGCGCTGGGCAAGGACTTCAAAGGCAAGGTGTCCGTGGTGATTTACGCCGCGGCCATCCCGCTCGCGTTCGTCAACCCGTGGCTCGCCTGCGCGCTGTACGTCGTGGTCGCAATCATGTGGCTCATCCCCGACCGCCGCATCGAGCATACGCTCGCCGAACCGTCGCCGTGAGCAGCGACGCGCCCGAACGCATCGCCCCGCGAACCTTTCACGCTCAACTTGCGTTGTTGCTCTTAACGCCGTCGCCGTCACGCATAAGACTGACAGGTCTGTGTAGCGCGTCGGGTGCCCGCCGTCGAGTTTGAGTGGAAAGAAATACGACGGACGGGACGTTTGACGCGGCGCGGCTCACTGAAGGGAGGCGAGTATGAAAAGTAGAGCGTCGGACGTTGATGGTCGGAGGAGCTTCATCAAGGGCGCGTCGGCGTTCGCGCTGACGGCGGCGGCGCTGCCGCCCGCGGCGGCCTGTCTGCGGGCCGCGCCGGTCGAGAACGCGCTCGGCGCGGGGCGTCCCTCGCGAATCGAGATCGCGGGGCGCGACGAGCCCGGCGCGCGCCTGCTCATGCGCGGCACGGTCTACGACGCGGGTGACAGGCCCGTCCCGAACGTCAGGATATTTCTCTACCAGACGGACGCCGAGGGCTACTACAGCCGCCCCGTCAGCGACCCGCGCCGCGCGCGTCTGCGCGGAACCGTTTGGACGGACGCGCGGGGGCGTTACGCCTTCGAGACCGTCCAGCCCGCGCACTACGCCAACGTCGCCTCGCAGCCACCGATGCACATCCACGTCCACCTTGAGCCGCCGAGACTCCCCGACCACTGGGTCGAGTCCTACTACTTCGACGACGACCCGAAACTCCAGTCGGGCGTCGTCGCGCGCGCACGCGAACTCGGCCGCTTCTCGAACGTCGTCGCGCTCGAACCGGGCGAGCCCGGCGTCGCGCAAGCCGTCCGCGACTTTCGCATCGACCCGGCGCTGGCCGAGCGCAACCGGCTCGTTGACGGCTGGTACCGTTAACCCTCGAATATTTCTGATGGGCTCGACCGCGCGGAGAATCGCGCGGTCGGGCGTCTCCGCGCCGTCTTCACGTTCGCGCCGCCGCCGCGGCGAGTTCGGCTTCGAGTTGTTCGGGGAGGTTGAGGACTTGCCGCCAGCCGGAGTCGTCGGTGCGCATCCGCGCGGTCAGCTCGTCGCGCAGGCGGTTCAGTTTGTCGCTCAGCGCGTGCGGGTATTCGTCGAGGGAGGGGAAGCGCACGAGCTGCTGTTCGACGAAAGCCTTCTGCTTGAGGATTGACGGAATCGAGCCGTGACGGCCGCCCACCCAGAAGGGCTGAAGTAGTCGCTCGACCCGCGCCGCGCCGGGAATCTCGACCTCCTCCTCTTCGAGCCCGGTCACGTCGGCGACGTAGCGGCCGTCGGCACCGACGCCGCGAAAGACCTGAAGCCGGCCGGGCAGCGTCGACTTCTCAGGCGTGTTGGAAGCCTTGAGCGTGGGACGGCCGTCGATGACGCACTCCTTGAAGATGACGCCGGCGACGCGTCGGACTTCGCCCGAGAGCTTGGTGCCGATGCCGAAGCCGGCGGCGGCCGGGAACTCTTCGACGATGCGGCGGACGCCTTCGACGTCGAGGTCGCCGGTCAGCACGGGCATCAGGTCGCTGAACCCGTTGGCCTCGAAGAACTCAAGGCACCAGCGGCCGAGCTTGGCGAGGTCGCCCGAGTCCACGCGGAAGCCCTTGAAGGCGCGGCGGCGTTCGGGGCTGGAGGTGGCGGCGAGCGCGGCGTGGACGGCGCCCATGTGAACGTCGATGGTGTCGAGCAGGAGCGTCGTCCCCTGCGGGTTGGCGTCGAGCCAGCGCTCGAAGGCGACCTGCTCGAAGTGCTTGGGCCGGCCCGTGCGGGGCTCGACCTCGGGCTCGTCCATAAACTCGACGTAGGACTGCTGCCAGTAGTGCGCCTCTGTGCCGACCGCGGGGATTTCGAGCCGGTGCGCGGCCTCCATGTTCGAGGTGTCGTTGAACCCGCCGATGAAGGCGTAGGTCGCCACGTCCACCGCGCGCTCGATGTCGCCGTTGCGGCGCAGGCTGAAGTCGGAGAGCCAGCGGTCGCCCGCGGCCATGCGAATCTGCATGGCGATGGCGGCGGTCGTCATCGGGAGGTCGAAGGCGTGCTCGAACTTTATCTCCTGCGCCTGCGTGAGCCCGAAGGCGCCGGTGATGTCGGCGAAGGGCTGGCCGGCGAACATCAGCGTGCCGGGGCGGACGGCGCGCACGGTGCCGGCGAAGCTGATGTCCTCGACGGCGCGGGCGAACAGGCGCAGGCCGCCGCGATCCTGTTCGAGCGTGCGCAGCCGCGGCCGGTCGACGCGCAGGTCTAAGAGCGAGCGCAGCAGCCGCTCGTGCCCGAGGCACGGCGCGTAAGTCAGCTTGCGCTGCGTGACGTAGAAGGTCGCCTCGGTGTCGCTCAAAAGCGCGTCGTGCAGGCGCGTCACCTCCTTGTAAGAGGCGTCGCCCATCGTGGCGTGATAGCGGTCGATGTTGAGCATTTTTTGAGTGACGAGTGACGGGTGACGGGTGACGAGTAAAAGAAAAAACGGCAAAGGGTTGCCGCTCTTTCCCTTCACTCGTCGCTCGTCGCTTCTTACACTATTTCCGCGCCGGCGGCGCGCATCTCTTCGAGGGCGCGTCGGCCGTCGTCCGGCCGGAGGTTGACGGCGCGCATGGCTTCGGAGAGCGCGCGGACGCGGAAGCCTTCGCGCAGCGCGTCGAGGACGGTCTGCTTGACGCAGTAGTCCGTGGCGAGCCCGCCGACCCAGACCTCTCGGACGCCCCGCCGCCGCAACTCTTCGGCGAGCGCCGTGCCGTCGAAGGCCGAGTAAGTGTCCTCGTCGCCCATCCCCTTCGAGACTACCTGGACGCGCGGGTCGTCGAGCAGTTGCCTGTGGAACTCCGCGCCGAACGTCCCCTGCACGCAGTGGACGGGCCACGTCCCGCCGTAGTCCGCAAAATGTTTCGTCCGCGCCGGGTGCCAGTCGCGACTCTTGTAGACGGGCTCGCCCCGTTCGAGAAACTCTTCGATGAGACTGTTGAGCGGCGCGACCACCTCGTCGCCTCGCTCGACGGCGAGCGCGCCGCCGGGGCAGAAGTCGTTCTGCACGTCGACGACGATGAGCGCCCGCCCTTCACTCCGAGTTGACATCCAGCGCACCTCACTCCGCGAATTGACCCGAGCTGTCTGACGACATTCTACGCGACATTCTACGGCGGGGCGCGGCGCAAAAAAAGCCGGCGCGGACGACTGTATGCGTCCGCGCCGGCTCCCCCGGCGGGCGGCGGGGAGAGTGGCCCCCGCCGGAGTTGCCCGAAGGGCGGCTCCCCTAGAAGAAGAGCGTGTAGAGCAGGCGGTTGGGCGAGCCCGTGCCCGCGTTGGTCACGACGTTCGCCGTCGAGCCGTTGACGAGCGCGTTGCGGACGGTCGCGTTCGACGCGCCCGGGTTGGCTTGCAGGTAGAGCGCCGCCGCGCCGGCGACGTGCGGCGACGCCATCGACGTGCCGCTGATGGTGTTGGTCGCCGTGTCCGACGTAGACCACGACGAGGTGATCGAAGAGCCCGGCGCGAAGATGTCGACGCAGGTGCCGTAGTTGGAGAAGGACGAGCGCGCGTCGGTCGAGGTGGTCGAGCCGACGGTGATGGCCGCCGCGGCGCGCGCGGGCGAGTAGTTGCACGCGTTGGCGTTGCTGTTGCCGGCGGCGACGACGAAGGTCACGCCCGCGTTAATCGCGTTGTTGACCGCCGTGTCGAGCGCCGACGACGCCCCGCCGCCGAGGCTCATGTTGGCGACCGCCGGCAGTTGGCGGTTGGCGCGAACCCAGTCCACGCCCGCGATGACGCCCGAGTTCGTCCCCGAGCCCGAGCAGTTGAGCACGCGCACCGCGCGCAGCGAGACGCTCTTGGCGACGCCGTAGGTCGAGCCGCCGACGGTGCCGGCGACGTGCGTGCCGTGGCCGTTGCAGTCCTGCCCGTTGCGGCCGTCGCCGACAAAGTCAGCGCCGACGGAGGCGCGGCCGCCGAACTGCGAGTGCGTGGTGCGGATGCCGGTGTCGATGATATAGGCGCGGACGCCCGAGCCCGTGTAGTTGTAGGTGTAGGTGCCGCTCAGGGGGCGGTTGCGCTGGTCGATGCGGTCGAGCCCCCACGTCGCGCCGCTCTGCGTGGCGTTGATGCTGACGATCTGGTCTTCCTCGACGAAGCTGACGCGCGGGTCTTCGCTCAGGGCGAGCGCCTCGTCCTCGGTCATCTCGGCGGCGTAGCCGTTGATGGCCTTGCTGAAGTGCTTGTTGACCTTGCCGCCGTAGGCCGAGACGAGCACATCGGTCAACTGTTTGGCCTGTGAAAACTCGCCGGGCTCGCCGGCCGCATAATCTTCGAGGACGACGATGTAGTGGCCGGGGATGGCCTTCGCGCCCTTCTTGTGGAGCTTGTCGTTCTTGCGCGCGGGGCTGGCGGAGGAACGTGTGTTCGGCGTGTTGGCGGAGAGCAATGCGGTGAGAGACAGGGCAAGCGCGGCGAACAGTAGGAGACTTTTTCTCATATTCCCTCCAAATATCTTGTCTGATGGTTGAGGCCGGACGGCGGCACGAACGTCCGCCGTTGAGTCTTCGACGCCGGGGAGAAACACGGCCCGCGCGACGCTATCGGGAATGCGACGCACGCGCACCTCAAGTTAGGGGGAAAGGCAATCCGACAGTGGGCAAGAGAAGAGCGGGTAGAACTGTCTGTCTGAGCACGAGCTGAAATCTACTTGTGAGTGCGTGCAATATAATCACCTTTCGCGCGGCGCGCAAGAGATTTTTTTTGTACTGCGGATGACATTCGCCGTGCGGGGGGGTGACCCGCACTGTATAATCCGCCTCGCCCCTTCAAGAAAGCACACACGAGTTCGACGGAAGAGACCGCATTTATGTCCCTCGATCCTCCCACGAAGGCAGCGCCAGAGGGGTTGACACCCGAGGAGTGGGTCGCACGGCTCAGGAGCCCGGAGCTGTCCCCCTACTGGCTGTCCGCCATCATCGAGTCCGCCGAGGACGCGGTAATCACGAAGACGCTCGACGGCGTCATCACGAGCTGGAACCGCGGCGCCGAGCGCGTCTTCGGCTACACGGCCGACGAGGTCATCGGCCGGTCCGTCACCGTCCTCATCCCCGACGACC
>JBEVKV010000009.1:0-7729 GCA_040509515.1 Pyrinomonadaceae bacterium | reverse complement strand
GCTGTTCGACGAGCGCTGGGGATGAGGACTTTGATCAGACTCCGCCGGTTAGGTCGGCTTCCGTCTACGCCCGCACGCCAAGCAGGGGGCACGAGTTCGAGCGGCGCTTACGAGATGCCTTTCGACTGCGCGTCGCCGCCGGCCCTCTTCGCGTCCTGCTTCTCGTCCGCGTCCTCGGTCTCCGCATGAACGCGCGCGTCCTGCTCCTGCTCGTCGTCTATGCCTTTGGACTGTGCGTTGCCCCCGGCCCTCGCGTTGACATCCGATTTCATGGCTTCGTTTTCATCCTTTCTCAAAAGTTTGACAGGAAAGCTTGCCCCGCGTCGTTGCGACCCGCCCCGGTCGAGGGGGGCGAATCGCGATCCTCCGTCACTCTCATATGCCGTAATGCTCACATCGTTACAGCTTTTTTTTCCGACCCGCCGTGACGGCCCCACAGCGCCGCCGTTTTAGAAAGCGTGTAATGCGATTGGCCTTTCTGCATTAGTGAGCAGGGGAAATATGTCTGACCAGCGGGCTTTGAAAGGGAAAGTATGAACGAGCGACTGCGAATACTCATCCTGGCCGCCAACCCTGTGAACACGCCCCGGCTCCGTTTGGAGACCGAGCACCGCCTGCTGCGGAACAGGATGCACGCCAACGTTGAAGCGGGCACATGCGAAATACACGTCGAGTGGGCCGTGAGGCTGGAGGAAGTGCAGGACGTTTTGAAGACTTACCGGCCGCACGTCGTCCATTTCGCCGGCCACGGGGACGAAGGCGTCATCTGTCTGGAGGACGACGAGGGGGCGTGCCGGCCCGTGAGCAAAGCGGAGTTGTCGCTGCTCCTCAATACGGCGACGGGGCGCTTGCGACTCGTGACGCTCAACGCGTGCTCGTCCGCCGCGCAGATGGAGAAGCTCGGGCAGTTGGTGGACTACATCGTGGGGACGGCGGCCCCCGTCGAGGACGGCGCGGCCGTGCGGTTCACGGCCGACTTTTACGAGGCCGTCGCCGTCGGGGGCACCGTCCGCGAGGCTTTTAATAAGGCTCAGGGCAAACTGGCCGCGGCCGGCGCGGCGGCACAGGCGGACGATTACCGTTTACTCGTCCGCCCCGGCGTCGACGAGAGCGAGCCGCTGCTGCCGCCCTTCGACGACAACTCGATGGTGGTCGACATCGCCGACGAGCTTACCGCCCGCGACATGGTCATCGCGAACAAGCTTCTCGAAGGCGCTCAGTCATCGCCCGACGAGCCACAGTCGAACGAAAGGAAGCGGGCAGAGCTTCGCGCGCGGCGCGTGCGGACGAATAAGTTCAGGATGGCGAACGACTACAAGAGCAATTCCAAGTGAGCGGGCGAATTTTATGGTTGACGTAATGCAGGCGTGGTCTGGGGCGGGCGTGCCGGCCGTGCTGGACGACCTCGCCCTGAGGCCGCGGCGGGCGGACGCCTCTTCGACGGTGCCGTTAATGATCAGAGGCGGGCAGGCGTTCGTCTACTACCTGACCGACGACGACAACGGGCAATGGCTGCTTAAAAAGTTCTCGCCGGGCAGAGAGCCCGGGCCCGCCTACGTCGAAGCGGTGCAGCCTTTGGTTCCCTGCCGCCCCGGCTTTGAATCCGGGTACGAGCGGCGAGTCCTCAAGGGCTCAAGCGTCTCGGCCTCGGCTTACACGAACCCGGATTTCGAGTCGTGGGTGGACGGAACGGTCTTGATGCGCGAGGTCGCCGCGCCGACGTGGGCCGAGTTGGCCGCCTCCGTAAAGAGCGGGGCAAAGATGCTGCCGAGGGTGGAGCGGCTCTTTCTGTGCGGCAAGCTGAGCGAGAAGGTCGACTGGCTGGAGTCGGCCGGCCTCGCCCACAGAGACCTGTCGGCCGCCAACGTCATGGTCGATCCCGTAAACGTCGAGGTGCATTTAATAGACTGGGACAGCCTGTATCACACGAGCCTCGGACTGCCGCCGAACGCCGCGCCCGGCACCGAGGGCTACACGGCCCCGTTCGTCAGGGCCGACGACGGCGCGGACGCACGTCTCACTTGGCAGGAGGGCTCCGACCGTTTTGCGCTGGCAATCCTCAACGCCGAAATCCTCGCCGTGAACGCCGAGTCGGCGCTCACCCCCGGCGGCGGGCTGTTCGATCAGGACGACCTCAACAACCGCACCGGGAGAACCGTCTCCGACGTTCGCAACCACCTGCAACATTCCTTCCCCGCCGCCGCCAAACTTCTCGACGCCGCCCTGACCGCGCCGAGTTTCGAGAAGTGCCCCGGCCCGTCCGATTGGATCAACCTGCTCGGCGCGGAGATGCCGAGCGGCGCCCACGAAGTGTGGGCGGAGGAGAGTACGCCGGCGGAGGAGGCCCGTTCGGCGTACAAGCCCCCCTACGAGCCCCACTTCGTAGAGGTGAAGAGTTCGGCGTTCGTGCGTCTGAACAGAAGAGCCTTCGTCGAAGCGCCCCGGGGTCGCCGGTGAGAAGGAGCAGGCCGCCATGCTTAAGTCCGTCAGAAAGTTTTTCCTGATCTGCTCCGGGGCGACGCTCGACGTGCTGGAACAGCCTGAGTGCAAGACCGAGCTGAACCGCTTCGCGATGATGGGCGCGTTCGTGGCGCTGACGGCGGTCTTCGCCGCCTTCTCCGGGGGCTTCGCGCTCTACACGGGCTTTAAGACGCTGACGCTGGCCGTCCCGGCCGGGGCGGTCTGGGGCGCGTTCATCTTCACCCTCGACAGGTTCATCGTCTCCAGCATCAGGAAGAAGTCGCTCGGCGACCACCTCTCGTTCTGGGAGAAAGCACTCGCCAAGCTGGGTGAGTTCGGGACGGCGCTCCCCAGATTGCTGATGGCCGGCTTCATCGCCATCACGGTCGCCGTCCCTCTGGAGTTGAAGTACTTCGAGCCAGAAATCAAAGCCCACATCGCCGAAGGTAATCGCAAGGCCACGGAAGGAATCGTCGCCGACACCGCGAAGGGTCTCCCCGAAATCGGGGCGCTCGATAAAGAGTTGGGCGACATGCTGGCGGCCGAAGAGAATTTGACCAAGAGGCGTGACTTATTAAGAGACCAGCTCTTCGCAGAGGGGGCGGGCGCGCAGGGGCAGGGCTTCTCGGGGGTGCCCGGCGAAGGCCCGCGGTTCGAGAAGAGGCGGGCGGAGTACGGGCGCGTGGACGAAGACCTCAGAAACATGCTGGCGCGGAACACGCCCCGGAAGGAGCAGATACGCGTCAGGCTGGACGCGCTGCGAATAGAACTCGGCGAAGCCATCAGGAAGAATACGGCGACGAGGGAGGAGGGCGACGGATTCCTCGCGCGGTTCAAGGCACTGAGGGAGTTGTCCACGGACGGGCCGGTGAGGAACCTGTCGCTGTTTCTGGTCATCCTCCTCACTCTGGTCGAGGTCACGCCCGTGCTCATCAAGCTCTTCGCACGGCGCGGCCCTTACGACGACGTGCTCGAAGCGGCGGAGCACAAGGTGTCCATCCTCAAACAGAAGGAAATCTCGGACTTTAACAGCGACATCAACGCGGAGCTGGAGTTGTAC
Organism: Pyrinomonadaceae bacterium; assembly: GCA_040509515.1. GTDB lineage: Bacteria > Acidobacteriota > Blastocatellia > Pyrinomonadales > Pyrinomonadaceae > QHXN01. The sequence continues at coordinate 4,209 of JBEVKV010000009.1, read as the reverse complement.
AAGGTGAAGAGCGAGGCCCGCCGCCTCCTCGAAGAGCAACTGATTCAGGACACGCTGAGCATCCCGAGTATTCAGCACCTCGCCTCCGACGAAGTGACCGAGGCCCGCGCCGAGATAGCGAAGGCGACCATCGGGGCCTGGAAGCTGAGACAGTTGCAGAGGCTCGACAACCTGTCCTGACGTGTGTCCGGCGGGGCGCGACCGCGCCGCGCGAAGGAAGCCAGCCGAAAGCGAGGTGAGGAGATATGGAGAACGTGACGTTGGAGCAGCATGAGAACCTGACGTTCGCGCAGCGGGCGGTCGTCAACCGCGAGGGGCTCGACTCGCTGCCGGGCCACGTCGTCGTGGTCTTCGAGAAACTGGACAAGGGCGGCGCGGCCTTCTCGCGCCTCATCAACCCGGGCGAGCGGTTCCAGAAGTCGGGCTTCCGCCTCTGGGACACGTCGCATAAATACTTCTCCGTCGCGGTCAACAAGGCCTTCCTCAGCTACTCCTTCGAGAGACCCGTCACGCTCGACGACGAGATACACACCTTCACGCTTAAGTTCCACCTCAAGTACCGCGCGGCCGACCCGCAGCTCGTCGCGGAGTTGCGCGACCAGGACCCGCTCAGGATGTTGCGCGACGAAATCTCGCTCGTCGTCGGGAGGAGCTGCGCGCAGCGGAAGTGGGAGATGGTCAGAGACCGCTTCCGGGAGCTTGAGGTGGTCGTGATGAACAGCGAGCGCGCCAAGCTGCGCCAGTACGCGGCCACGCTCGGGCTCGAAATATTCTCGATAGAGCTGGACAAGCGCCTCCCGTCGGACGTGATAGCCATCCCGCAGGCGCAGGAGAAGGCCGAGGCGGAGAAGAGGAAGTTCCAGATCGAGCAGGAAGTTAAGGACACCAAGGAAGAGATAGTGAGGACGAGGGCGCACCTGCGCCGCCTCGAAGACATCGAGCGCCAGCACGTCGAACGCGACCGGGAGTTGTCCAAGCAGTACGAGTTGACGGACAGGGAGGACGCCATCCGCCGCGTCGGGCAGCAGCGTGACCTGAACGAAGTCGGGCACCAGAAGGTCATGCGCGAGGCGGAGCTGGACGGGCAGATCGAGCTGAGGGAGAAGGAGGACGCGGCGCATAACGCCGCGCGCATGCGCAAACTACAGGAGGCCCGCGACGAGGCCATCGCGACGGCGTTGAGGAACGTCGGCGCGGGGATCGGCTCTCCCGCGGAACTGCTCGAAGGCGCGCAGGTGGCCCAGCAGATCAGCATGGGCGTGCAGTCCAACGGCGGCCAGTCGCCGCTGCCGACGGGGCTGCCCGGCGCCGCCGTCGGCATCCTCGGAGCCGGCGAAGACGGCCTGAGCGGCCTCGTCAATCAGGTCATCAGCGAGAGCGAACGCTTGAACTGCACCTTCGCACAGAAGCAGGCCGTCCGCTCGGCCGCCCTGCATCTCGTGGCGGAGGTGCTGCTCGACGACCGCGCCGACGAGAAGGTGCTGAAACAATACGCGGAGAAGCTCTCGGAAATCGGCAGCAGTTTACAGTTGAGCACGACCCAGCTCCGCTTCTTCCAGAAGCTCCGCGACTACGAGCGCCTGCGCGAATACCTCGGTTGAGTTGACGTGCGCGGGGTCTGTTTCCCGCAGGAGTACATTTCATGACGCAGTCCGACGCATTCCCGGAGTCGGCACCCGCGCCGCCGCCCGAGCCGGGCGTCGCTCCCGTCCAGCCCGAGCAGACGACGGTTAAGCCGCCCGAGCCCCAACAGCCGCCGCCGCCCGCCGAGGCCGCACCCCCCGCCAAGTCGGAGATGAAGAACTCCATCGGGAGTCTGTTCTCCGACAAGGCCAGCTTCGCCAACAACCACCGCGAGGTCAATTACTACTTCGCGGAGAAGCACGGACTGTCGAGCGCCCTCGTCAGTTACTTCACCTTCAATGACATCTGGCGCGTCAGCCTTGATAAGCAGGAGGAGATATCGGGGCTGTTCGTCGCCGACCCGGTGGAGGTCGAACACCTGCGCCGCATCCTCGTCGAACAACGCATCCTGATACTGACCGGCGAGCCGGGCCTCGGGAAGACGACGACCGCGATTCATCTGGCGAACGTCGTGCTGGAGCGCGCGGGCGGCGAGGACGCGGAGGCCGAGCCGCCAGAGACTTACCTGATTCCGACCCTCGACCGCCACGTCAAGATAGACCTGCACGAGGTCTGTGAATGCGACGAGGAGCCGGGCCACCGCTTCGTCGTTTTTAAGGACGCCTTCGCGCGCCGCAACCAAGACCTCGTGGGGTTCTTCGCACAGCTCACGCAGTTCAGCCTCGGCGAGTTCGCCGACAAGCTCAGGAAAGACGACTCATACCTCATCTTCACGGTCACGCCGTCCGAGGCCACGCAGCTCCGGACGGGACTCGCAGACGGCGACCTGTGTTACGAGCTAAAACACTTGAGCGACGAACTCCTGCTCGAAGGGTTGCGGCGAAAGCTGGCGCACCTCGCGCGGAGCCCGCAGGTCGCGCCCGAGCGCCTCAAGCGTCTGCAAGACCCGGCGCAGCAGAAGGTCGTGACGACGCGGCTCAGGACGATGCCCCGCCTCGTCCGCTTCGTCGAGTACTACGTGCGCGACTCCGTCGCCGACCTCGAAGCCGACCTCGACGAAGCCATCCGGCGCTTCGAGGACATCACGTACTGGTTTCAAAGAGACCTGCCCGCGGATTTCGAGGCGTGGTGCTTCACGATGTCGCTCGGGCTGGCCCACTGCCTGTGCGAGACGCGGGGCGTCTCATGGGTCGAGTTCGAGAACCTGCGCCGCTCCCTCCGGCAGTGTCTGAAGCGCGACCCCGAACTGTTCCCCCCGCGGTCGAGCCTGAACGAGCCACAGCTCGGCGAGCTTTCGGAGAAGGCGCAGGCGCTGATAGACGACACCTTTCTGGAAAAGAGCCGCGCCGAGATACTGAAAGACCCGAACAGTCTGGCCGACCTCATCCGGTTCGGCGACGACAGTTACCCGCACAAGCTCTGGGACATCCTCCTCAAACACCACCGCCGCGTCCTGACCACGCTGCTCCCGCGACTGGTGGAGATGGCCGAAGACCACAGCGGGAAATACGACCCCGGACAGCGTGCGCTCTGCGCGCGCATCATCGGGCGCATCGGCGAAATAGACCCCGACCGCGTCACCCTCAACATAATTGATCGCTGGATAAGCTCGGAAGACGTTCGCCACCGGGCCACCATCGGGGCGCTCTATCAGGGCATCCTCGCCAGCCGGAACGAACGTTACCGCGCCTACTTTCTGGAGCTGCTTAAATCTCTGACCGCCCCGGACAAGGCGGGAGCCGGGCGCGAAGAGGAGAAGAACATGCTCCTCACGTCCATAGCCGTCTACGCGCAGATCGGGGACTACGACCTGTCTCTGGCGATGAAGGGGCTGGAGAGCATCGCGCGCGCGAAGCTCGTCCCCGTCATGCGGGACGTGCAACGCATCGGCCGGCTCCTCGACAGGACGGAGAACGAGTTCGCCCAACAGCTTTCGGCGGAGGAGGCGATAGGGATTCTTATTTATCAGGAGATGCTGAGCGACCTCGCGGAGCGCCTCTACGCACAGCAGGGGAGCACCTTCGTCGGCATCCTCTACGCCCTCAGCTCCCTCTCGCTGACGACCGACCCGGTCAGCGTCTTCAAAGAGTTGCGCCGGTGGATGGAAAACTCAAATCAGGAGACCGGCGCGCTGGTGGCGCTCATGTTCCTCATGAAAGACGGGCTCGCGACCGCGCTCGAATCGAGGCAGGTCGAAGTCTCGGACGGCGAGTCGGCCGCGGATGAGCGGAAGACGTGTAACCCGATTGTCGTCGCCCTCACTTCGGGGCCGGAATGCGTGCGCGAGGCGGCGCGCTTTCTGGTCACCATCTTCGAGAGCTTCTCGGCCAGATTTCTCTTCCCCAAAGAGTTCGTGCGCTTTCTCCGCGAGAGCTTCCAGTTTCATCTGCGAACGTGGGTCGAAGAAGCCCTCCCGCTGGAGAGTTGCCGCAAGGCTTTGGAGAGTCTCTTCGTCGAGCTGATGCACGTTCACAAGGGGGTGCTTTTCGAGCCCATCCACCAACTTCTCAACAGCCCCGACTTCATCAAAAAAGACCCCGACCTTAAAAAAGCTTTTGTCGCGGCCGTGCTCTGGCAGCGACACTAACGGCCGTGTCGAAGGGGGTTACGCGAAGGCGCGCCGGA
>JBEVKV010000008.1:0-5660 GCA_040509515.1 Pyrinomonadaceae bacterium | reverse complement strand
CCGTCCTCGGTTGTCTTCGCGGCGCGGCGGGTCGGGTATTAGTGGAGCCAGCACGGCCCATTGCTCATCGGGTAACTCTTCGCCTCGTGCCATGCAGAAATGCTAGCACGGGTTTTTATGAGACTGCTTGTAGGCAGTTCCTCTGCTTCCTTTGCAGAGATTAAGACATCCAGAACAAGAGTCATAATCTCTTCATAGGAATAGTTCGCGAAAAACGGCCAGAAAAAGTCCGACAGCCATACCTCAGTGTTTTCAGAGTGAGCGCGTCTCGATTTCTGCTCTCGCTTGATATACCTAGTTCCCCTATCCATCGCTATGCCAAACACACAACAGTAAGCGCCCGGCCTGTTCCTATCATTCTTTGCCACGGCTTCTAGTGCGTGAATAGCTTTCGGCCAATCTTGACCGCCCAATGTGTTATTTCGATTTTTGACAGAAACATAAAGGCTGAGCGGCGGCTTCTCTCTATCTAGAAAATCCACCAACACGTTGAAGTCTGCTTCTGCCGCCCCTAAATCAGAAACGCTTCTGAATCTACCTGAATAATACGCGCAGTCTTTAGCCAAGTGTTGGTATCGCCACCCTGAATTCATCCTCTCTCTCTGGAGAGTTTTATTATGGAATAGCTCTATACCTACGTCACGATAATGTTTTTGAAAGACCTGATGTGCAGTTGAGGCAGGATCACCACAATACCTCTTGAAGTATCTAAGTAATTCCTTTCCCTCCCTGTCGCAAATCTTGTTCACATCCGCTTCTGTAGCGTCATGCGGGATTGACAGAATTTCGCGGCTCGATTTTCTGTTCGCGTAAACTATGGCATCGGCTATCAGCCTTTTCATGAAGTCGCTGTCAATCTTCTTATTATGAGGCGACAAGGTGGAATCATCTAGGCACCAGTAATCAGGCCTTGCCTCATCCTCTATGCGCGGATACGGCTGTGTCACTGACGTGATGCCCGACTTCCTTGAGGCCTGCGTAGAGCTACGAGGAGGCGTGCCCTTGGTAGTTGCCATGCGGCGAATAGTAGGAGAAATTATTTAAGGGCGCAACCAAAAGATTTCTATTCACGCTAAATATTAGTGGTGAATGTGTGAGGATATACCGATGAAAACTATTAACTTTCGGGACTCGGAAATCACAAACACTTTCAGGGCGAGCAAATATGATAACCGAACAAAATTAACCGTCCCAGTCATCGAGAAATTCCCTGCTGTATATGGTGATACTCTGTATTTCTATCGAGACAATGAAGAGATAGAGGTAACAACTTCTCCTCTTCGCAAAGGGCATTTGCTATTCAAAATTAGCGTTGATGTCGAGAATCGCGCTAGGTTGACAGAGACGAATTTAAAGAAAATCGGCGCGACATTCGGGGATAGACTGGAGTTTTTGTACTATGGCCTCGGAAAAGCAATTGTTAGGGTTTTGCCACAGCGACAAGGGCATGCTACGCGACCTAACACTCAGCGGCCAAAGGCAGCAACAGGCACACCGGGAGGCACCATTCTCCCAAGACCTGTTACATCTGAAAAAGCCGGGATTACGGACGGCGGCGATTGGTCTAGTGACGAAGTTAGGCTGGCGGTTGACTCTTACTTCCAGATGCTTACTAAGGAACTAAAAGGCGAAGACTACAGAAAGACTGAGTTCAGGAACGCACTTCTCGCCAGAATCAACAGGACGAGAGGGGCAGTCGAGTACAAGTACCAGAACATCAGCGCAGCTCTAGTTGCCAAAGGATTACCCTACATAGAAGGATACAAACCCGCGAGCAACTATCAGACGGCGCTGGATGATGCGATAGATGGCTATATAGAAACACGCCCCGAGTTTCTCCATCTCGTAGCGCAGGCCATCGAGGATACTGTCGCAGAAAGCCCTGCGACGAATTTCATCAACGTCCTCGAAGACCCACCGGCACAAACTGAGAAGGAAAAGGACGAAGCTGAAAGGAAGCGGTCATATCAAGCTAGGAAGTATGACTTCACCCAAAGAGAGAACCAAAAGCTTGGCAGGCTGGGCGAAGAATTTGTCGAGGCCTATGAACGGCAGCGATTAATGGAAGTCGGAAAGTCCGACTTGGCTAAAAAGGTCGAACGGATTTCAGAAACGAGAGGGGACGGCGCAGGATACGACGTGCTCTCGTTCGAGGATGACGGCACTGAGAGGTATATAGAAGTAAAGACCACGAACTCCGGCAAAAACTACCCCTTCTATATATCAGCGAACGAGCTGGACTTTTCCGAAGATTTTGCCGAAAAGTATTACCTCTATCGGGTGTTTAATTTCAAGAAGTCGCCAAAACTGTTCATGCTCAGAGGCTCCTTGAAAGGGCGGTATGAAGTGACTCCGATTGTGTTCAGGGTCAGTTTCTAACAACTGCTTGATTACTGCCTTACCACACGAATCATTCCTACCGAGGACTATCTACCAGTCATAAAGATGAGCACCTATCTCCTGACATGGAGTCCGAAGAAGTGGCAGTGGAAAGATTTGTTCAGACGAATCGGCGAAATCAAGAAGAAGGGATACTGCGTTACCGACTGGGGCTGCGGTAATAATAAGAGCATAGCCAAAGGCGACAGGGTGTTCTTACTTCGTCAGGGCGAAGAACCACGAGGGATTGTCGGGGCAGGCTGGGCCGAGTCGGACTCATTTGAGGAGACTCACTGGAGGAAGGAGAAGGCACGGATTGGCAGGACGACTATGTACGTCATGGTGAGATGGGAGACGCTATTAAATCCTGAGACTGAATCAATCCTGCCCCGCGAGTGGCTGAATGAAACCGTGCTCTCCAGAGTTAACTGGAACACTCAGATTTCGGGCATCACAATCTGGCCTGAGGCGGCGGAAGCGCTGGAGGATAGGTGGAGGGATTTCCTAAGTGAGAGACGTAAGGGCTTCTCGCTTTTTAGGAATACTATTCATGATTAGGTGAATAGTCCCTACTAGAGAAGAAACGCGGCACACTTCCAGGCCGAAGTTGTCTACGTCGCCGTGGACGCCAACCGCCGCAAGATGCGCATCAACAAGGAACTCATCAAAGGGCTCGAAGACATCGAGCAGCACGAGACCTCCTGAAACCGCCGCCCGCCGAAACGAAAATCGCAATCCTGACATATCAGTCGGAACCGCCCGGGGCGCGCACGCGCGCCGCCGGCCGTCCAGTCTCTTTTACCCCAATACTGCCCGCACAAGGAGAAAGCTGATGAGTGGTTTTTCATTCGCGGTCAAGCCGCCGGCCGTCCCCGACAAGCCGCTGAAGGACGCGCCCCCCGTGCTGTTGAAGGAAGACGACGCCAACGCCAAGTACGAAGGCGAGATGGAGCTGTCCGGCATCAAGTTCTCGCTCAACGCCGAGGCCACGGGCCGCATCGAGGCTTTGAACGACAAGACCGACAAGGACTCCGAAGGCGTCTTCGGCGAGCCGCGCAAGGACGACGGCGACTTCACCGTCCAGCTCGACCCGCTGCTGCGCGCCGACGGCGAGCGCGGGTGGACGAAGTACCGTTTCAAGGCCGGCGGCAAGGTCTCGGCCGAGGCCAAGTGGACGGCGCTCGGCGTCAACCTCGACGCCGAGAAGGGCTTCATCTTCGCCGACTACCACGCGCATCCCATCGGGACGAACACCAAGCAGGCCGTCGTCTCAGACCTGTCGAGCCTCAAGCTGGCGACGCGCACCGACGACGTGCTCGGGCTCGGAGAGGGCGACGCGCTCACCTTCCAGACTTACGGGCGGCTCTCGGCCGGCGTGACGCTCAGTTGGTCGGACGTTTTCACGGCCGGCCTCGGCAGCGTGGCGAACCTCGTGCAGTCGGGCACGACCCTCTCGGTCAACGTCAGCGCGTCGGCCAGCGTCGAGTTCAAGGCCAGCCTGACGGACGACTTCCGCGTCGTCTTCACGAAGGCCGGCGAAGGCGTGCGCGTCTCGGTGCTCAAGTCGAAGACGCGCGAGCTGGGCCTCAAGGCGTCGCTCGGCGTCAAGGCCGAGTTCGCAGACCCGAAGGACGCCGAGAAGTACCTCAACGAGCTGTTCGAGGCCGTGGCCGGCGAAGCCGTCGAGAAAATCGACAAGCTCTTCGCGGACTTCACGGCCGACAAGCTCATCGCGCAACTGCCGGGGCCGGTGCGCCCGCTCGCCGAGGCTCTGGTCGCGCGCATCGGCCAGGACGGGCCGCTTGAGACGGTCGGCGCGCTGAAGGAGAAGTGGGAGGCGGTCAAGAAGAAGGTCGAGGAGAACATCAAGAAGGCGGCCAAGACGAAGGTCGAGGCCGGCTTCGCCTACGAGTACCTGCGCGTGAGCGCCGAGGACACGCTGCTCGACGTTGACCTGCCCGCCGACAAGTTCCGCGAGTTCCACACCGGGCTCGTGGCCGGCTACCTGACGGACGCCACCGACTGGGCGCGCGAGAACCCGAAGGCGCTGCACAAGTACCTCCGCCAGAAGAGCGTCAAGCGCACGCACGCGTGGGGCTTCACGCTCGGCATCAGCCCGTTCGGCATACAGATCGGCGGGAAGGACAAGCTGGAGAAGACGCTCGTCGTGCAGGAGAACATCGAAGGCTTCCAGCGCGTCGCCTACAACGGCGTCCGCAGCTACGAGGCGAAGTGGATGTTCGGCGACTTCAAGTGGGCGGCCGACTTCAAGGCGCAGACGCCGGGGTTCTCCGCCAACAAGCTCCCGACCACCTGCGACTTCGAGTACGGGCTCAGCTTCAACTGGGGCTGGGACGACAAGAAGCTGAAGGCGGACGAGCTGCGCGACCTGCTCGACCACGCCGTCATCTGGCGCGCCGTCTCGGCCGCCGACGCGGGCAGCATCTTCGAGAGCCTCGCGGGCGACGTGGGCGGGACGGCTCAGGCCAGCCTTGAGCTGTCCATCGACGACGCCGCGCTGCGCCCGCTCCTCGGGGCGGTCGCCGCTGGCTCCGAGGCGAGTCCCGACCACCCGGGGCTGAGCAAGAACGACGTGCTCGGCACGCTGGCCCTCGGGACGGCCATGCCCTTCTGGGAGCCTTTCGAGGTGCGCCGCAGCGCGCTCGTGCGCAAGACGCTCTACGCGCCGCTGTGGGAGGTCTACTTCAGAGACGGCGATAACAAGGGCACCCCGCGGGACTACGCCAAGACCGCGAGGATGAGGCTGCCGGAGATCGCGGCGCGCAACCACATCGACGATCTTCAGGGGCTTGAGGGGCGCGAGGGCACGATTCCGTTGGGCAACGTGAGTCCCGACATCCACACCTTCACCGGGCAGATCGTGATGAACGGCGACATCGACCACATGGACAACGTCCACAACAACTGGAGGAAGTTCATTGAGGGGCTGAGCCGGCTGGACGCTGCCACGCGGCCGGGCGGCTGCGTCTCCTACAAGACCAACGCCGTCTCGGACATCTTCGACCAGCTCAAGGGCTTCTGGAGTCAGGCGCTCTTCCTGCGCGCAGCGGGCGTCTACCTGCTCGGGCTCGCGTCGGTCACGCGCTTCCCCGACGACCCCAAAATCCCGGAGGAGCTTAGAAGACAACTGCTCGTCAAGGGCATCAAGCGCAGCCTGACCATCAAGTTCGCGGAAGGCGGCGAGGGCGGCAAGGGGAAGACGGTCGTCTACTCGTCGGCGGGTTGAGCCGCGACGCTTAATTCGTCGCCCGCATGCGGGC
>JBEVKV010000007.1:0-6014 GCA_040509515.1 Pyrinomonadaceae bacterium | reverse complement strand
GCCTTCGAGGCGGAGCGCGGCCGAGATGTTGTAGAGCGAAGCGCCGGGCGTGAGCTGCTCGGCGAACCAGAGGCGCTGCTGCGCGTAGGAGAGCGGCAACTCACCCCCGCGCTCGACGCGGGTGAGCGGCGGGATGCCACTCTCGTGCGCAACCCCGCGTTCCTTGTCAACCAGCGCGGCGAGCCCGCGGACAGTTGGCGCGGCGAAGAGGGAGCGCACCGGCGGCTCCACCCCGAATGCCTGGCGCACCCGCGACATCAGTTGCGTCGCTAAGAGCGAATGCCCGCCCAACTCGAAGAAGCTGGCCTCGACGCTCACCTCTTCCACCCCCAGCACTTCGCGCCAGACGCCGGCCATCACCTCCTCCGTTGGCGTCCGTGCCCGACTCACCTCCCCTCCGCCCCACTCCGGCTCGGGCAGCGCGCGCCGATCCACCTTCCCGTTCGGCGTCAGCGGCAACTCGTCCAGCAGCACCAGCGCGCTCGGCACCATGTACTCCGGCAGTCTCCCTTCCAGATGTCTGCTCACCTCGCGCGCCATCGCCTCGGGACTGCGCGCCGACAACTCGAAGACCCGCGACGAGCCGTCCTCCGCGCCGCAACCTTCAGCCTGCCGCCGCGCCCCGCGTACCGCGTAGACTTTGCAGAAGGTCGTATCCCGCAGCGCCGTGCCCTGCTCGACGGACACCTCGAAGCCCTTCGCGCCGAGCAGCCCCGTGACCCGGCCCGGCAGCCCGCCCCGCTCTTCGACCTCGATGACGACCTGCCTGACCTTCGGCCAGTCCTGCTCCTCGATGCCGGCCAGCACGTCGAACTCGCTCTTCTCGGCCTCGATCTTCAGCAGGTCGATGCGCTCGACGCCCTCCTCGCGCATCACCTCCGAGATAGTCCGCCGCCGGCATTTCACGCGCTCGCCCTCCGGCCTCGTCTCATGCGGCGCGTCAATCTCGTCTCGGCCGGCGATGTAAGCCGAGGCGGCGTCGCCCTCTTCGTTCGAGAGCCCACACTCGAAGAGCCCGGCATTCAGGCCGTAGAGTTCCGCGTTGGCCCGCAAGAGCTGGAAGACCTCCGGCATCGGCTCGAAGCAGTAGAGCTTCACGTCGGGGCAGGTCCGCCCGACGTAGAGGGCGAACATGCCGACGTTGGCCCCCACGTCGAAGACGCAATCGCCCGCCGCCAGCGTGACGCCGTGGGCGAAGTAGCCACGCCGTTCAAAGATTTCATGGAAGAGGTAGTCGGCCTCCTTCTTATTGTGCGGGAAGATGGTCATCCCGTTGGGCAACTCGTAGTGCCGCGGTCGCCCGAGCGGGCCTTCACGCTTGAGGCGGAGCAGGCGGCGGGCGACCGGGGCGTGCCGCCCGTCGAGGGTCGCATAACCGACGAGGCGTTTGCCCCCCGCGCCGTCGTCACAGGCGACGACGGTGGCCTCCGCCACGGCCGGGTGCGAGAGCAGGGCGGCCTCGACCTCGCCGAGTTCAATCCTGTAGCCCCTGACCTTGACCTGCTCGTCAACGCGCCCGAGGAACTCCACCCGCCCGTCCGCGAGGTGACGCGCTACGTCGCCCGTCCGGTAGAGCCGCCCACCCGCCTCCGAAGAGAACGGGTCGGGGACGAAGCGCTCGGCGGTGAGGCCGGGTCGCCGCAGGTAGCCGCGGGTGACGCCCTCGCCGCCGACGTAGAGTTCGCCGCTGACGCCGACCGGCACGGGTCGCATCCGGGAGTCGAGCAGGTAGAGTCGCGCCCGCGGTATCGCGCGGCCGATGGGCACGGCGTCGCGTGCCGCTTCGGCGGCCCCGCACTCGGCGACGCTGCTCCAGACCGTCGCCTCCGTCGGCCCGTACTCGTTGTAGAGTCGCGCGCGGCCCGCCGCGGCGGCGGCGCTATCGCCTGCCCCCGCGTCGCTCCCGGCGGCGGCCAAGTGCCTGCCGACCAGCAAGGGCGGGCACGCCTCGCCCGCCACGACCGCCCCCTTCAAGGTCGGCGGCAGCCGCCCGCCCCACTCTCCCAGCAGCGCCGCGTAGAGTGAAGGCAGGCAGAGCAGGTGCGTTACCCCGGTCGCGCCCGCGAGCCTCGACACCTCGGCGACCTCGCGCCTCCCCGCTTCGTGCACCAGTATCAGCGCCCCGCCCGTGCAGAGCGCCCAGAAGAGGCCGGCCACCGAGCTATCGAAGGAGAAGGAGGAGAGCAGCAGGAAGCGTGTGGGCTGACGCCCGTAGTAGGAGAGGCGGGCCGAAGTCGAGTGCATCAAGTTGCGGCGCGTGACACAGACTCCCTTCGGCCGGCCCGTCGAGCCGGAGGTGTAGATGACGTAGGCGAGATTCTCGGCCAGAGCGTCGAATGCGGCCGGGGCCGCGCCCGCAGACTCCCCACGTACGCTCTCTTCGGCCGTCGTCAGGTCGTCGAGGCAGAGGAGATGGGCCGAGTGCTCGGGCAGCGAGTCGAGCAGCCGCCTCTGCGTGACGAGGACGGCCGCGCCGCAGTCTTCGAGCATGAAGCGGAGGCGCTCCGCAGGGTACGAGGGGTCGAGGGGGACGTAGGCGGCCCCAGCCTTCAGCACCCCGAGCAACGCGGCCACCATCGCCGTGCCATGCTCGACCAGCAGCGCTACCCTCGACTCCGGCCCGACGCCTAGACCCCGAAGCGCGTGGGCTAAGGCATCGGCCCGACCGTCCAGCTCTGCGTAGGAGACCTCTTCATCTTCGCAGACTATCGCCGTGGCCTCAGGCGTGCGCCGCGCCTGCTCCTCGAACAGGTTCTCGATGCCAACCTCGCGCGGGTACTCGGCCGCCGTGTCGTTCCATTCACGCAGCAGAAGTCGGCGCTCGGACTCGCCGACCAACTCCAACTCGGAAACGGGAGATTGCGGGCAGGAGACGACGCTGCCGACGAGGGTGATGAACTCCTCGGCCAGCCGCTCGATGTCGGCGCGGTCGTAGAGGGCCGGGTCGTAGTGGAACTCCGCGGCGAGGCCGTCCGCATGGCGGGCGCAGCGCAGGCGCAGGTGGGAGCGGTCGGCGCAGGAGTACTCGCGCAGGGTGGTGAAGACGAGGCCGTCCGCGCGGAGGGTGGGCGGCTGCTCGTCGTACTCGAAGAGGAAAGGGAGGTGGCGGGGGGAGTCGCCTGCCGCCTCGCCGGGCTGCCACCAGTTGAAATACTCCTGATACTCCTGCGCTTCACGCACCGCCGCGTCGAGATGACAGAGGAGTTCGGTGAAAGGGAGCGTCTCCCGCATCTCGGACTCGACGGGCAGGTACTTGACGAACAGGCCCAGCGCGGACTTCAGGTCTTCGAGCCCCCGGCCGTCGGCCGCGCCGCCAACTGTGATTTGCCGCGCCGCCGTCAGCCGCCACAGAAGAACATTCCAGCAGGCGAGTAGCACAACGGCGGCCGTGGCGGCGTGGCGTGCGGCCAGTGCGTCAACCTCGGCCGCGCGGGCGGCCTCTACCCTCACGCTGAAGCATTGCGGCTTGAAGTCATCCTTCACAGAGCCGCGCGAGTGGAACGGCAGTTCCAGGGCTCGGGGGGCCGGGAGCTGCCTTTCGCGCCAGTAGTCCCTGCCCTCTTCGCGGTCGTCCGCTTCGAGCAACTCGTTGAGCCAGTCCGAGCTATCGCCGTACTGCAACGGCTCGGCGTCCGCGGCCTCTCCGTCCGAGCCCGCCGCGTAGTGCGCGGCTATCTCCGCGACCAGATTCCTGAGCCCCGCCGTGTCCGCACTAATCGCGGGCAGGCCGAGCATCAGGACGTGCACGTCGGGCGAAACCCTCGCCAACCATGTCCGCAACAGCGGGCCGCTCCCCAGGTCGTAAGGCGTCCGCCGCAGCTCGTCGTACAACTCTTCGACGCGCGCCGAGGGGTCGGGGTCGCCGTGCAGGTCGTGGACGATCAGGCGCGGGCGGCCGTCCCCCCCGATGACCTGTAGCGGGATGGTCATGCCGGGCAGAGAGCGGAACGTGGTGCGGAGGATTTCCTGCCGACGCACCGCCTCCTCAATCGCAGCCTCCAGCCTCTCGACATTCAGGCCGCCCTCTATCCGCACGGCGCACTGCGCGCGGTAGGGGGAGTCAACCTCCTGACGCCCCAGCGACCAGACACGCCTTTGCTGCGGCGACAGGCGGAGTCCCTCGATGATCCCTGCTTCCATGACCGACCTCTCCTCCATCCGACATCCGGGCTAACAGGCTTCGCGGCCGATTGGCTCGGCCAGCCCGGCTAGTATTCTGCGCGGGCCGGAGTAGGGCATCCGCCCGTGCGCGACCGTCATGTTGTCCAGAAGCAGCAGGTCGCCCTCCTGCCAGGGGAAGAGAATGCGCTCCTGCCGGTAGGCTTCGCGCAGCTCCTCCAGCACCTCCGGCTCGATGGGCGAGCCGTCGCCGTAATAGGTGTTGTAGGGCAGGTCCGCCTCCTCGAACTCCGCGAGCAGCGTGTCGCGGATTGAGGGCTCGAGGGTGGTGACGTGGAAGAAGGCCGCGTGGTTGAACCAGACCGGTTCGTCGGTCTGCGGGTGGCGCGCCACGGTCGGGCGCACGGCCCTCGTGCGCAGCCGGTTGCCCTCCTTCCACTGGTACTCGATTCGGTTGCGCCGGCAGTACTCCTCGACCACGGCCCGGTCGTCGGTCTGGAAGACGGTCTCCCAGGAGAGGCCGAACCCGTCGTTGTAGTTGCGGACATACATCACGTCGAGGAAGTTCGACCTGACGCGCGGGCTGATTCGGCGGTAAATCCTGCGACAGTCGGCGATAGGTGTCTCGCCGCCGGCGGCCGGGGCGGTGGCACAGCAGAAGTAGAGTTTCCGCGGCCACTTCATCCAGTACGTCCCCTCGTTGTGCAGGAAGATGCCCTGTTCCGCGGGGTAGTCCGTGGAGGTGTAAATCTTGTCGCCCACCTCGTGGCGCGGCGACGAGCGGTCGCGGTATTCGAGTAACTCCCCGCTGGAGGTGGCTTGGATGACGCGGTCGAGCGCGTCGGCCGTGTTGATGTTGAAGCCGCGGAAGAGGAGCGCCCTGTGCTGGAGCAGCAGGTCGCTGACATAATCCCGGTTGCTCGCCGCCCAGTCCGCCAGGGCGACGCCCTCGACCGCCGGCCTGACGACGAGGGGGATGGAGTCGCCCTGCGGCAGGTGGCCGAGCGTCACCAGCTTCTCCTGCGAGACGCTGAAGGTCTTCCGCCTCACCCGCGTCGGAGTCTTCTGCCCGTCGGGGCCGAAAATTTTCATGTCGCTCTCCTCTTTCCGGCGATACTTCAACCGCTGATGACCCGCCGCTTGATGCCCTTCAGCTTCTGCCGGTCGGCGGCCTTGAACTCCTGCGCCTTTGCGCTCCGACGTTTCCTCTCCTCCTCTTTGAGGATGCCGCCAAGCTGGCTCAGCCTGAGGCCGGGTTCGGCGACGGCGTGACGCAAGAGCGTGACAAGGTGCCACGCCATGCGCGCGGCCGTGGCCGGCTCGAAGAGGTCGGAGTTGTACTCCAGCACCACACCCAACTCGGGCTCGGAGTCGGTCACCAGCAGGGCCAGGTCGTACTTGGCGATCAGGCTGTCGAAGGCGAACTCCTCCACGCGCAGCCCGTCGAGTTGCAACTTGTCGAGCGGCGAGTCCATCAAGGCGAACCAAACCTGGAACAGCGGGGAGCGGTCGAGACTACGCTCCGGCTGGAGCGCCTCGACCAGCCGCTCGAACGGCACGTCCTGATGCGCGTACGCCTCCAGGCACGTCTCCCGCACGCGCCTCAGCAACTCCGCGTAGCTCGGATCGCCCCCCAGCTCTCCGGACAGCACCAGCGTGTTGATGAAGAAGCCGATGAGCGGCTCGATCTCCACCCGGTTGCGCCCCGCCACCGGCGTCCCCACGTTGAGCCGCTGCTCGCCCGTGTAGTGGTGCAGCAGCGCCTGCCAGGAGGCGAGCAGAGCCATGAAGAGGGTCACCCCCTCACGCCGCGCCAGCCCCCGCAGCCCCTCGCTCAACTCCTCGTCAATCGCAAAGCGGTAATGCGCCCCGCGGAAGCTCTGCGCCTCGGGGCG
>JBEVKV010000006.1:0-16349 GCA_040509515.1 Pyrinomonadaceae bacterium | reverse complement strand
TATTGTGGGCGTTTTTATTAACTTTCGGTTTGAACTATCAGCGCCCCCTGCTCTTTGAACTATTAGGTTACGAGCGGAGGAAGGCCGAAATTCATGAGCTTGAGGCGTTGGGAGATGAGATCGTCCGTGGCGTGAACGATAACTATCTTGAGGCGCACGCGGCGGGCAGAGCGGCTCCCGGCCGTTTGGAAACCCTGACGTTGTTGAAAGAAGCCTATGAAACGACGCCCGAGCTTGCGTCGCTGCCCGTGGGTGAGTTTACGCGGCCGAAGCCCGTCTATTTTTCGGGTCTGCTGACGCGACTCGGCATCAGCGGCTTCTACTTCCCCTTCACGGGCGAGCCCAACTACAACGCCGACGCTCCCGATTTTCAAATCGTCTTCTCGATAGCTCACGAGATGGCGCATCAGCGCGGCGTGGCGCGCGAATCCGAGGCGAATTTCGTCGCCTACCTCGTCTGCGTAAACTCCCGCGACCCGTTTGTGCGCTACTCGGGCTACCGCAACGGGCTCGGCGTGCTGTCGGAGTTGTACGGTCGTGACCCCGAGAAGGCGAAAAAGCTGGCCGCGCAGCTCGGCGCGGGTTACAGGGAGGACTCGCGGCGCGCCGCACAATTCTGGGCCAAGTCGGCCGGAGCCGCCGGAGCGCTCAGCCAGCGCATTAACGACCTGTACCTGCGCGCCAACCGGGTCAAGTCAGGCGTCGAAGATTACAGGGGCTCGACCGCGCTCATCATCGGCCGGCACCTGCGTAAGTCGTCCGGCCTCTAACACTTACAAAGTCTTTCTAGCGCTCCCGCCGCAGCAAGCGATCCAGACTCCACGTCCCGCCGCCCGCGACCGCTAAGAAAAGGAAGACGAAACAGTAGAGCGCGGCCAGCTCGCCACGGTTCTGGAGCGGCCAGAACGCGGCCGACAGGCCCTGCTTCTCGAAGGTCGTCCACGCGTGCATCTGGAAGTAGGCCACGGCCATCGTGCCCGAGAGGATGAATGCCACCGGCCGCGTGAACAGACCCAGTAGAAGCAGCAGCCCGCCGACGAACTCGATGAGGCCGCCGACCCAAATCTGGCCGTACATCGGAGGCGAAGGCGAGCCCGGGGGAGCCAGGAAGCCAAAGAGTTTCTGCGCCCCGTGCGCGAGGAACATGAACGCGGAGACGATCCGCAGGACGCTCAGGACGCGCGGCGTCCATGCCGCGTAGTTTGCACTCAGATTCGCCATCAATCTCTCCTTATCAAACTATTGCAGGTTCAAACGGCCGAGCCGAAGCCGCAGGCGGCCGTGAACTCGTGGCCGGGATTATAGTCGTCATAACGACTGTTGTCAAAAGCCGCTAGTGACTTTGAGAGTGGGCGAGTCGGGGGCGGGTTAAATCTCTCGTTCGGCCGTGGTCGTCTGCGCGGGGCGGCTCTCCGCCCATGCCGGGCGGCGCTGCTCGAACCGGCGGATGAGCGTGTCGTGTTTGAGTGTGAGGCCGATGTCGTCGAGCCCTTCGAGGAGGCACCGGCGGCGGAACTCGTCTATCTCGAAGGCGGCGCTGAAGCCGTGAGAGTCGCGCACCTCGCGGCGCTCCAAATCCACGGTCAGGCGGTAGCCGTCAACCTCACGCGCGCGCCTCAACAGTTCGGAGACTTCGCCCTCCGTGAGTACGACGGGCAGCACGCCGTTCTTCGTACAGTTGTTCTGGAAGATGTCCGCGAAGCTCGGCGCGATGACGGCGCGGAAACCGTAGTCGAGCAGCGCCCACGGCGCGTGCTCGCGCGACGAGCCGCAGCCGAAGTTACGCCCCGCGAGCAGGACGGACGCGCCCGCGTAGCGCGGCTCGTTCAGGACGAAACTCGCGTCGGGTGAGCCTCCGGCCGCGAAGCGCCAGTCGAAGAAGAGGAATCGGCCGAAGCCCGTGCGCTCGACGCGTTTGAGGAACTGCTTCGGGATGATCTGGTCGGTGTCTACGTTCGGGAGGTCGAGCGGAGCCGCGACGCCCGTGTGTACGCGAAAGGGAAGCATCGTCAGTTGTATTTCCAGGAGCGAACGTCCGTGAAGTGGCCTGCGACGGCCGCGGCCGCCGCCATCGCGGGGCTGACGAGGTGTGTGCGCCCGCCTTTGCCCTGCCGGCCTTCAAAATTTCTGTTGCTGGTCGAGGCGCATCTCTCGCCCGGGTCGAGCGTGTCCGGGTTCATCCCCAGACACATCGAGCAGCCCGCCTCGCGCCACTCGAATCCCGCCTCGCGGAAGATTTCGTCAAGCCCTTCGGCCTCGGCCGCGCGCTTGACCGCCTGCGAGCCGGGCACGACCAACGCGCGCACGCGCCCGCTCACCTTGTGGCCGCGCACGACGCCGGCCGCCGCGCGCAGGTCTTCGAGCCGCGCGTTCGTACACGACCCGATGAAGACGCGGTCGACCGAAACGTCCGCGATGCGCGTGCCCGGGGCGAGCCCCATGTATTCGAGCGCGCGCGCGGCAGAGCGGCGGTCGCTCTCGCTGCCCGCGCCGTCGGGGTCGGGCACGCGCCCTGTGACCGGCACAACCTGCCCCGGGCTCGTCCCCCATGTGACGAAGGGCGCGAGCGAGGCGGCGTCGAACTCGACGACGGCGTCGAACTCCGCGCCCTCGTCGCCCGGGAGACTCCGCCAGTATTCGAGCGCCTCGTCCCACTCGGAGCCGCGCGGTGCGAAGCGTCTGCCTTCGAGATAAGAGAAGGTCACTTCGTCGGGGGCAATCATCCCGGCGCGCGCGCCCGCCTCGATGCTCATGTTGCAGAGCGTCATGCGGCCTTCCATCGAGAGCGCGCGGACGGCCTCGCCCGCGTACTCGATGACGTGGCCGGTCGCGCCATCCGTCCCAATCTGTCCGATTAAACCGAGCGCCAAGTCCTTCGCCGTCACGCCTTCGGGCAGCGCGCCTGAGACGCGTACGAGCATCTTGCGCGGCTTCGTCTGCGGCAGGCATTGCGTGGCGAGGACGTGCTCGACCTCGCTGGTGCCGATGCCGAAGGCGAGCGCGCCGAACGCCCCGTGCGTGCTGGTGTGGCTGTCGCCGCAGACGATGGTCATGCCCGGCCGCGTCAGACCGAGTTCCGGCCCGATGACGTGGACGATGCCCTGCTCGGGCGCGCCCACGTCGTAGAGCCCGACGCCGAACTCGCGGCAGTTGCGACGGAGCGTCTCCATCTGCTGCGCGGCGACGGGGTCGGCGACGGGCAGACGGCGGTCGGTGGTCGGGACGTTGTGGTCTACGGTGGCGACGGTCAGGTCGGGTCTGCGTACGGGTCGCCCGGCGTCGCGAAGTCCGTCGAACGCCTGCGGCGAGGTGACTTCGTGGACGAGGTGCAGGTCGATGTAGAGCAGCGCGGGCTCGCCCGCCGCCTCGCGGACGACGTGCGCGTCCCAGAGCTTGTCGAAAAGTGTGCGTGGCATATCAGCGCGCGTCAGACGGCGTGGTAAGCGTGGCGCATGTCGGCGAGTTCGGCGACCGTCTCGGCGACGAGCGTGCCCATCTCGCCCGTCCCGACTATACACCTGCCGTCGCGCCCCTGTATGTCGGCGGTGCGGTAGCCGCGTTCGAGCACGGCGCGGATTGAGGCTTCAACGTCCGACGCCTCGCGTTCGAGCCGCGCCGTGTGTCTGAGCAGCAGCGCGGCCGAGGCGATGGCCCCGAGCGGGTTGGCCAAGCCCCGGCCGGCGATGTCGGGCGCGGAGCCGTGGACGGGTTCGTAAACGTCTACGCGCCCGCCGACGCTGGCCGAGGCCAACATGCCGAGCGAGCCCGCGATGACCGCCGCCTCGTCCGAGAGGATGTCGCCGAAAAGGTTCTCGGTCAAAAGCACGTCGAAGCGACACGGGTTCTGCATCAGGTGCATCGCGCACGAATCGACGTAAGCGTGTTCGAGCGTCACGCCCGGGTATTCGCGCGCGACGCGCGTGACGACCTCGCGCCAGAGCCTCGAAGTCTCAAGCACGTTCGCCTTGTCCACCGAAGTCACCTTCAGCCTTCGGCCTTCCGCCGCCGCGAACGCGACGCGCGCGACGCGCGCGACCTCTTCTTCGGTGTAGCGCATCGTGTTGAAGGCCGCGCGCGGCTCGCCCTCAGCGCTCATCCCGCGCGGCTCGCCGAAGTAGAGACCGCCGAGCAGTTCGCGGACGATGAGCACGTCCGCGCCGGCGACTATTTCCGCCTTCAGGGGCGACGAGTCGGCCGTCGCGTCGTGGCAGACGACGGGGCGCAGGTTTGCGAACGCGCCGCAGGCGCTGCGCAGTGTGAGCAGTCCGGCCTCCGGCCTGACGCCGCCCGCGAGCCCGTCGAACTCCGGCGCGCCGACCGCGCCCAAAAGCACCGCGTCGCCCGCGAGGCACGCGTCGAGCGTCGAGGGCGGGAGCGGGCTCCCCGTGAGCGCGATGGCCGCGCCGCCAAAAGGGCGTTCGTCGAAAGAGAAGTCGTGGCCGTAGACTTCGGCCACCGTCCGCAGCACGCGAACCGCCTCGCGCGTCACCTCCGGCCCGACGCCGTCGCCCGGCAGGACTGTTATCTTTAACTTCATAAACGCATCCGCCTTCACGAAAATCGACCACCGGCCCCGGGCTTCAAAAATCAGGCCCCGGGCGGATGGCCGAACCCGTCTGTAGAAAGTTTAACCGCCGAACGCCTCCGCAAACTCCGGCTCGGGCGACACAGCCTCCGCGCGCGATTCGCGCCGCTGCTGCGCCGGGACGAGCGAGAGCAAGTCCTGATCGTAGATGTTCTTCTTGCGGTCGGCGAGCTTTGTGAAGCCGCGGTACGCGTCCTCAAGCCCCGCCGCGTCGAGCGTGAACCCGAGTTCCTCAAAGCGGCGCGAGAGCGCGTGACGCCCCGAGTGCTTGCCGAGCACGATGCTGTTGGCCGGCACGCCGACCGACTCGGGCGTCATGATTTCATAGCAGAGCGGGTTCGAGAGCACGCCGTGCTGGTGTATGCCGGCCTCGTGCGCGAAGGCGTTGCGGCCGACGACGGCCTTGTTCGGCTGGACGCCGAAGCCGATGACCTCTGAGAGCAACTGGCTCGTCGGGTAGATGCCCTCCGAACGCACGCCGCACTCGTAGGGCAGGCGGTCGGAGCGCACGCGCAGCGCCATCACCAACTCTTCGAGCGCCGCGTTGCCGGCGCGCTCGCCGATGCCGTTGACCGTGCATTCGATCTGCCGCGCGCCCGCGTCGAGCGCCGCGAGACTGTTCGCCACCGCGAGCCCGAGGTCGTTGTGACAGTGGACGCTGATGGTCACGTCGCGCCCGCACACGACGCGCTCGCGCACGGCCGAGACGATTTCGCGGAACTCGGTCGGCGTCGTGTACCCGACCGTGTCGGGCACGTTGAGCGTGCGCGCGCCCTCCTCGACCGCCGCCGCGAAGACCTCGCAGAGGTAGGAGAGTTCGCTGCGCGTCGCGTCCTCGGCCGAGAACTCAACGTCCTCCGTGAACGTGCGCGCGAGCCTGACCGCGTCGCGCGTCATCTTCAACACCTCGGCGCGCGACTTCTTCAACTTGTGTTCGAGATGTATGTCCGAAGTCGCGACGAAGGTGTGCAGGCGCGGCCGCGCCGCGCCGCCGACGGCCTCCCACGCGCGCACGATGTCCTGTTCGGTCGTGCGGCAGAGCGCGGCGACCGTCGCCACGCGGCACTCCGCGGCGACGGCCCGAACGGCCGCGAAGTCGCCGTCCGAGGCGATGGGAAATCCTGCCTCGATAATGTCTACACCGAGCGCCTCAAGCGCGCGCGCCAGCCGAATCTTCTCGGCCAGGTTCATCGAACAGCCCGGCGACTGCTCGCCGTCGCGCAAAGTCGTGTCGAAGATTTTTATCCGCTCAAGGTTGGTCATCTGTGTTCGTCTCGAAGAGGACGAATACTAGAAGAGGCGCCGGCTAAAACTCAAAGTCATAATTTTTATGACTTGATAAATGTCGCAAATACACGCCGGCGGACGGCCGCCGACGGCTCTCCTTCTTCCAGATAAATAAGTCTTGTTTTCACGCGCCCGCACAGAACGCGTGGCGCTTCCGGCGCATCAAAAGTCTTCCGAAAAATTGGCTTCAGAGTTCGGCCCCGTTTCGGAAAAAGTTTGCCGTCTCATCCGGTCAGTCAAGTTAATTGGTAAGACCCTTAAAGAAATAATCCAGAGATTGGTCACAAAACAGCTTGACAAAAATTCCGGTTTCATAGAAAATCTGGCTCGCTTTCATGTTTGGCTTTCTCTGGAATTGTTTACTGTCAGCTACGCCAGAGATTCCGAAGGCGGTTAATTGGTAAAACCATCAGACCTTGCTCAATTAGCCCCGACCGAACTCAGAGTTCTCCGCCGAAAGCACCGCTCAGAAGTAAAAGATTGCGAATCTATGTATGCGCGCCGCGAACCGAAACTCCTTTTCGGCGAACGGCAAAGACAAACCCCTTGTGTGAACGCACAGTGAGTTGCCGTTCCAACGCTAGTCATCTGGAAAAGGAAGAGAGATTAATGAGTAAGCACGCATTCAGCCGAGGCTTCGCCGCCGCGCTGCTGCTCCTGTTGACGTTCGTCGTCGCGGGCGCGCAGGAGTCACGCGGTTCGCTGACCGGCACCG
This sequence comes from Pyrinomonadaceae bacterium, assembly GCA_040509515.1. Classification (GTDB taxonomy): domain Bacteria; phylum Acidobacteriota; class Blastocatellia; order Pyrinomonadales; family Pyrinomonadaceae; genus QHXN01. Next base: position 9,762 of record JBEVKV010000006.1, on the reverse strand, counting down.
TGACCGACCCGAACGGCGCGGCGCTCCCGGGCGCGACCGTCGAGGTCAGGAACGTGGAGACCAACATCGCCAACACGGTCACCACCAACGAGGAGGGCAACTACAGCTTCCCGCTCCTCAACCCCGGCAGGTACACGCTGACCGTGACCGCCTCCGGCTTCTCCAACGCGACCCGCGAGAACATCGAGATTCGCGTCGCCGACCGCCTGACGCTCGACGTGCCGTTGGGCGTGACGGGCGTGGGCGAGACCGTGACGACCATCGCCACCGCGCCCGTGCTTGAGACGGGCTCGGTCAGCACGGGCACGACCATCAGCACGCAGCAGATTTCCGAGCTGCCGCTGGCCGAGGGCACCGCCTACCAGCTCGCGACCCTCGCCCCGGGCGTCTCCTACACCGGCAACCCCCAGTTCATCGGGCCGACCTCGAACGGCAACCTCGCCGCGTTCCGCACCAACGGCGCGACGGGGTCGAACCAGATCACGCTCGACGGCTCGCCCAACTACGCCTTCGACGGCGGCGTCGGCTTCTCGCCCCCGTCGGACGCCGTGCAGGAGTTCAAGGTTCAGACCAGCCAGTTCGACGCCCAGCAGGGCTACTCGGCCGGCGCGACCGTCAACGTCGCCGTCAAGAGCGGCACCAACGACCTCCACGGCTCGGGCTGGTACTTCAACCGCGACCGCAGCCGCACCGCGAACAACTTCTTCGCGAACCGTGCCGGCCTCGACCGCCCCGAGCGCACTTACCACCGCTTCGGCGGCGTCGTCGGCGGCCCGGTCTACATCCCCAAGGTCTACAACGGCCGCGACCGCACCTTCTTCTTCACCACCTACGAGCGGCTGAAGGACAACATCGCCGAGCCGCAGCTCTTCACCGTCCCGACGGCGCGGATGCGCACCGGCGACTTCTCCGAGCTGATCACCGACCGCACCAACATCAACTCGGCGAACAACACGGTCATCTTCAACCCGTTCGCCGCGACGGTGGCCGGCAACGGCACCGTGACGCGCGCCTCCTTCGGCTGCCCGACCTCGGGCGCCGTCACCGCGGCGTTCCCGAACTGCAACGTCATCCCGACCGCGCTGCTCAACCCGGTGGCGCTGGCGGCGCTCCAGTACTACCCGCTGCCGAACACGGCCGGCTCGGGGCTCGGCGGCCTCCAGAACAACTTCTTCTCGAACCAGAACCGCGTGCAGAACTACCGCGCGTGGCTGACGCGCATCGACCACCGCATCAGCGACCGCCAGACGGTCTTCGGCAAGTACTACCACAGCTTCAACCCGGAGAACCGGCAGGACGCCTTCGGCGTGGTCAACGACTTCCCCATCACGCTCGGCTTCGAGGATCGCACCAACGACGGCGGCAGCATCGACTACACCAACACGCTGACGAACAGCACCGTGCTCGACGTGCGCCTGAGCTTCAACCGCTTCGAGCAGGTGAGACGGCCGGCCGCGGCCTTCGACCCGGCGTCGCTCGGCTTCGCGGCGGCGACGATTGACGCGATGCGCGGCTACCAGTACATCCCGCGCTTCGTCGTCACCAACCTCGACGCGACGCGCAACACCCGCTCGACGCTCGGCTCGCAGCGCGCCGACTTCAACGAGGGTCGCACACGCCCCTTCATGATGGGCGCCATCCAGCCGACCGTCACGCAGCTCTTCGGCAACCACACGGCGCGCTACGGCTACGACTACCGCAACACGCGCGAGAACTTCATCACGAACAACTTTCAGGGCGGCTCGTTCAGCTTCGACGGCGTGTTCACCAGCCCGGCCTCGAACTCCAACACCGCGACGCGCAACGCCTACGGCCGCGACGTGGCGGCGTTCGTCCTCGGCCTCCCGTCGTCGAGCGTGATCGACAACCCGCAGTCCTACTCCGTCCAGTCGAACTACCACGGGTTCTTCATTCAGGACGACTGGCGCGTGACGCCGAAGCTGACGCTCAACATGGGCTTCCGCTACGAGCTTGAGATGGGGCTCACCGAGCGCTACAACCGCATCCAGCGCGGCTTCGACCTGACGACGCCGACCTCGGTCGACGCCGCGGTGCGCGCCGCCTACACGACGACCTACAACGCGCAGTCGGCCGCTAACCGCGTGTTCCTCGCCAACCCGGCCAACTTCCGCGTCGTCGGCGGCTACACCTTCGCCGACGAGAACAACCGCGCCATCTTCGACGCCGACAAGACGAACTGGCAGCCGCGCGTCGGCGCCGCCTACCAGCTCAACGACAAGACGGTGCTCCGCGCCGGCTTCGGCATCTTCATGGCTCCGTTCCAGGTCGAGACGCCGCAGCAGGTCGGGTTCTCCAACGGCACGCAGAACCCGATCACGACCAACAACGGCGCGACCTTCCTCTACAACCTGACCAACCCGTTCCCCGGCGGCTCGGCGAGCCTGCTTGAGCCCACGGGTTCGAGCCTCGGCCTGCTGACGAATCTCGGGCAGGCGGTCGGCGCGACCGACGCCCCCATCATCCCGGTCGAGCGCAAGAACGCGAAGTTCGCGCGCATGGTCATCGGCTTCCAGCGCGAGTTGCCCGGCCAGTTCGTCGTCGAGGCCAACTTCGTCTCGTCGTGGGGCTACGACCAGTCGGTCAACCGCAACGTCAACTTCGTCCCGCGCCAGTTCCTCGGCACCGACGAGGCGAGCGCCAACCTAGCCAACACGAATTTGTCGGCCACCATCGCCAACCCGTTCCTCGGCCGCCTGCCGGGCACGGGCAGCGTGCTCAACACCAACACGACCATCACGCGCGCGACGACCTTGCTGCCGTTCCCGCAGTTCGGCAACCTCTTCGTTCAGGAGTACAACGGCACGAACCGCTACAACGCGCTCCAGACGCAGGTGAACAAGCGGTTCTCGCGCGACTTCTCGCTGACGATGACCTACACCTACTCGCGCCTGACCGAGCGGATCAGCTACCTGAACCCTTCGGACACCGAGCTTGAGGATCGCATCTCCATCGCCGACCGCCCGCACCGCGTCACCTTCGCCGAGACCTGGGTGCTGCCCATCGGCCGCGGCCGGATGTTCGGCGGGGACATGAACCGCGTGCTCGACGCCATCGTCGGCGGCTGGCAGCTCAACGGCACCTACGAGTGGCAGAGCGGCGAGCCTCTGGCGCTGAACAACAACCTCTTCTTCGACGGCGACCTCAACTCGCTGACCGCGCGCGTCGGCGACAGCACGGGCAACGGCCAGCGGTACGGCGTCGACATCCCGGCCATCTACAACATCAACGGGCCGAACGCGCCGCGGCTGATCGCGCTCAACCAGTTCGGCCTGCGCAACGTTCCGACGACGCTCGACAACCTGCGCAACCAGCCCTACTCGATGGCGAACCTCTCGCTGACCAAGAACTTCCAGGTCGGCGAGGGCAAGCGCCTTCAGGTTCGCGCCGAGGCCATCAACGCCTTTAACAAGGCGTACTTCGGCTCGGGCATCGGCCTGAACCCCGGCTCGTCGACCGCGCCCAACGCGGCCTTCGGGTTCATCACCGCGCAGCGCAACAACCCGCGCGACATCCAGCTCGGCGCGAAGTTCACCTTCTAAGCGCCGCCTTTGACAGCGGGCGGCCTCCGTCAACCGAGAGGCCGCCCGCACACATCCCCCGCGAGCCGCCCCCAAGGCACACAGCCCGAGGGCGGCTCACCTTTAATCAGCCTATTCATTCATCTATTTCATAGACGCCATTCAGGAGTCGGACGGTTGAACAAGTTGAAGGCAACACAGCTCGCCCTCGCAGCCTTGATATTTTCGGCCTTCGCGGCGGACGCGCACGCGCAGACCCGGCAGCAGCCGCAGGCGAACCCGCCGGCCGCCGCCGTCAAGTGGCAGAACGCGCTCAAGCAGAAGCCCGATTGGTACGCGGGCGAGGAGGCTCTGCGCGTCGCGGACAACCTGCTCGTCTACCAGCGCGACGTGGGCGGCTGGCCCAAGAACATCGACATGGCCGCCCCGCTCACCGAAAAGGAGCGCGCCGAACTCACGAAGAGTAAGGGCGAGACGGGGAAGGAGAGTTCGGCGACCATCGACAACGGCGCGACCTTCACGCAGCTCGAATACCTCGCGCGCGTCTACACGGCGCAGAAGCAGGAGCGGCACCGCGAGGCTTTCCTCAAGGGGCTCGACTACCTGCTCGCCGCGCAGTACGACAGCGGCGGCTGGCCGCAGTACTTCCCGCTCCGCAAGGGCTACTACTCGCACATCACTTATAACGACAACGCGATGGCCGGCGTCCTCGAACTCCTGAGCGACGTGGCGCGCAGGAAGCCCGCCTATGTTTTCGTGGACGAGGCGCGCCGCGCGAAGTCCGAAAGGGCGGTCGAGCGCGGCGTCGAGTGCATTCTCAAAACGCAGGTCGTCGTCCGCGGCAAAAAGACCGTCTGGGGCGCGCAGCACGACGCGTCCACGTTCGCGCCCGCGCCCGCGCGCAAGTTCGAGCCCGTCTCGCTGGCCTCGCGCGAGAGCGTCGGCGTCACGCGCTTCCTGATGTCAATCGAGCGCCCCGACGCGCGCGTCGTCGAGGCCGTCGAGTCGGCCGTCGAGTGGTTCCGCGCCGCGCAGGTCTCGGGCGTCCGCTGGACAGAGCGGCGCGACCCCGCGCAGCCGGGCGGCTTCGAGCGCACGGCGGTCAAAGACCCGGCCGCGCCCCCGATTTGGGCACGCTTCTACGAGATCGGCACCAACCGCCCCGTCTTCGAGGGGCGCGACGGCGTCGTCCGCTACGACGTTTCGGAGATCGAGGCCGAGCGGCGCAACGGCTACGGCTGGTACACCGAAGAGCCTCTGAAGCTCATCAACAAGGACTACGCGGCCTGGCAGAAGCGCATCAAGGGCCGGTCAAACGAGCAGGCGAAATAAGAGCATGTCCGACCGACGCGATTTCCTTAAGAAGACTCTGGCCGGCGGCGCAGGCGCGCTCCTCCTGAACGAACTGGCGGGCGTCGAGACGTTCGCGCGCGTCGTCACGCAGGCGGGCGCGAACGCTCCGGCCTCAGACCCGTGGGCGCGCGTGCCCGAGATTCTCAAGCGCATCAAGCCGCCCGTCTTCTCCAAACGCGACTTCGCCGTCACGAAGTACGGCGCAATCGCCGACGGCAGGACTGACAACACCGTTGCCTTCCGCAAGGCCATCGCCGCGTGCAACAAGGCCGGCGGCGGTCGCGTCGTCGTCCCGGCGGGGACGTTCATGACCGGCGCGATTCACCTGCTGTCGAACGTCAACCTCCACGTCTCTGAGGGCGCGACCGTCAAGTTCGTTCAAGACCCGAAGGCTTATCTCCCGCTCGTCTTCACGCGCTGGGAGGGGATGGAGTTGATGAACTACTCGCCCTTCATCTACGCCTTCGAGCAGCGCAACATCGCCGTCACGGGGACGGGCACGCTCGACGGCAACAGCGACCACGAACACTGGTGGCCGTGGAAGGGGCAGGAGCGCCACGGCTGGAAGAAGGGCGAACCCAATCAGGCGAAGGCGCGCAAGACGCTCGAAGAGATGACCGAGCGCGGCGCGCCCGTCGCCGAGCGCGTCTTCGGCGAAGGCCACTACCTCCGCCCGCAGTTCGTCCAGCCCTACCGCTGCACAAACGTGCTGATCGAAGGCGTGCGCGTCGTCAACTCGCCGATGTGGGAGTTGAACCCCGTGCTCTGCACCAACGTCACCGTCCGCAAGGTGCGCATCGAGACGCACGGCCCCAACAACGACGGCTGCGACCCGGAGTCGTGCCGCGACGTGCTCATCGAAGACTGCCTGTTCGACACCGGCGACGACTGCATCGCGGTCAAGTCGGGGCGCAACGCCGATGGGCGGCGTCTCGCAGTCCCTTCGGAGAACATCGTCATCCGCGGCTGCCGGATGAAGCAGGGGCACGGCGGCGTCACCATCGGCAGCGAAATCTCGGGCGGCGTGCGCTACCTCTTCGCGGAGAATTGCACGATGGACAGCCCCGACCTCGACCACGCGCTCCGCTTCAAGAACAACGCGGTGCGCGGCGGGCTCCTCGAAAACATCTTCTTCCGCAACATCACGGTCGGGCAGGTCGCGCACGCGGTGCTGACCGTGGACTTCAACTATGAAGAAGGCGCGAAGGGCAAGTTTACGCCGGTCGTCCGCAACCTCGTTATCGACGGCCTCAAGAGCGGCAAGAGCCGCCACGCGCTCGACGTGCAGGGCTTCGAGAACGCGCCCGTCTACGACCTGCGTTTGAAGAACTGCACGTTCGATAACGTCGAGCGGCCGGCCGTCGTCAAAAACGTCTCGGGGATGACGCTTGAGAACGTGCGCGTCAACGGCAAGCTCGTCGACAACCTGGCGCTCGCCGGCGCGGGGCGCGTCAGGATTGTGCTCGTCGGCGACTCGACCGTCGGAGAGTCCGACGGCTGGGGGCCGGGCTTCAAGCGCTTCGTCTCCGCGGAGGCGGAGGTCGTCAACATGGCGAAGAACGGGCGCAGCTCGAAGTCCTACGCCGCCGAAGGGTGGTGGAAGAAGTCTCTTGAGTTGAAGCCCGACTACATCCTGATTCAGTTCGGCCACAACGACATGCCCGGCAAAGGCCCCGAGCGCGAGACCGACCCCGAGACGACCTACGCCGCCAACATCGCGCGCTACGTGGACGAGTCGCGCGCCGCCGGCGCAAAGCCCGTCCTCGTCACGTCGCTCACGCGTCGGCGCTTCGGCAACGACGACAAAATAAACTCAGACCTGTTCCCCTACGTCAACGCCGTCAAGCGCGTCGCGGCCGAGAAGCGCGTCCCCGTCATAGACCTCCACGCGCTGAGCATCGAGCTGATCGACAGGATGGGGCGCGCGGGGAGCGACGAGCTTGGCAAGATGAAATCGGACGGCAAGGGCGGGCAGGAGATGGACTACACGCACCTCGGCGAGCGCGGAAGCGAAGTCTTCGGCCGCGTCGTCGCCGACGAGCTGCGCCGGGTCGAGCCCGCGCTCGCGGCTTACGTCAAATCGGATTTGAAGGCGGGGGTTAAATAACCGGCAATGTCTGACTCGAAAAATCTTAACCGCAGGGATTTCGTCAAGACGGCGGGCACGGCCGCCGCCGCCACGCTCGCGCTGGGCGGGACGGCGCTGGCCTCTGTCGAGCCGCGCGCGCGCCGCCGCTACGCGATGGTCGGCACCGGCCACCGCGGCACGAGCATGTGGGGCGCCGACCTCTTCAAGAAGTACGCGGACGTTCTGGAGTTCGTCGGCCTCGCCGACATCAACCCCAAGCGGCTCGCGGCTGGCAAAGAGCTGATCGGGGCCGACTGCCCGACCTTCACCAGCTTCGACGAGATGTGCGACCGCACCAAGCCCGAGGTGCTGATGGTCACGACCGTGGACGCGACGCACGTCGATTTCATCACGCGCGCGCTCGACCGCCGGATAGATGTCATCACCGAGAAGCCGATGGTGACGGAGGCCGCACAGGTCAAGGCCGTGCTCGACGCCGAGCGCCGCAACAACCGCAAGATAGTCGTCGCCTTCAACTACCGCTACGCGCCGAAGCATCAGAAGATTAAAGAGATTCTCCAGTCGGGCGAGATCGGCCCCGTCACGTCCGTCGACTTCAGTTGGTACCTCGACACGAGCCACGGCGCGGACTACTTCCGCCGCTGGCACCGTCTGAAGTCGCGCGGCGGGAGCCTCTGGGTTCACAAGGCGACGCACCACTTCGACCTCGTCAACTGGTGGCTCGGCGCCGACCCCGTCGAGGTGATGGCCTTCGGCGAGTTGAACGTCTACGGCAAGGCGAACCCGTTCCGCCACACGCACTGCCGCCCGTGCCCGCACAAGGCGAAGTGCCCCTTCTACTGGGACATGACGAAGAACGAGCGTTTGATGAAGCTCTACGCGCAGGCCGAGGACGTTGACGGCTACCACCGCGACGGCTGCGTCTTCCGCGAGGACGTTGACATCTACGACACGATGAACGCCGCCGTGAAGTATTCCAACGGCGTCCAGATGAGTTATTCGCTCAACGCCTCGATGCCGATAGAAGGTTACCGGCTGGCCTTTAACGGCGAGCACGGCCGGCTCGAAATACGCGACTACGAGCGCCAGCCGTGGAAGGTCGAGGTAGACCCCGAGGTTTACCTCATCAAGAACTTCAGCGGCAAGCGCGTGCAGATAGAGATGCCGCACGTACAGGGCGGCCACGCCGGCGGCGACGACCGTCTGCGCGATGTCATCTTCCGCAACGCGCGCGTGCCCGAACACATGCGCCTGCCCGACTCGCGCGCGGGCGCGATGTCTGTGCTGACGGGCGTCGCCGCCCGCACCAGCATCGAGAAGCGCCGGCCCGTGAGGATCGCAGAGCTGGTCAAACTGTAAGCCCGTCAAATTTTCGTTCGGCGGCCAAGAACGCCCGGCGGCCTTCCGTCGAAGGCCCTTTCCGAGTCAAGGAGAATCGTATGAGTGACGCTTTGAAGCTTGAGAAATACTCTTTCGGTGTCGGCGACAGGTTCGCGCACCAGGCGAAGGCGCAGTTGCGCGCCTGCCAGCAGGCCGCCGAGCGCGGCGTCGAGGTGACGCCCGTCTGGAATAAGTCTTATCGCGAGCACGGCATCGTCGGCTCGAAGCCGCCCTCCGTGCTGGCCGCCGCCGAGACGGCCGTCCGTGAACTCGGCTGGACGAAGCCCTTCCACGTCGACGCCGACCACATACGCCTCGACATCGTCGACGAGTTCATCGAGACGAGCGACTTCTACACGCTCGACGTGGCCGACTCCATCGGCCAGCCCGCCTCGGACGAGGACGTGCGCGCCTTCGTCGAGCGCCACCCCGAGCTGATCGGCCGCATCCGGATTCCGGGCATCGCCGAGCCTTTCGAGACGACGCGCGAAGAGATAGAGCGCATCGCGCGCAAGTTCCTCCGCGCCGTGCAGGACGCGGGCGCCATCTACCGCCACGTCGCCGCCGCGAAGGGCGAGGGCAACTTCATCGCCGAAGTCTCGATGGACGAGACCGACACGCCGCAGACGCCGCCCGAGCTTTTGGTCATCCTCGCCGCCATCGCCGACGAGAAGATTCCGGCGCAGACGGTTGCGCCGAAATTCACCGGGCGCTTTAACAAGGGCGTCGATTACGTCGGCGACGTGGCGCAGTTCGAGAAGGAGTTCAACGAGGACATCGCGGTCATCGCGCACGCCGTCGGGACGTACGACCTGCCGTCGAATCTCAAGCTCAGCGTCCACTCGGGCAGCGACAAGTTCTCCATCTACGAGCCCATCCGCAAGGCGCTCGCGCGCACGGGCGCTGGCATCCACGTCAAGACGGCCGGCACCACCTGGCTCGAAGAGATTATCGGGCTGGCCGAGGCGGGCGGCGCGGGGCTTGAGCTGGCCAAAGAGATTTACGGCAAGGCGCTCGCCGACATCGACGCGCTGTGCGCGCCCTACGCGACCGTCATCGACATCGACCGCTCGAAGCTTCCTTCGGCCGAAGAGGTCGAGGGCTGGACTTCCGAGCAGTACGTCGGCGCGCTCCGCCACGACCAGACGAACCCGCTCTACAACCCTTCCCTGCGTCAGTTGCTCCACGTCGGCTACAAGGTCGCGGCCAAGATGGGCGAACGCTACCTCGGGCTGCTCAAAGAGAACGAAGAGGTCGTCGGCCGCAACGTCACCGAGAACCTCTACGACCGCCACATCAAACCGCTCTTCGTCACCGCGGAGACGGCCGCCGGCGTCGCGGGCGACTAGGACGATTTGAAATTTCAAATTGATTTAGGCAGGGGATGAGAGATGAAATTGG
>JBEVKV010000005.1:0-5062 GCA_040509515.1 Pyrinomonadaceae bacterium | reverse complement strand
CTCGTCCTCTGGATGCAAAGGCCGAAGAGATACCCGCGCGACTCCGAAGAGGGTTACACCTGCCCCGAGGAGACGCGCGGCAGCTTCTACCGCGGCCCGGCGCGCGTCTCGCTCGTGGACGCGGGGGCCGGCCGCGTCGTCAACACGCTGAAGGTCTTGCAGGAGTACTCGCACGGCGAGGACGAGTTCGACCTGCCCTTCCGCATCAAGGCCGGCGGCTACTATCACGTTGGGGGCACGCCTGCGGGGCGCGAGGGGCGGCCGACGATCATGCACCTGCGCGACTACAACGGCGACGGCCGCGCGCAGGAGTTCGCGCTCTACGACGCGCTCGCCTGCATGGGTTTGGAGACGGCGCTGTTCGGCTACAGCGAGCAACGCGACCGGGTGGTACAGTACGCCTTGAGCCTCGAAACCGAGTACGCCGGGAAGAAGACGACCGACGTGCTCAACTGGGTGGACTACCTCTTCAGCCGCGAGCCGTCGGGGCCCGGCCGCTGGAAGTTCGAGGTTGATTACCGCGGGCGTGGCGGCACGCTCGACAGCTACGACGTGCGCTACGACGTGCGCGCCGAGCGCTTCGAGGGAACCGTCCGGCGCGTCGGCGAACAGTGAGGACATGAGAGAGGACGACGAGCAGGCAAAGACGACGGCCGCGGCGCGCATCCTTGAGCGCAACCGCCTGATCGCGCGCGTGGCGATTGCGCGCAGGGGCGGGGCGCGCGTCGTCTTCGCCAACGGCTGCTTCGACATCCTGCACGTCGGGCACGTCCGCTACCTCGAAGCGGCGAAGGGGTGCGGCGACCTTCTGGTCGTGGGCATCAACGGCGACGAGCAGGTGCGGCGTCTGAAGGGCGAGGGGCGGCCCTTCGTCCCCGAGCGCGAGCGCGCCGAGACGGTCGCGGCGCTGCGCGCGGTCGATTACGTCACCATCTTCCACGAACCGACCGTGACCGAACTCCTGCTCGCGCTCCGCCCCGAAGTACACGCCAAGGGGACGGACTACACCGAAGACTCCGTCCCCGAGCGCGACGTGGTGCGCTCCTTCGGCGGACGCGTCCAGATCGTCGGCGACCCGAAAGACCATTCGAGCACGGAAATGTTGAAGAACGTGAACCGCGAACCGTAAACCGTGACGAGCGAGAGCCGCTGTTTTTTCTCGTCACGGTTTACGGCTCACGGTTCACGCCTCTTATGAAAATTCTTTTCGTCAAACTCGGGAGCATCGGCGACGTGGTGCACACTCTGCCCGCGCTGGCGGCGGTGCGCAGGGCCGTGCCGGGGGCCGAGATTTCGTGGGTCGTCGAACGCGGCGCGGCGGAAATTTTGAGGGACAACCACTTTTTAAAAACCCTCATCGAAGTGGACACGAAGGGCTTGAGGCGCTGGCCGTTGTCTGGGGAGACGCTGTCGGCAACGCGCCGGCAGTTGCGGCGGTTACGCGCCTCACCCTTCGACCTTTCCTTAGATTTCCAGGGCCTTTTCAAATCAGCACTCATCGCCCGGCTCTCGGGCGCGAAGCGCCGCGCGGGCTTCGACCGCGCCTCTTCGCGCGAGCCGCTGAGCCGTCTGCTCCTGACACAGACCTTCGCGGTGCCGACCCGCGTCCACGTCATTAGAAAAAATCTATCGCTCGCGTCGCGCGCGCTCGGCGTCGAGTTGCCGACCGACGCCGACGCGTTCGAGTTCCCCGTCGCCGTCTCGCCTGCGCACGAGCGCGAGGCCGACGCGCTCGTCCGACTCGTCGGACAAAGATTCACCATCCTGAACCCGGGCGGCGGCTGGCCGACGAAGCTCTGGGACGCGGAGCGTTTCGGCGCGCTCGCCGACGCGCTGCTCGTCACGCACGGCCTGCGCTCGGTCGTCACGTACGGCCCCGGCGAGCGCGAACTGGCCGAGCGCGTCGTCGCTTCGAGCCGCGCGGGCGGGACGGTCGCGGCCTCGCCGACGCTCAAAGGTTTCTACGCGCTGGCGCGGCGTGCGTCCGTCTACGTCGGCGGCGACACCGGCCCGACGCACCTCGCGGTCGCGGCCGGCGCGCCCGTCGTCGGACTCTTCGGCCCGACCGAGTGGTGGCGCAACGGCTCGCCCCGCGCCGAGGACATCTGCGTCGAGCGCGCGGACATCGGCTGCCGCACGGACTGCCACCGACGCGCGTGCTCGCGTTGGGTCTGCATGGACATCGAGGTCGCGCGCGTGGCCGAGGCCGTCGGCGAGAGGCTGCGGCGCGCGTCGAAAATTTCGGGCGCGGTCGAGGTGGGTGCCCGTGGCGCGTAGGGGCGGGACGTGGGTGCAGCGCTGGCGCGTGCCCTTAGGGTTCGCCTGCGCGGCCGTCTTCATCGTGCTGGCGCGGCCCGACCGGCGCTCGCTCGCGGTCGGCGGCGTGGTCGCGCTCGTCGGGCTCGCCATACGCGCTTGGGCGTCGGGGCACATACGCAAGAACGCGCAGCTCGCCGTCTCCGGCCCTTACGCGCACACGCGCAACCCGCTCTACCTCGGCAGCTTCATTTTGGGGATCGGCTTCACCGTCGCGGCCTCTTCGGGTCTGATGCTCTTCCTCGTGCTCGGCGGGCTGTTCGCGGCGCTGTTCCTGGGCATCTACTGGCCGGTGATGCGCGTCGAAGCATCGACGCTCGCCGAGATGTTCGGCGGCGAGTATAAAGCTTACGCCGAGGCCGTCCCGCTCCTCTTCCCCCGCCCGACGCCTTACAGGCCGGGCGGGCCCGCGGCGGCGGCAGCGCCGGTGAAGTTCGACCCGTCACTCTACATGCGTTACCGCGAATACCGCGCGGCGCTCGGGCTGCTCGTGGCATGGTGCGTGCTATGGCTGAAAGCAGTTCTGGCTTTCTGACCTGAACAAGCACACGAAAAGACGGGTAGAAGAAGGGGGTACGCTATGCCTCGCAGAATTATGTCCAAAATCACTGCTACGACGATGACGGCGCTGCTTTTTGCCGTTGTACTCTCTTCGGTCGTACTGGCAACGGACACGCCCAAAGAGCGTACACAGCCGCGCCCCGCGCCGGCCATGCCCTTCGTCCCTTCGGAGGAGCTGGTCTACGAGGGCGAGTTCACGCGCGCCATCCTGCGCGGCATCAACATCGCCGAGCTGCGCTTCAAGGCGCAGCGCCCGAGCGCCTCAGCCGTCACGACCGAGGGCGAGGCGGCCGCGCCCGCCCCGCTCGTGCTGACGACCGACGTGGTGTCGAAGGGCTTCTTCAGCAAGCTCTTCGGCGTGACCTTCAAGTTCCACGCCGAGTCGCAGGTCGAGCCCAACGACTTCTACGCGATGCGCACGACCAAGCGCGACGAGCAGGGCAAGCGCCTGCGGACGAGCGAGGCGGTCTTCGACCAGCAGACCAGAACGGTCGAGTTCACCGAGCGCGACCCGAACAACACCGAGGCCGCGCCGCGCGTCATCACGAACGCGCTCTCGGGGCCGACGCAGGACATCGTCTCGGCCATCTACTTCCTGCGCACGCAGCCGCTCACGCCGGGGCAGACCTTTAACATCGCCATCAGCGACTCGGGGCGCGTCTATCAGGTGCCGGCGACGGTCGTCGTCGAGAAGAAGAAGATGAAGAGCGTGCTCGGCAAGGTCGAGGTCGTCCGCGTGGACGTTGAGCTGTTCGGGCCGGGCCGCCCCGTCGAAGAGGGCAAGGGCAAGATGTCGATCTGGGTGACGAACGACGAGCGCCACGTCCCGCTCAAGGCCCGCCTCTCGCACGAAATGGGCCAGCTCGACATCACCCTCAAGAGCATCCACCGCGAAGAGCCGCTCGTCGCGCAGCGTTAAGCTCAAAATCAATGCAGACTCGGGAAGGCGGGGCGACGGCGCTTCCGCCTTTTTCGCGCCCGCGGCGAAGAGTCCCGTGATTTGACTCTCGGGCGATTCGTGATAGCTTAAATTCCGACTTCCCTATCAGCCGACGGAGCAGCCCTTTTAGATGACGACCGCGCTGGTCATACACGGCCACTTCTATCAGCCGCCGCGCGAGAACCCCTGGACGGAGCTGGTCGAGCGCGAGCCGGGCGCGTCGCCCTTCCACGACTGGAACGAGCGCATCCACGCGGAGTGCTACCGCCCCAATGCCTTCTCGCGCATCGGCGACTCGTCGGGGCGCGTCGAGCGCGTCGTCAACAACTACGGGCTCCTCAGCTTCAACTTCGGCCCGACGCTTCTGAACTGGCTCGAACGTTTTCACCCCGAGACGTACCGGCGCATCCTCGAAGCCGACCGCGAGAGCGCCGTCGCGCGCGGCGGCCACGGCAACGCGGTCGCGCAAGGCTACAACCACTCCATCCTCCCGCTCTGCAACGAGCGCGACCGCCGCACGCAGATACGTTGGGGGCTCGCCGACTTCCGCCGCCGCTACCGGCGCGAGGCCGAGTCGCTCTGGCTCCCCGAGACCGCGTGCGACGACGCGACGCTCGAAGCCCTCATCGAAGAGGGGCTGCGCTACGTCATCCTCTCGCCCTTTCAGGCCGGCGCTGTGCGCGCCGCGGGCTCCGGCGAGTGGCTGACGGTCGCGGACGGCGTAATCGACGCGAGCGTCCCTTACAAGTTCTTACACCGCGACGGCTCGGGGCGCTCCATCGCGGTCTTCTTCTACGACGGGCGCGTGGCGCGCGGCATCGCCTTCGAGGGGCTGCTCGCGTCGAGTCAGGGTCTCGTCGCGGCGTGTGCGCGTGCGGCGCGCGGCGGCGCGCGAATCGTCAACGTCGCCACCGACGGCGAGAGTTACGGCCACCACTTCCGTTGGGGCGACCGCTGCATCGCCTACGCGCTCGAAGTCGAGGCCGGGCGTCAGGGTTTGCGGGTCACGAACTACGGCGAGTTTCTCGACACGTACGAGCCCGAGCACGAAGTCCGTCTGAAGTCCGGCCCCGATGGCGAAGGGACGGCGTGGAGCTGTTCGCACGGGCTCGGGCGCTGGACGCGCGACTGCGGCTGCGACGCCAACGCGCCCGAGGGCTGGAACCAGCGCTGGCGCACGCCGCTGCGCGCGGCCTTCGACCTCCTGCGCGACGACCTCGCGCCGAAGTTCGAGGAGGCGGCCGG
>JBEVKV010000004.1:0-13951 GCA_040509515.1 Pyrinomonadaceae bacterium | reverse complement strand
ACGTGGAGCCACGGCGCCCCACGGCGCGACCTCACACGGACGGTCAGCTCGCGACGCCCGTCCGCGGCCGCGTCGCCGACGAGCGCCACCTCCGGCCCGTGGACGGCGAGCGTGGCCGCCGCCGCGGCCCGCTTGAGCGCGCCGTCCTCGCCGAAGAACCGCGGGAGCGCTTCGACCGGCAGCGCGTCCGCGAAAATCGTATCCTCCGCTCCGCCCGCGCTCCCGCGATCCGAGACCCGGAAGGCGCGGCCGGCGTCCGCGTCGAGCGCATAGGCGACCGAGACGGGGCGCGGCGTCTCGGGCGAAGCGCCTTCACGCGCGACTCCGACACACGCCGCGACGGCCGCCAGCGCGACCAGCGTCGCCGCGACACGGCCGTCGACCGCGAAGCGCGCCCGCTCGAACACCGACGCGCAGAGGAGCACGGCGAAGGCCGCGACCGCGCCGGCCGCCCACGCCGCCGAGAGCCGGAGCCCGGCCAGCAGGACGTATGGAACCGGAGCCCAGACGAGTACGACCGGGAGTGACGCGGCCGCGGCGCCGATGGCCCGCGCTACGGCTCGGTCGCGGCCGCCGCCCGACGCGACCGCGTGCAGCGCGACGAACGGCAGCGGGACGGCGAGGAGGTATGCCGCTCCGGGGAGCCCGAGAGCGAGTCCCCAGAGTACGGCGACGCCTATAACTGGGAGGAGGCCGGTTGGCGTCGTCAAGCCTATCTGCCGCGCGGCGCATGCCACGCCGAGTGCCGTCCCCGCCGCGAGCAGGACGGCGGCGAGCCGGTACGGGAACGGGTCGTACGGATCCGCCAGCCCGGGCGTCGGCCCCGCCCCGAGTGCGCGCACGAGCCACCACCCGGCATAGCACGCGACCGCCGCCAGAGTCACGGCCGCGACCGCGGCGAGACCGGACGCTCCGAGCTTCGCCATCGACGAGTGCCCACGCCTGACCGATGCCACGACCCAGAACGCGACGAGCACCGTCGCCAGCGCTGCCGCGACGAGGTCGAGGAACCGCGGGTAGACGACGAGGCCGGCCCACGGCGCTGTGAAGTAGGACACGGAGCCGGAGCCGTCGTCGGCGCCATCGCCGAGCGCGCGGACGAGGGCGACGGCCGCTTCGCCCTGTCGCCGCACGCTCTCCCGGTCGAGCGACGGCGGCGCATCGGCCGGCGTGTGGTAGCGTGCGACGCCGTCGACTATCGCGAAATTCAACCCGCCCGCGCCCGCCTCGCGGAACGGGCGGAAGTCTGTCCCGACCCCGTGGAGCCGCGCGAGCGCCGGCAGCAACGACGACGCCGCGACCGGCGCGCCTGAGCGCGCGACGACCCGCACGAGCCGGCCTTCGTCCCCCGCCGTCTCGATGAGCCCGCACGGCCCGCCGGTGCCCCGCGCGTCGAAATTGAGAACGGTCGTCCGCCCCGGGTCGAGGCCGCCGGACGCGAGGAACGCCTCGGCTCCGACGGCGCCGACCTCCTCGGCGTCGGTGAAAAGCAGCGTCACGTCCGGCCCGCCGCCGTACTCGGCGGCGAGCGCACGGCCCGCCTCAAGGAGTGTGGCGACGCCGGCCGCGTCGTCACCCGCGCCGGGGCTCGTGAGCACGGTGTCGTAGTGAGCGATGAGAACGATGCGGCGCGACGAATCGGTGCCCGGAATCGTAGCGACGACGTTGTGCACGCGCGCCGCGTCGTAGGGCAGGCCATAACGGGTGCTCGTCGCCGCGGCGACGCGGGTCTCGGCCACGAGTCCGGCACTCTCGCGCAGCGCCGTCACGATGTAGTCCCGGGCGGCACGGTGCGCGGCCGAGCCCGCCGGCCTCGGTCTGGCCGCGAGCGCCTCGACGTGCGCCATCGCGCGCTCGGCCGAGAAGCTGGCCGGGCCGCCGCCGTGCGCCGTCGGCAGCCACAAGCTCCTGAGCGAGACAGCCGCCATGATGGCGACTGCGAGGATAGCGATAATTGGCGCGGCGCGGTCTATCGCGCGGGAGGATGGACGGTTCATGGCTTCAGGGGCGGTCACGTCGTCGGTGTAGGGTTAAGGCGCCACTGTCCAGCAGAGGACGGCGCATGAACGGGCGTGGCAATATGTCTTCCTCTCCACCGAACTCTCCCTTGA
This sequence comes from Pyrinomonadaceae bacterium, assembly GCA_040509515.1. Classification (GTDB taxonomy): domain Bacteria; phylum Acidobacteriota; class Blastocatellia; order Pyrinomonadales; family Pyrinomonadaceae; genus QHXN01. The sequence goes on along the minus strand of JBEVKV010000004.1, from coordinate 11,840 downwards.
CCTCCGCCGTGGGCGTTCATGTCACGGCCCCCTATTAAAAGCTCTTTCGGAAGAGGTATGACATTTTGACGAAGAAGGTGCGGCCGTTGCGGCGGAAGCCGGGCTCGTACAGCCCGCTCGTGGGACTGTACCCGTTGCGGTTCACGTCGTCGTTATAACCGGCGTAGAAGGCCGTGCCTGGGTTCGGCGTCCACGCGAAGAGGAACTGCGCCCTGCCGCGCGACTGTAGAGACGTGTAGTCGACGCGGGCCCGTGCCGCCACGAACCTCGTGAACTGGTAGGTGGCCCGCACCGAGTAGATGTCATCGTTGAAGGCTACGAGCCTCGTGTCGTCGCGCACCAGACGGTTCTTTAGATAGTCGAGCGTGACCCGGAGGGCGTCGGTCGGCTGGTAGTAGGCGTAGCCGCTGAGGTCCAGCAGGTTGCCCGGCCCCGGGTCGAGCGGCGCGTCGGGGTCGGAGAGCGCCGACGGGCTCACCCTCGGGAATCCCGGGCCGCCGCCGAAGTCTAAATCGAACGTGCCCATCCGGTAGGCCGCCTTGAGCTGGCCGCCGTACTTCTTGGTCGGCTTCATCGAGAAGAAGAGGACGAAGTCATGCCTGTTTGCGGAGCGCCCTCCGGGGCCGGAGAAGGCCCCCGCACGTCCCGGCCCCCGCAGGGTGCCGAACTCCTCCTCGTAGAGCCTCTCGCCCCCGCGCCTGTAGGCGAGCCAGAAGTTGGTGTTGCGCCTCAGGAACCAGTAGGCGATCGCGGCCGCCTGCCAGTACTGAAGGCGGCCGCGGAAGTCGTAGTCGACGCTACCGGAGGAGGTGACCTTCCAGTTGACCAGCCACCCCTTCTGCTTCGGGTCGATCGAGTAACGGAAGCCGAACCAGTCGTAGTTGTTGTCGGTGCGCGGCGTGAAGCCGAGGTCGGCGCGGTAGTCGCGCGTGCGCCCCTCCGCCCCGAGCACCCAGCCGAAGTTCCGGCCCGTCACGTCGTACACGGCCGTGTAGGCGAGCCCCCTCCCTCTTCTGTAAATACCGCGCCCGGCCTCGGGGTCGAAGAAGCACCGGCGCGAGGTCGTCGCCGCCACCTGAAAATCGAAGTTGGTTATCTTATCGACGCGGAAGTGGCCGTCGATTGCGCCCAACCGGTTGACCCTTTCGAGCGACTTCTGCGCCCCGCAGGGATCGTTGGTTTCGGAGTCGAAATCGGTCGGGGGCTCCTCGCGCCCTTTGAAGTCGTAGCTCGTGCCGATCAGCCCGACGTTCGAATCCCTCCCCACATCGCGCTTGTACCTGAAGACGGCGGCCCGCGCGTTGCGGTCGAGGTAGTGGAAGTTCTTCGGGTTCAACCTGTCGTCGCCGACGAAGTTGCCCGGCCCGTTGTCGGAGGCGACGAGGAGGCCGAAGCTGTCGCGCCCGACCTTACCAGTGAGCTTGGCCGCGTAGTCGGGGTCCACGACGGCCCGGGTGTGCAGCGCGGTCAGGGGGGTCTGGAATATCTCCACCCCTTCGAGGAAGAAGGGGCGCTTCTCGGGGAAGAAGATGGGGAAGCGCTGGTTGGTCGTGACGACGAGCTGGTCGGCCTCGACCTGCGCGAAGTCGGGGTTGGCGGCGAAGTCGAGCGTGACCGTCGGCGTGATGCCGAACCTGACCGTGAGACCCGGGTCGAGTTCCGCGGGGCCGTTGACGAAACGCCCGCGGTCAACGAGTCCGGGCGCGGCCTCCAGGACCGAGGGCGGGATGGACTTCACGCGCCGGCCTGTCTCGGAGACTGTCAGGCTCGGGATGAGTTCGAGCGTGCGTTTGGTCGAGAGGTTTTCAAGTCCGGTGATGTGACCGGCCTGCCCGAGGGTGCTCACGTCGCTGCGCGAGATCGGCATCCAGGAGTCCTGTTCGCCGTCCAGCCGCTGGATGGTGCGAAAGACGTGCACGCCCCACAGTCTGCCCTTCCCCGCCGTATACCTGAGCGACTTGAGGGGCACGGCCACCTCGACCGTGTAGCCGTCGGCGGTGATCACGCCCTTCGACTCCATCACCACGTCGACGCTGAAGTCGTCGCCCGAGCCCTCGGTGCGAACGCCGTCCTGCTGGACTCCCAGCGGGTTGAAGACGAGGACGTAGGCGCGCCTTTTGTCGTTAAAGGTGTCCAGCAGGATGCGGACGGTGTCCTCCGTCCCGGGCACGGCGTCGCGCCTGGCCAGGGTGGCACGCACCTTTGTCGGATCGTCCGCGCAGCGGAAGCCGATGTAGAGCGTGCGGGAGTCGTAGCCGAGCAGCGTCTCGGTCGGGTAACTCGGCGCGACGTTGTCGCCGGGGTTGGTCTGATAGAAGTCCTTGAGGACGGCCGCAGTCTTCCAGACCTCCTCGTCGAGCTTGCCGTCGACGACCGGGGCCTTCTCGAACCGTGTCACGACGACCGGGCGGCTCTTCTCAGGGGGCACGGCGGGAGAAGATTTCGCCGCGGAGGTGGCGGCGTGTGCGGGGGCGGCGCCCGTCGCCGCCTGTCCCGCGGCCGCCGTCGGGCGGAGCAGGGCGGCAGTCAGCGCGAAGGCTATGACCAGCAAACGCCCGGCGCTAATTGCCGTCACGCCCGTGATGGCACCAACATTCGACACTCGCATGAACACACCTCACCGCCCCCGAGCCGCTAGGCTCGGCGCCACATCCCGAATAAATGCCTTAAAGGTTTAGCCTCGGTAGCCCCGTGGGCCGCCATGACGCATGGAAGTGGGGAGGATAAGAGTTACCCGAAAGTCCTACGGTTTAACCCGAGAGCCGCCCGCGCAGGGCTTTGTAAATGGCCCCGGCGATTTTAGCCGCCGTCGCCCCTTTCACCCCGTCCCCCTGCGTCAGCACGACGACGGTCAGGCGAGGGGAGTCGGCCGGGGCGTACGATGCGAAGAGTCCGATGTTGCCATCTCTGCCCGCCAAAGTCCCGGTCTTACCTGCGATCTTCAGCGTCGGGTCTCCGATGCCGCTGGCGGTGCCGCGCTCGACCGCCGCGATTATTCCGGGGATGATTTGGTTCCGCACCCCTTCCGGGATTCCGATCTCGCGCTGCGGCGGGGTGACTTCGCCGATGGCGTCCCGCGGCGCCCTCGGGACTCTGGGTACGACGAGCTTTCCCCCGTTCCCCAACGCCGAGACCAGCACCGCCAACTGTACGGGTGTGACCTCTACGCCCTCGCCGACCCCCAGGCGCGTGACGCTCGCCACATCCTCGGCGGAGGGCAGACTGCCGGCCACCTCCCCTTCGTAGTTAATGCCGGTCCGCTCCCCGAGCCCGAGACGGCCCGCGTAGTCCAGGATGGGTCCGGCCCCCACACGCGCTCCGACGGACTTGAAGTACGCGTTGTCGGAGAGGGCCAGGGCGCCGGTCAGGTCGAGGCGCTCGGCCCGGCCCTGCACGCGCATCTTCTCCGCGGGGTCGAACAGCCCCTCGCCGACCCCCGCGAGGCCCGTCACGAGTTTCATGGTTGACGCCGGGACCCAGCCGCGCCTGAGCGCCCACTCCTGATTAACGACCGCGTAGACGCGCCCCGTGCGCGGGTCCAACACCACCACCGCGCCGTCTCGCCCGCCCAGCGCTTCGACCGCGACGCGCCGGACCTCGGGGTCTTCCCCTTCCGTGTCGTCACCGGCCGCCATAAAGGTTGAACCGGGATCCTGCGACTCTGCGGCATCGCCCGCACTCTTCTCCGCTTCGGCGTCAGCCGCCAGCGACCGCGGCGGGGACTTTACAGCCTGTTTTTGAGGGATGACCGCGCGGGCGCAGACTACGGCCGTGAGCGTACCGACAATCAGGAAGAGCCCGACGAGGAGGGGCGAGAAGTGGCGCGGGCTCGGCGGCCCTTCCACGAGCCGCGAAACCCGGGACCTCAGGCTCCCGCCGTCGGCCCCCAACGCGAGGCGCGGGGCAGCGGTGCGCAGCCGCTCGATCCTCGTCAGAGCGCGGGCGTAAGTCATCGCGTCGCCCGTCACCCGGACCGCCATGTCGTCGCACACGTGCTCGCGCTCGGCCCTGATCTGCCGCGACACCCACCAGACCGCAGGGTGATAGAAGAGAAGGGTTTCGACGCCGGTCTGGAGCACGTTCACCAGGTAGTCGTTCCTCCTGACGTGGGCCAACTCGTGCGCCAGTACGGCCTCCAACTGTTGCGGCGTGAGCCCGGTAAACGCGGATGCCGGTAGAAGGATGGCGGGCCGCAGCCAGCCGACGGCGGTAGGCACGCTCACGAGCGAAGACTCAAGCACCTTCACGGGGCCGCTCACGGAGAGCTTCCGCGCAATCTCAGCCGCCCTTTCCAGCCAGAGCCCGGACACCGGCCGCGCACCGCGCAGCTTCATCCTGTGCGCGAACACCAGCCCCCCGAGCGTGCGCATGGATAGCAGCATGACGCCCGCGAGCCAGACCAGCGTCAGCCAGGGAAGGAGGCGGGCCGCTCGCTCCGTGGGAGATTCATTCCACGCGGGTTGGGGGGAACCGGCTGACGGCGTCACAGGCTTTTCGTTTAAGCGGCCACCCGGTTTGGGCTCTGCCAGGAACACGCCGGACGCCCCCGTGACTTCAGACGCGTCCTCCATCGGCGCGCCAGGTGTCGAGCTCAAGAACTTCCACACGGTCGCCGACGGGAGCAGAAGCATCAGCGCCATGGCGCAGCACGAGGACACGTACCGGACGTTTGAACTGCTGCCGCGCAGCAGCGCGAGCACACCCGCCAGGAGGAATGCGACCGCCGCGCACTGCCAGATGGAGTGGAGCAAGCCCTGGGCGAGGCCGTGCAGGATCTGGAAGGACTCCACGTCAAACACTCCGCTCACCCCTCTTCTCCCTCTAACCTGTCCAGGAGCCTCTCGACCTCTGCCAGTTCCTCCTCCGACGCGGCCTTCGCGGACAGCGCCTGCATAACCAACTGTTTCGCCGAACCCTCGAAAGCCTTCTCCAGCAGGTCACTCACGAGCTGGCGCTGGGTCTGGTCCTGCGACTGGCTGGTCCAGTAGACCTGTGGCCGTACGGAGTCGTCTCGATCCACCAGCCCCTTCTCCGTCATTATTTGCAGCATCTTAAGGATGGTCGTATAGCCCGCCGCTTCGCCGCGCCCGCTGTTGTAGTCCTGGAGTATCTCGCGCACGCTCCCGCGCCCCCTCTTCCAGAGCACCCTCAGAATGGATAGCTCCAGATCGGTAGGCCGCGCCACGTCCCTCTCTTTTCTTTTTCGCATAGAGGACCTCATATCCGCCGGACGAGACGCATTATTGACGAAATCTTTCGTCATGTCAACGAAGATTTTCGTCAATCCTGAAAACGACGCATGGTTACCGTTCTGTAGCCGAGTGATTACTTTGTGATTTGTGGGGTGGCAGTGACTGTAACACGTATACTCCATCCCCCCTTCAGGCGGGCGTCGTCGGAAGGAGAAAGGGCGACAGCCCAATCTAGCCTCCGGGCGGGACGAGCCCGGGTTACGCGCCGCCGAACACCTCATTCAACCTGATTCGAATGAGCCTGCCTTTCTTCCGCGAGATTGAATGCTCGATCCGGCACTTCCCGCCCAGTTAATTCGGCGTTCGACCAGCTACTTTTACACACTGCCGTTCCCGACCCACTTTGGGTTCAATAACATCTCCATTGTGGACCGATTCGACTTCACTACTTCAACTCATCGTCGTGATGCTGACGACTGAGCTTGGTAGGTAACGAACTACTGTTGACTCGCCTACCTATTTGGAATACTCGGTCAAAAGGTTAGCGGTGAGGGATGCTCAAGGACAGGCGAAGTTCGTCGCCTCGCTCTTTCAGATCGCCGCCTGAGGAAGAGCCGTCCGCAACCCTCTACGCTATAAGATATTTTTAGCAACACAGCCCGACAGAGACCGAACACGCTCTAAGCAGGACAAACTTGAAACGCCTGACCTTGAGCTTGCAACTGTCGAAGCCCACGAACATCTAAATGTAGACGTCTGGAGTAGTAGTCGGGACTCGGCGGCGGGGCGGAGGGTTAATAAGGGATGATACGCAGAGAAGTGGCGGAGAGGGTGGCGCGGGCCGGCGGGTGGAAGCTGGCGCAGCGCCTGCTGCGGCCGATCCCGTTCGTCGGGACGGCGGTCGTGCTTGGTACCGCCGGCTACACGCTGCGGCGGAAGGGTGCGGTGCGCGGCGGCACCGACATCAGCCTCGACATCATCCCCGTCGTCGGCACGGCCAAGGCCGTTGTCGAGCTGTTCACGGGAGACCTCATCCCGGACAAAAAAGCCGTGAACCGTTTATCGTAAATCGACCGGATCTCACCCCTCGTCCGAGCGCAGTGAAATCGGCTCTTTTCATTCGCCCGTCATCACCAGTTCCGGTTCGGCCGTCCGAGCCGCGCGGATTAGCCTCTTACCGGTCGCCCCTCACCGTTTTCCTTCGCACCCCGCTCGCCTCATAAAAAGCACGGGCGTCCTGTATGTTCAGGATGTCATATACCGCCCGGCGCTTATCCTTCGCGTTTTCGTAGTAAGCCCGCGTGATCAGGTACCCGACGTAATACCCGAGGTCGGCCGGCCGGTCCTTGGAGCTGTTCGCGTTGTAGATCCACTTCGAGAAATCGGGCTTGTACATGTCCGCTTCGAAGTCGCGCCAAATCTCGGCCTCGTGCGCCCTGCCGTAAACTTTCAGATGCTCGTTGATGTTGCGGCCGGAGATGAGCTCGCCGATGGTGTCGCAGGCGCCCTCCTGCAAAGCCTTGCCGAGCAGGTGACGCTGGTCGGCGGAGGTGTTGTAGCGCTGGTTGTAGTGACACGACTCGTGCGCGACGATGGCCGGCACGTTCTCCACGGTCGAGAGCACCGCCCGCAGCCACCCGTTCAGCTCGTCCGTCGAGCCCTTCGCCGTCCTGCCGTACATCTCGGTCCCTATTAAGAGGCCGCTCGGCCCCGTCGTCCCGCCCGAGCTGGTGACGCCGATCAGAAAGTAGACGTCGGGGAAGACCGCCTCCAGGTAGATGGATTTGAATTTCCTGAACGCCGCCCGCATGCGCTTCTCCATACCCCGGACACGCAACGTCTGCGGCCGGATCGACGCGTAGTACCTCGGCATCCGGTCGATCGCGCTCACGAGGTTCTCGGCCGACTTGATCCTCAGCCGCAGGAAATCCTTCAGGCCCGGGCTGCCCTTGTCGAAGTACTCGACCTGGAACAGCGCGGCGCGCTTGGCCTTGTCGGTCTCCTTCGCCGCGAGGTCATACGCCCGCCAGAAATTTTCGATGTCGGAGGTGACGAACTTAACCGCCTCCGGGTCGCGGTTGAGCTGCGGGGCGGATTGGGCTGTCACCATCGATGGGGTGAACAGGATGCAGAGCGCGAGAGCTATGGCTCGGGGCATATTCATGGATGAAAAATAGCACGGCCGGGACGGCGTCGAAGAGGCGCTTGAGGCCGTGCCCTCCCGACGGTTCTGTCACAAGGATGCGTGGTTCGAGCGTTAACCATCTTTTCTAACTTTCAATAACGACCCCGGCAAAGTTGTTAACCTGACGGCCGGATTCGTCGGCCCTATTTTATCTTCTTCGCGCGCGTCTCGTTGCCGCCGCCGCGCAGCAGGAGGTGCGTGACCTCGCCCGCCTCCGACCTGACGAAGACGAGGAGCGTGTTCTGCCCCGTCGCGAAGAACTGCGTCTCCGACTCGGGCAGCAGTTCCGCCCTGGGAGTGCCGGCGACCTGGCCGAAAAGGCGCGCGCCCTCCCGCCACACCCTGAGCACGCCGAACGGGGCCTCGTACTCGCCTTCGTAAGCCGCCAGCCCGTCCTCACCCACCTTAGTTTCGAGCCGCTTCACCATGGCGGAGGCGTTCGCGTTCTTCGGGTCGAGCTCGGAAGCCTTCCTGTAGTTGGCGGCGGCGAGTTCCCTCTCGCCCGCCTTCAGGTAGGCCTCGCCGAGACTGTCGTAAGCGTTCGCCGACGCGGGGAACCGCGCTACGTTCGTCTTGAATACTTCGACCGCCTCCTCGAACTTCTTACGCGCGAGGAGACGGTAACCGAGACGGTTCACCTCCGACTCGGTGAGCGGGCCGCCCTTCGGGTCGCGGTAGTCGGCCAGCACTGCCGGGCCCTTCGCCAAGACCTGCCGGAGCAGCAGGCGCGAGGGCGAGTCGTAACGCTCGTAGTCGAGCAAGGCGAGCGCGGGCTGCTCCGCGCCGAAGACCTCGGCGACGATCTCGTGTACGACCGACAACCCGTTCGCTCCGTCGGCGAAGAAGACGAGCCCGGTGCGTCTCTTCTTCGAGGCGACGACGTACGCCTTCGTGTTGCCGTTGTCACCCCAGTGCCAGAAGGTCTCGCCGTCGGCCGTCCGTTGCAGCCCCCAGCCGAGCCCCCACGCGACGGTTTTCGACGGCTTCGGCTCGCCCTCCCGGTTGATGCAGATGGCGCGGCAGCCCTCGTCCACCCACACCTGCGGGCGCAGCATCTCGCGCGCGGTCGCCGCCTTCAAGCCCTCGCCGCGGATGACCGCCGCGACGAAACGCGCGTAGTCCTCGGCCGTCGTGTGCAGACTCGCGGCGGCGTTCGCCTGCTGCGGCTTGTTCCTGCCCGCCACCTCGCCCGCCTCGTCGTGAGCGTACGCCTTCGCCGACTCGTACTCGTCGCGCCACACATAGCTGCTGCGATGCATGCCGAGGGGCGCGAAAACGGTCCGCCGCACGAGGGCGTCCAGGGGCTCGCCCGTCACCCGCTCGACCACCTTCTGGAGGTAGACGAAGCCCTCGCCCGAGTAGCTGAAGCGCTCGCCCGGCGTGAAGTGAATCTTCAGCGGTTGACCTCCCGGCCGCCAGTTCGGGAACCCCGTCCGGTGACTCAGCACCATCCGCGCCGTGATGAGGTTGAGGCGCTCGTCACCCCCGACGTATGGCGTCGGCAGGTGTTTGGAGAGTGGGGCGTCGAGGTCCAGCTTCCCCTGGTCGACCAACTTCAACACGGCGTAGGCGAACACGGGCTTGCTCAACGAGGCCGCCTCGAAGACGGTCGAGTCGTCGACCGGCTCCTTCGTCTGGGCGTTCTTCACGCCGAACCCCTTGTGCCACTCCACGCGCCCGCCCCGCACCACCGCCACGGCCGCGCCCGGCACCTCGCCCTCCCGCAGCAGACGCGCTACCGTCTCTTCGAGCCGCGACCAATGGCCCCCCGGCCCGGCGACCCCCTTCGACCTCTCCTGCGCGAGACACAAACCGCCGCCCGCGGCCACGCAGGCCAGCGCGGCTGACAGCACCGCCCGCGAGAGCAACCTCGTCGCTAATTTCATCCTGACACTCCTTTTCCGGATTTACGGCGCGGTGTTGCGCCCCGACCGACTGTCAACCCATACGTCCCGAAAAGGCGGGCGGTTCTAGACGACGAAAGCCGAGGTCGCCTGCGTGGGATGTGGCGAAAGGTTGGGCCGAAGATCGGGCCGGCGGCGGCATTGAAGACGATCCGCTTGATGCCGGTTCGACGTGCTGATAGGCAGACGGGGCCGGCGCTTAAAGGAATCCTCCTTGCCGCCCGGATGGGGGAATGGTTTCCGTGACACGCTCGTCCGCGGGGATGTTCGCTGCAAGGAACGCCCACCACGCGCACCCGCTCCGGACCGAGGGAGAGGGCATGGAGGTCTTCGACTACCTGCGCCAACTCGAAGAGCAAGAGGCCGCCGCGAAATAGCGGCCGACCTCAGGTTGACTCGGCACCCGAGACTGCCGCTCAGGCGACCAGCTCCTGGTACTCCGGGTGGCGGCGCAGGTAGACCGAGACGAATTGGCACACGGGCATGATCTTCAGACCCTCGCCCCGCACGATCTCCCACGCCCCTTTGACGAGCGCTCCGCCTATCACCTTCCCCTCGTATTCCTCGGGGACCTCCGTGTGCGTTAGCGCCAGGACGCCTTCACCCGCCTCCTCGTACTCGACGTAGGCCGCCTGCCCACCCTCGAGGGCCAGCTCGAAGCGCCCCTCCTGTTTGTTGTCCCTGACCTTATTCTCCATTTTTGTCCCCCCTTGCCCGCACCCGTAGCCTTGAGAATCGACCGAGGACTTATCAGCTCCGGTAAATTACCGGGCCTGCTCGTCCGCGGTTGACGAGCAATACCGTAGCAGAAGACGCAATGCGTCACCACGCTAGTGACGCATTGCGTCATGGGGACACGAATCCGCCCCCGCCGCTTGATCGATCGGTTGCGTTGCAAAGAATATTCTCAAGCGCAGAAGTGCTTCGGGCGCCTTTCGCTAAGCGGCGATCCCGAACAGACTCTCGACGAACTTCGCCTGACCTCGCGCGTCGCTTCCGGCTAACCTTTTGACCTGCCCCTTCCTCATCATGTTCACTGCCTCGATGCCTTCCAGTGTTCGCTCCGCCGTGTGAAAGCGCTTGAAGCATTGGGACGCTCGCACCTTCTTCTTGATGAAACGGTGATCTTGCTCGATGACGTTGTTCAGGTATTTCACCCGCCGGAACTTGCAGTCCTTCGGCACAATCCGCTCTACTTGTGAAGTGCTGAATGCCTCGGGGTAGGCCGCGTTCTTATCGACAGAGATGGAGAACGGAAGGCGGCGGTGCTCCGCCCTCATCATCTTCTTGAAGAATCGTCTCGCCGCGGGAACATCTCGTTTTGCGCTGAGCATAAACTCAATATAGGTGTTCGTGACGCCACCGCCGCTTACTCCCGACGACTTAGCTTTGCTACCTTTGCCGGGCGTGAGGCGGAAGGTGGGACGTGCCGGGCGGGCGTGACGAATCATGAACTCGGAGCGTCCTGACGCTTCATACGATTACTTCGCGCACCCGCCCGCGTGCTGTGGCTCCGCAACGAACTCTCAGATGACGGCGGCCTCCGGCATGCCTCAACTATAATGACTTCGCCGAGCCTCGGCCAGCATGTCCCTGTCACCGGAGTTCTTCTCCACGGGAGGGATCATGCCCGAATACGCTGCTCTGGTCGGCATCGACTGGTCCGATGCTAAACACGATGTCTGCCTCCTCGACTGTGCCTCCGGCAAGCGCGAGGCTGCCGTCATCAAGCACACGCCGGAAGAGCTCGACCGGTGGGCTGACTCTTTGCGCCGGCGTTACTCGGGTCAGCAAGTCGCCGTCTGCCTGGAGCAGGCGCGCGGCCCGCTCGTCTACGCGCTGCTCAAGTACGACTTCCTCACTCTCTACCCGATCAACCCGAAGACGCTGGCCAAGTTCCGTGAGGCGTTCACGACGAGCCGGGCCAAGGATGATCCCGGCGACGCCGCCTACCTCGCCGACCTGCTCGCCCTGCACCGCGAGAAGCTCAAGCCATGGCTGCCGGACGACGAGAAGACCCGCACGTTGCAGTACCTGGTCGAGCACCGCCGTCGGCTCGTCGACGACCGCAGCCGCATCAGCAACCGTCTGACCTCGCTCCTGAAGGGCTACTTCCCGCAAGTCCTCGACTGGTTCCCCGACCTCTGCACGAAGTTGGTGGCCGACTTCCTGCTCCGCTGGCCCTCGCTCGGGTCGCTCAAGCGGGTACACGACACGACCCTCCGGCGGTTCTTCCGCGAACACCACTCGACGCGCCCGCAAGTAGTCGACCTCAGGCTCGAGCGCATCAGGTCGAGCACCCCGCTCGTGACCGACCGGGCGGTGATCGCCGCCTCGGTGGTGATGGCCAAGGCACTCGCCGCGCAGATGAAGGCCACGGTCGAGGCGGTCGCCGAGTTCGACCGCCAGATCGAGCGGCTGTGCCAGGCGCACCAGGACTATGAAGTGTTCGCGAGCCTGCCCGGTTCAGGGGCCGTTTACAGTTCGCGCTTGTTAGCCGCCTTCGGCACCGACCGCACCCGCTTCGCCTCGGCCGAGCGGGTAGCCTGTCGGGCGGGG
>JBEVKV010000003.1:0-10295 GCA_040509515.1 Pyrinomonadaceae bacterium | reverse complement strand
CGCGACGCCCGCCGACAACGAATACTCGCCCCAACTCACGCCCGGGTATCCGCCATGAAAAGCAGTGCGTTCAAACCCGTCGCGCTCGTCAGCATGCCTACGCTCTCGGCGCGCTTCCCCTCGTTCCAACTGGGTCTCCTCAAGCCGGTGCTCGAAGCCGAAGGCATCTCCGCGCAGACCTTCTCGCTCTTCATGTACTTCGGCACGCACGTCGGCTGGCGGCTCAACGAAGTCATCTCCGACGTTTACCCGAGCATGGTCGGCGAGTGGATTTGGACGAAGGCGGCCTTCGGCGACTTCGCGGACGACGAAGAGTACCTCCGCATCTACGGGCAGAGTCTGGAGGGCATCTGCCGCCGCGCCGGCTGCACACTCGAAGACCTGCGCCGCGTGCGTGAAGAGGCCGCGCCCGCCTTCATAGACTTCTGCGTCAACAGCATCGACTGGACACGCTTCGGCCTCATAGGTTTCTCGGTCGTCTTCCAGCAGACGCTCGCCAGCGTCGCGCTCGCGCGCGCGCTCAAGGCGCGTCACCCCGACATCCCAATCGTCATGGGCGGCGCGAGCTTCGAGGACGACATCGGCGAAGAGATCATGCGCGGCTGCCCGCAGGTCGACTTCGTCCACTGCGGCGACGCGGAGGATTCATTCCCCGAGATGATTCGGCGGCTCTACCGCGGCGAGTCGATGCGGGGTCTGCGCGGCCTCATGTGGCGCGGCGAAAACGGAGCGGTCGAGTACGCCGGGCGCGCGCCCAACCTCGCCGACATGAACCGCACGCCGACGCCCGACTTCGACGAATACTTCTACGCGCGGCGCGAGGGCAAGTACGACGCGCACCCCGAGGCGAAGGGCGTTCTGCTCCCCATCGAGACCGCGCGCGGCTGCTGGTGGGGCGTAAAGAACCATTGCACCTTCTGCGGCCTGAACCGCTCGGGCATGGAGTTCCGCGCCAAGAGCGTCGATAACGTCGTCACGCAGCTCGAAACGCTTTCGCGCCGCTACGGCATCTTCGACTTCAACGCCATCGACAACATCATCGCGCCCGAGTACATCGACGCGCTCTTCGGCCGACTGACCGAGGCCAACGCGGACATCCGCCTCCACTACGAGGTGCGCCCGAGTCTCACGCGCGAGCAGCTCAAGCGGATGCGGCGCGGCGGGCTGTTCTCCATCCAGCCCGGCGTCGAGAGCCTCTCCACGCACGTCCTCAAGCTCATGCGCAAGCACACGACGGGGATGCGCAACCTTGAGCTAATCAAGTGGTGCACGTACTACGGCATCAACAACCTCTACAACATCCTCGTCCGCTTCCCCGGCGAGACCGCCGAGGACTACAAGCTCCACTGCCGAATCATCCCGAAGATTCACCACTGGCAGCCGCCGTGGGCCGTGGCGCGTGCGCGCGCCGACCGCGGCTCGCCGATGTTCACCGAGCCCGAGACGCAGACCATCACTTCGCTGCGCCCCGCGCCCTGCTACGACTTCCTGTTTCCCAAAGACCGCTTCGACCTGCAGCGCGTCTCCTACTACTTCGAGCACGAGATGCGCGACGCGCTGCCCGACGAAGGGCACGAAGAACTCTTCAACAGCGTCGCCGTCTGGCAGCAGCGCTGGAAGGAGACGCCGCGTCCGTACCTCAGGTACCGCAAGGCGCTTGCGACCATCCGCATCGAGGACGCGCGCCGCCGCCCCGCGCGCGTCCAGACCTTCTCGGACGAGCCCGCCTCGCTCTACGAGTTCTGCGCCGACGCGCGTTCGCGCAAGGAGATTGACGCGCGTTTCGACGGCGCGGCGTGGACGGAAGAAGCCCTCGGCGAATTCGTCGAACGCGATCTGATGGTTCACCTCGACGGCCGTTATCTGAGTCTGGCCCTGCCCGAAAACTCGTACTTCTAACCCACACTTCCCAACACTCTCGTCATGTCGCGCGAGCCGATGTCAGCCACGCTCTCGACGCTCCCCGCGGGCTTCCACGCGGAGCGCGAGGAGCTTTTACAACTCCTGCTCGCGGGCGGCATCCTCCACCGCTCGGAGACGCAGCCCGTGCTCTCGCGCGACGGAACGTCGGCGCGCTGGATGCTCGACACGCTGTCGGTCACGCTCACGCCGCGCGGCGCGGAGCTGGCCGGACGCTGCCTGCTCGAACTGCTGAAGAACTTCGACGGCCGCCAGCTCGCCACCTACGGGCTGACCGCCGTCCCGATTCTACAGTCGTGCGTCATGCAGTCGGGCGGGCGCTACACCGGCCTGCTCGTCCGCAAGGAGCGCAAGGCGCACGGCTCGCTCAAGCTCATCGAAGGCCCCATCGACCCGGACGAGCCGACCATCCTCATCGACGATTCAATCAGCTCGGGCACCTGCATGACCGAAGGCACCGAGCGGCTTGAGGAGGCGGGGCTGCGTGTCGAAGGCGGCGTGGCGCTCGTGCGCTTCGGCTGGTACGGCGGGTACGCACTGATGCAGGAGCGCGGCTATCACGTCGAGTCGGTCTACGACATCTGGGACGACTTCATGGCGCGGATGAAGGACGAGAAGACGCCGCTCAAAAATCCCTCCAAGTACTTTCCCGAATTTAAATGGAGCGAGCGGCGCGCGCCCGAAGACCTGCACCCGGCGCGGCTGGCGCGCGTGGTGCTTGAGCACTATCTTTCGAGCGGCGAGCTGTTGGCCGCGCCCGAACGAATGGCGGGCGGCTACGACTCGTCCGGCGGCGTCTGGGTCAGCATACGCGACCGCCAGAACATACACCTGCGCCACGCGCGCGACGGCATGTGGAACTTTCCCGGCGAGGAGAGGGGAACGACCGCGCACGACCTTATGCTGGCTGTGCTCCGCACGGCCGAGCATCTGCCGAAGGGCGACGAAGGGCTCAAAGTTCTCTCTGAGAGCGCCGTCGCGGTGACGTTCTTTCCCGCGATGGAGCGTTGCGAAGTGGGCGGGCTCGACAACGACCGTTACGGCATCGTCGTCCGCAGCCGCGAGCGCGCGAACTGGATGGGCGGCGCGCTGCCGCGCATGCCGGGCATCGGCGGCGAGTGGGAGCAGTTCCAACACGCGCGCCGGAAGAACGGCAAGCTCATCTCGTTCGAGCCTTACGAAATCCTGCGTCACGAGGTCGTCAAGGCAATCGAGCCCGGCGAAGGCTGGCAGCCGACCGGCGTCCCCTTGAGCGAAGGGCTGCCGTGGCAAAGGGACGCGCGCGTCTGCGGCCGCGTCGCCGATTACGCGCGCCGCCTCGTGCTCTCGAACCTCTCGGGCGGCGCGTCCGAGCCAGAGCCGCTGCCCGAAGGACTTGTGCCGGACGAGCTGGATTCCGTCTACCTGACAATCTACACGGACGGACGCCTGCGCGGCTGCATGGGCTCGGTCGTGCGCGACCTGAACGCCGACTTGAAGACGCTGGCGCGCTGCGCGCTCGACGACAACAGGTTCGAGTCTTCGAGCGTCTCGGATGCTTCGCGCGTCGCCGTCACCGTCTCGTTCCTCTACAGCCCGCTCACCATCGGGCAGCTCGCGCCCGAAGAGATCATCACGCGCGTGCGCCACGGCCAACAGACGGTGCTGGCGTATCAGGGCGAGCGCGTCGGACTGCTGCTGCCGTTCGTCGCCTCCATGCACAACCTCGACCGCCTGAGCTTCGCGCGCGCCGTGCTCCAGAAGGCGGGCATCGAGGAGCCGCCTTACAACTGGCGACGGTTCGACTGCGCGACATGGCTGGCCGACTCGGGCGGCACGCGCCCGTTCGTCGGCGGTTTCCCGTCCGAAGAAGAATCAGGCGAGTCGACGCCCGAGTTGTTGAAGCGTCTCGCCGCGCTCCACACGCAATATCTCGTCAGGCATCAGAAGCCGGACGGGAGTCTCTACCTGCGTTACGAGCCTTTCCAGAATCGTCTGTATCAGGGGCTCGACCCGGCGCGGATGGCGCACGCGGCGTGGGTTCTCTCTCGCGCGGCCGCGCGTTCGGGCGACCCCGAGCTTGCGACCGCCGCCGACAGGGCAGTTGACCATCTTCTGCCAAAGGTCTCGGAGGACGGCGTCGGCGCGTGGCTCGAAACCGACGACTGGGACTCGACCGTCGCGGAGGTCTCTTTCCTGCTGCTGGCGCTCCTCGAACTTAAAGCTGACGACGCGCGCCGCCGACTCATCCCGCGGCTGGCGGCGACGCTCTGGGGCAGCATTGACCATCACGGACGCGTCTCGACGCACCGCGCGCCCGCCGCCTCGCCCGAGGCGTTTCAGGACTACTTTCCGGGTCAGGTGCTGCTCGCGCTCGGCGCGGCGGCCGAGGCGGGCGAGGTCAAAGCCGACGTTGAGAAGTGGCGAAAGGCTTTCCGTTTCTACCGGCACCGCTTCCGCTACCGTCGCAACTTCGGGCAGGTCTCGTGGATGATGCAGGCTTGCGCGCGCTGGTGGCGCGTGACGGGCGAGGCAGAGACGGCGGCGCTCGTCTTCGAGATCGGCGACTGGATTCTTGATTATCAGCAGGACAAGACGGGCGGCTTTATCAACGACCACCAGCCGGACGCGCCGGGCTACACGACCGCGCTCTACCTCGAAGGCGTCGGGGCCGCCATCCCGCTCGCGTCGGCGCTCGGCGACTCGGCGCGACACGCGAGATACTCCGCGGCGGTCGCGCGCGGCTTCCGCTTCCTCGACCGACTCGTCATCCAGCGGCGCGACGCCTCCGTGCTCCCGAACATTTCGATGGCCGCCGGCGGTCTGCGTCAAAGCCTACACCGGAGCGAAATCCGCATCGACTTCGTCCAGCACGCTCTCTCCGCGCTGCTGGAAGCTCTTCCCGCCGGCGTTTGAAGGACGATAAGTCCCGTGCCTTCGACCGGCGACCGTCTTGTTGCGTTCCTTTCGTCTGAGGTAGAATCAGGTTCGAGAACGGTCTTCGCCCTCTCACGCCCCAAGCGCCCCCAACGCTGTACGGTAAAACGCCCCACATCTTGAACGAGTCCGGAGGTCGGATGATGTTCCGTCGGAACGTTGCGGCGCTTCTATGTCTTTTTCTGTGCGCGGGCTTCTGCCTCGCGCGCCTCGCTTACGCGCAGACGCCGGGGGCGGCGCCTGTGCTCATCGCGGAGGAGGGAACCGACAACGCCGTCGCCGTCGAGCCCGTGACGCGTGCGCGCGACCCTTTCCCCTTTACGCAGTTGCTCGCGTTCAGCGCCGACCCGCGCACGCGCGTGATGCTCTTCGCGCAGAACGTCGCGCTGCTGCCCGGCGAGAGCACGTCCCTGCTGACGGCGACGGCCGAGGACGCGGCGCACAACGTCTACCCCTTGACGGTCGAGCGCGTGGACAGCGTGCCGGGCTTCGAGTGGATGAGTTCCGTCGTCGTCCGCCTGAGCGACCAGATGTCTGACTCGACGGGCGAGGTGCTCATCGGGGTCACGCTTCGCGGCGTGGCGAGTAACCGCGTGCGCTTCCGCGTCGGGAGTCAGCAGCCCGACCTCGGCGCGGGCGCGAGCCTCAACGGCAAGCGCCTCTTTCCCGCCGACAACCCGTGGAATCAGGACATCTCGAACGAGCCCGTAGACCCGAACTCCGCCAACCTCATCGCGAGCATGGGGCTCAATACCACGCTCCACCCGGACTTCGGCACCGTCTGGAACGGCGCGCCCAACGGCATCCCTTACGTCGTCGTCTCCGGCTCACAGACGAAAGTGCCCATCACCTTTACCGACTACGGCGACGAGAGCGACCCCGGCCCTTATCCCGTCCCTTCAAACGCGCCCGTCGAGGGCGGTTCTTCGGGGACGGGCGACCGCCACGTCATCGTCATCGACCGCGACAACTGGAAGCTCTACGAACTCTTCTCGGCCTTCCCCGACGGCGCGGGTTGGCGCGCTGCGAGCGGGGCCGTCTTCGACTTGAACTCGAACGCGCAGAGACCCGCCGGTTGGACTTCGGCCGACGCGGCGGGGCTGCCCGTCTTCCCCGGGCTCGTACGCTACGACGAGGTCTTCGGCCGGCGCGAGATCGCGCACGCGCTGCGCTTCACGGCCGCGCGCACGCGCCGCGCATACGTCTCGCCCGCGCGCCACTTCGCCAGCAGCAACACCGACCCGAACCTCCCGCCGATGGGGATGCGCGTGCGTCTGAAGGCGTCGTTCAACATCAACGGCTACTCGCCCGCGATGCAGGTCGTCCTGCGCGCGCTCAAGAAGCACGGGATGATTCTGGCCGATAACGGAAGCAACTGGTACGTGAGCGGCGCGCCCGACCCGCGCTGGAACGACGACGAGCTGAGGACGCTGAAGACGCTCAGGGGCTCTGACTTCGAGGTCGTGAAGATGGGAACCGTCGTCACGCAGTGAGGCCGCCGGCCGGCGAGCTTCGAGAGATTTGAACACGAGCGCGACCCGCGTCTGTCAACTGGCGCGTCTCGCCCGTCGCACGGTTGCGGAAGGTGTAGAGCGAGCTTGTGAAGTTTCGGGTGCGACCTTCACGGCCGGGAGCGCGGGCCAGTCTGCCCGCGCTCCCCGTGGAAGGCCCGCGCTCGGTCGGTTCCTGTTCTTCAGCGCGCCGCGCGGTAGAAGTAGTACTCGGCCGTGTAAGGCACTCTCGCCTCCTGCCCGATGGTCGTGCCGGGCGTCGTGGGCGCGACCCCGCCCGTCGTGTTCACGCGCTGGATGAAGGTCGTCGAGTTGAAGATGCCGGGGCCGTCGGCCGTGACCGTTTCGAGCAGCAGCCACGGGATGGCGTTCGCGTCCGGCGTGCAGCCGGTGTTCAAAACGCGTCGGGCGACCACTTTGCTCCCACTCCTGCTCTCCCAAGTGGGGCCGCCGTAGTGCGTGCCGACCCTCCCGTGGAAGCCCGCGTCTGCGTAGAGGTTCGCGACCGGCCCGACAAACGCCCACGCGTTGCCGTCCCACCTGTAGACCTGCACGCCGAGCGCGTAGGTGTGAAAGGCCACCTCGTTGCCCTCGGCCACCTCGATGCTCTGGCAGAGGGGCGTGGGGAGGTCGGGCGCGCGGCCGCCGCCGTCGTTGGCGCGCGCGGCCGGCGCGGACGGGAGCGCGAGCAGCGCGACGGCGAGGAGGACGAAAAGTCTGGTAATCAGATTTGATTTCAAGTAACGCATGATCTTCTCCTTCGTAACGGAATCCGTTGTTTGCTGTCAGGGTAAGACCGAGATGTGCGGCGAGATGAATGATGAAAGCGCCGCCGTCTCAACTTACCTTTCAAGGAACCGGCAGCCGGCCCCGGCCGCCGAAAGGGGAAGTTGCCGAACTCGCGGCCGTATTACCGGCGGCGCGAATTTTTTTGGCGATAGATTTTTTTATCTCCTTTGTGATCCTCTCCGCCGAGGGTTTACGCGTTAGAGTGTGGAAGACCAGAGTTTCATTCTTCCGACTGCCCTCAACCTCGCCGAACCGTCTCGCCAAAAGGGGGGCGTCTTATGTCGTACACGTTCCGCGTCGCGTCGTGTCTGCTGGCCCTGAGCCTGAGCCTCGTCGAGCCCGCGCGCGCTCAGTCACAAACGAATCCCAATCCATCCGTCTCGCCGGAAGCGAGTGAGCTGGCCTCGGCGCTGGCGCGCGCCTCGTCCGAGGAAGAACGCGAGCGTCTGTTGGCGCGCGGCGACGACTCGACGAACGGCGCGCTCCTCGCCGCGTTGAAGGAGCTTGTGCACCCGCTCGTCCAGAAAGGCGATTACACGGAGGCGCTGAGAATCTCAAAGCTCGCCGTCCGCGTGGCGGAGAGGGGCGGCGACCGCGCGCGGCTCGGGGGCGCGTTGTGCGACCTCGGGGCCATCTACAGCCGCCGGAACCCGCCGACCGAGGCGTCGGATTATCTTCAGAAGTGTCTCGCCATCTTCGAGGAGGTCGGCGACAAGCGCGGGAAGGCGCGCGCGTTGCAGTCGTTGGGCGTCACGTACGACACGCAGAGGCGTTTCGAGCTGGCGGTCGAGAGTTACGAGAAGAGTCTCGCGCTGAGCGTCGAGGCCGGCGACAGAAACCTGACCGCGCTGGTTCTCAACAGTCTGGGGCTCGCACACTCTTCGATGGGGCATTACGAACTCGGTCTTGAGTTCTACCAGAAGAGCCGCGCGCTGAGCGAAGAGTTGAACGACAAGGGCACGCTCAACATGGCCCTGAACAACATCGCCACCTATCACACCGCGCGCGGGCGCTATGCCGAGGCGCTGGATTACCTGCACCGGAGCCTCAGGATTCTCGAAGAGATGGGCGACGCGGGCGACCGTCGGAGTCTCGCCTACAAACTGCAAAACATCGGCCTCATCTACAGACGGCAGGGCAGTCACGAACAGGCGCTGGCGTACGCACGCAGGAGCCTCGCCATCCTTGAAGAGATTGACGACAAGTTCGGCGTCGCCAACTTACAGAACAACATCGGGGTCATCTACAAGTCGCAGGGACTCTACGAGCAGGCGCAGGAGTGGTTCCGGCAAAGCCTGCAACGCTACGAGGCGCTGCAACACAAGGGCGGCATCGCGCGATGCCTGAACAACATCGGCGACGCTTATCGTCTACAGGGGCGCTACGAACCGGCGGAGGAGCACTTGTTGAAGGGGCTCCGTCTGCGCGAGGAGGGGCGCGACCGCGGGGCCATCGCGCTGTCGCTGAACAACCTCGGCCGGCTCTATCAGGATCAGGGCCGGTACGCGGAGATGCTCGAAGTCAGCCGCCGCGCCGCCGGCGTGAGCGAAGGGCTCAACGATGCTGAAGAGCTTTGGAAGGCGCAGGAGCGCGTCGGCCGGGCGCTGCGCGCGAAGGGGCAGCCGGAGGAAGCCCGGCGGAGTTTTCTCGACTCCATCAACACGGTCGAAGCCCTGCGGCGCGAGGCCGCCGGGGGCGAACAGCAGCAGCAGAGCTTTCTCGAAGACAGGCTCTCGCCGTGGCTCGGGATGGTCGAGCTGCTCGTCTCGCGACGGGAGTATGCGGAGGCTCTGAGCTTCGCCGAGCGGTCGAAGGCGCGCGTGCTGCTCGACGCGCTTCAGGCGGGACGCGCCGACCTCCGCCAGACGCTTTCAAAGCAGGAGCGGCAGGCCGAGGAGGAGCGGCGGCTCCGACTCGTCTCGCTCAACTCGCGGCTCACGGACGAGGCGCGGCGTGACAAGCCCGACGCCGCGCGCGTGGCCGCGTTGCGCGCCGAGGTCGAGAAGGCGCGTCTGGAGTATGAGGATTTCGAGACCGGGCTCTACGCGGCGCACCCCGACCTCAGGCTTCAACGCGGCGAGGCTCCGCTCATCACGTCGGAAGAGATAACGGCCCTGCTGCCGGACTCCGCGTCCGCGCTGCTTGAGTACGTCGTGGACGACGACGCGACTTATCTGTTCGCGGTCACGAAGCCGCCGGGGAAGGCGCAGGCCGATGTACGCGTCTACACGCTGCCGGTCAAGCGTGCGGAACTCGCAAGACAGACCGAGGCGTTCCGCTTACAGCTCGCCGGACGCGACCTCGGTTTCCGTGCCTCCGCGTCCAGACTCTACGAGCTGCTGCTCAAACCCGCGGAGGCGCAACTGCGCGGCGGCACCAATCTCGTCATCGTCCCGGACAACACTTTGTGGGACTTGCCATTTCAGGCGTTGCTGAACGGCTCTAACCGCTTCCTGCTCGAAGACGCGGCGGTCGCCTACGCGCCGTCGCTGACGGTTCTGCGCGAGATGACGAGGCGTCGGAAGGGGCGGGCGACAGAAGTCACGCCCGCGACCCTGCTGGCGCTCGGCAATCCGCTGCTCGGGAAGGGGACGGCCGGCGCGGCGGCGGCTCTGCGTGACGGGAAGCTCGACGCGCTGCCGGACGCCGAACAGGAGGTCAAGGCGCTCGGGCGTCTGTACGGCGCTGCGCGGAGCAAGGTCTACACGGGGGCCGAGGCGCGCGAAGACCGCTTTAAGAGCGAAGCGGGCAGGGCGAGAATCCTTCACTTCGCGGCGCACGGGCTGGTCAACAACGCCTCGCCCATGTATTCACATCTTGCGCTGGCCGGGGGCGGTGCGGGTGAAGACGGGCTGCTCGAAGCGTGGGAGCTGACGCGGCTCGAACTGCGGGCCGATCTGGCCGTGCTCTCCGCCTGCGAGACGGCGCGCGGTCGCGCGGCCGCCGGCGAAGGCATGATCGGGTTGTCGTGGGCGATGTTCGTCGCCGGCGTGCCTTCAATCGTCGTCAGCCAGTGGAAGGTCGAGTCCGCCGGCACGCGCGAGCTGATGGTGAGCTTTCACCGCGCGCTCCTCTCGCCGCAGGAGGCCGGAAAGACGAGGACGACCAAGAGCGAAGCCCTGCGGCAATCGGCCTTAAAGATGATGAAGAATCCCGAGA
>JBEVKV010000002.1:0-4760 GCA_040509515.1 Pyrinomonadaceae bacterium | reverse complement strand
GCGCTTCCAGATTCGCCTGGCTCTTCAGGAGAAAGTCTATCGCCCGCTCCATCTCTTCGCCCGTCATACCTCACCGCCTTTCATCTCTTAGTTCAGGGTAGACACGGTGCGTCCGGCTCAACTGGCGGGTTGGTTCGAGCTAACGCCAATAGTACAGGGCGAAATAGTAGATGAGCGGCGCGTTGAAGAGCAAGCTATCGAGCCGGTCGAGGAGCCCGCCGTGGCCGGGGAGGATTTGCGCCGCGTCCTTCGCGTTCGCGCCGCGCTTCAGCGCGCTCTCGGTCAGGTCGCCGACCACGCCGAGCACGTTCATCACCGCCGCCAGCCCGAGCGCCGCGCCGAGCCCCAACTCGGGGAAGAACCAGTAGTGCGCCAGCGCCGCCGCCACGAGGCTCGCGGCCATCCCGCCGGCCGCGCCCTCCCACGTCTTGCCCGGGCTCACGTTGGGCGCGAGCTTGTGCCGCCCGAGCGCGCGCCCCGTGTAGTACGCGCCCGTGTCCGAGCCCATCAGCACGAGGAAGAAGTACGCGAGCAGGTGCGTCGAGAGCGTCTTGTCGACGAGCCTCTCGCCGACCCAGTAGCCGGCCTCCGGCGGGAAGACCTGCGTGAAGCCCGTCCGCACCGCCAGCAGGTGGCCGCCGAGGAAGGCGACGTAGAGCACGCCGAGCACGGTCGAGCCGACCGACAGCACCATCTTGTCGAACGGCGCGCCCCGCAGCATCTCCGCCGCGAGCGCCGCGGAGACCAGCAGCGCGACCAGCAGCGGCACGTAGAGAAAGACCAGTTCGGGCTCGCCGAAGAAGAAGATGACGAAGAGCGCGGCCACGCCCGCGTAGCCGACGACCACGTCCGGCTTCGCGCCGACGCGCTTCGAGAGGAACCAGAACTCGTAGAGCGCGATGACGACGGCGGCCGCGGCGATGACGGCGAAAAGAATTTTGAGCGGCGGGAAGATGATCGAGGCGATCAGGACGGGGAGCGCGATGGCGGCGGTGATGAGTCGGCTGTTCATTTAGCGTTGGCGACAAGCTTGAGCCCGCCGAAGCGGCGGTCGCGCCGCTGGAAATCGACGACGGCCTCAAGGAGGTCGGCGCGGCGGAAGTCGGGCCAAAGAGTCTGCGTGACGTAAATCTCGCTGTAGGCGGCCTGCCACAGAAGGAAGTTCGAGATGCGCAGCTCGCCGCTCGTCCTCACGAGCAGGTCGAGTTCGGGCAGGCCGCGCGTGTAGAGGTGGCGGCCGATGTCCTCGTCGGTCAACTCCTCGGCCGAGCGCCCCTCGGCGGCGAGCGCGCGCGCGGCGGCGCGGACGGCGTCCACGATCTCGGCGCGGCCGCCGTAGTTGAGCGCGACGCTCAAGACCATCCCGGTGTTCCCGCGCGTGCCCTCGACGGCGCGCTCAAGCTCGCGGCGGACGCTGTCGCGCAGCCCCTCGATGCGGCCGATGGGCTGGAAGCGTATGTTCTGGCGGTTTATCTCTTCCAGCTCTATGCGCAGGTAGCGCTTGAGCATCCGCATCAGCGCGTCGACTTCGAGGCGCGGGCGCTTCCAGTTCTCGGTCGAGAAGGCGTAGAGCGTGAGCGCGCCTAAGTTCAGCCGCGCGGCCGTGTCCACGGCGGCGCGGACGGCCTCGACGCCGGCGCGGTGGCCCGCGACGCGCGGCTGACCGCGGCGCGCGGCCCAGCGCCCGTTGCCGTCCATGATGACGGCGACGTGTCGCGGCAGGCGCGCCCAGTCGATCTCGGCGAGCAGCGCCTCGTCGCGCGACCCCCTCTCCACGATGTCTGCGAAGTCTGACAGCATAAGGAATGCGGCGGAGCGAACCAATCGCCCGCCGCGCATCTTAATCGCAAACCACTCTAAAGTGCAAAGTTCCAAGTGCCAAGTTCAAAGTTCCGGGTTGAAGAAGAGACTATTTCTTAACTTGAAACTTTGAACTTGCGACTTTGAACTTTCAGTAGCGCACCTCGACGAGCGTGAGGCCGTGGGCGGGCGCGGTGGCGAAGACGTGCGGGCGCTCGCCGGTCTCGACGGCGCGGCCGACAGTCTCGGCGTCGGCTTCGCCGCGCCCGACCGCGAGCAGCGCCCCCGCCATCGAGCGCACCATGTAGCGCAGAAAACCCTCGGCGCTGACGCTCACGGAGACGAGCCGGCCGCGACCGCGCGCGCTGTGGTGTTCGGAGATTTCCAGCGCCGTCACCTCTCGCACGCGCGTCTTCACGTCCGTCTGCGCCGCCGAGAAGGCCGTCCAGTCGTGACTCCCGATGAAGAGCCGCGCCGCGTCGCGCATCGCCGCGAGGTCGAGCGCGCGCGCCTCGTGCAGCGCGTAGCGCGACCAGAAAGGCGAGGAGTAACGCTCGTTGAAGACGCGGTAGCAGTAGGTCTTGCCGCGCGCGTCGAAGCGCGCGTGGAACTCTTCCGGCGCGGCGCTCGCCCCCGTGACGCGCACGTCGCGCGCGAGGTTTCCGTTGAGCGCGGCCGCCAGACGCTCGGGCTCGAACTCGCGCGACAGGCGCGCGCTCGCCACCTGCGCCTCGGCATGAACGCCCGCGTCCGTCCGCCCCGCGCCGTGGACGACGACCTCGCCCCCTTCCAGCAGCGAGAGCGCGCGCGCCAGCTCGCCCTGCACGGTTCGCCTGCCCTCCTGCGTCTGCCACCCGCTGAACTCAGTCCCGTCGTACTGGATTGTCAGGCGATAGTTCATAAGTGAGCACCGGGCGGTCGAAACGCGGCGACCATAACACGCGGCGACTGATTAAGTCTTTGCATTTTCGTCACATGTTATCTACCTAACAGAACGAACGACGGACTTGAGCGAGAATCCGCGCACGCTCCGAAACCTCGAAAACTTGCTGACCACTTTCGGCGGGACGACGCGCCCGCCTCGGCGATAAACCCACTCTCGAAGTGCTGCACAGGTCCGTCGCGGCACGTTCAAGGTCAAGTCAAGGGAAGTTTCAAGGGGTTCTCCGTCTAATGCCCTGGACGCGCGCGCCCGCCCCCGGGTGCGGCCGTCCTCACTCTACGCCCCCGCCTTCAGATAGGGTCTGACACAAGGAGTATGAAAAATGTCTGCGAAACAGCGGGCAATGGTCGCTGCCCTACTGGTTTTCGTCGCGGCAGTTGTCTTCACGGTCGTCCCGTCATCCGCCCAGTTGACCGACATCACACGGACGCCCAACCCCGTCGGGGAGGGCATCTGCAAGTCCTTCCCGCAACAGGTCGGCGCGGGCCGCGGCAACATTTTTACGCCCGGCTCCTCGCTCTTTATCATCAACCGCGACCCGTTCCGCTCGATACGCCGCGGGCGGCAGGTCTTCCAGCGCAAGTTCGCGCGCTCTCAGGGGCACGGGCCGGCGGTTAACGACGCGCTCGGCAACATCGCGGCCAACCCGGGGCTCGGCGCGGGGCTCGGCGACAGTTGCGCCGCCTGCCACGGGCGGCCGCGCGGCTCGGCCGGGCACGGCGGCGACGTGTTCACGCGCCCCGACAGCCGCGACTCGCCGCACCTCTTCGGCCTCGGCTTCAAGGAGATGCTCGCCGACGAGATGACAAAGGAACTGCGCAAGCTCCGAGACTTCGCCATCCAGCAGGCGCAGGCGTCGCAGCAGTCGTTCACCGTCTCGCTCGACACGAAGGGCGTCAACTTCGGGAAGCTGACGGCCTTCCCCAACGGGACGCTGGACACCACGAACGTCGAGGGCGTCAACCCGGATTTGCGCATCCGGCCCTTCCGGCTCGACGGCCGGTTCATCGCCATCCGCGAGTTCGTTATCGACGCCTTCCAGAACGAGATGGGGCTCCAGGCCGTTGACCCCGACACGCTGGCCGCCAGCCTCGGGAACTTCGTCACGACCCCTTCGGGGATGGAGCTGAACGGCAAGGAGGACGTGATTCAAGGGCCGTTCGTCCAGAACTCGGCGCAGGACGGCGACGGCGACGGCGTGACCAACGAGATTCCCGTCAGCATCGTCGATTTCGAGGAGCACTACCTGCTCAACTACTTCTCGGCCGCGCGCCACGAGATTACGGACGAGGTCGAGAAAGGGCGCAAGTGGTTCCACGAACTCAACTGCGCGCGCTGCCACGTCCCCGAATTCAAGCTCGACCGCGACCGCCGCGTCGCCAACACCGACACCGACTTCGAGCCGAACCCGGCGGTCTCGAACCCGTTCAACCGCCTCTTCGTCAACGTCACGCCGCTCTTCAACTCCGTCAACGACGGCACGGGGCACCCGACGCTCAAGGTGCCGAAGTTCGACTCGTTCCTCGTGGAGGACATCTACACCGACTTCAAGCGCCACGACCTCGGCCCGAACTTCCACGAGATACAGTTCGACGGCAAGATCAACCGGCAGTTCCTGACGATGGCGCTGCACGGCGTCGGGACGACCGCTCCCTACGGCCACGACGGGCGCAGCAGCACGCTCGTCGACGTTATCCTGCGCCACGGCGGCGAGGCCAAGGACGAGGCGCAGAAGTTCGCAGACCAGCCGCGGGAGGTGCAGAACCAGGTTGTCGCGTTCCTGCACTCGCTCGTACTCTTCCCGCCCGACGACACGCCCTCGACCTTGCAGGGCATCGACCCGAACTGCGTCGGGCTCACGAAGACGCGCGACAACCTCTGTCACGACCCGCTCGTCAACACCTCGCACTTCGTCTATCCGCAGTGCGGGCACGGGAGCATCAAGCTCGGAGTCCTCTTCAACAACCCGAACGACCCCGAGTAGGCGGACGCCCGAACAGCCTCGGCGCGCGCGGCC
>JBEVKV010000001.1:0-33132 GCA_040509515.1 Pyrinomonadaceae bacterium | reverse complement strand
CTTCTTGAACGGCAAGAGTCCTATTATTTCTTAGGTTGAAGGCATTGGTTCCCGGCCCCGAACAGGCAGAACTCTCTGACACGGAGCTTGTCCGCGCGATAGCGCGAGGTGACGAGCAGGCATACGCGTCTCTTTACCGCCGATATAGTCCCACCCTTTTAGGGTTCCTCATCCGTATATTAGACAGCCTCCCCGAAGCCGAAGACGTTTTGCAGGAAGTTTTCTTCCACGTCTGGCAGCGCGCCGCCGACTTCGACGAGACGCGCGGGCGTGTCTTCACTTGGCTGGCGACCATCGCGCGCAGCCGCGCCGTCGATAGGCTGCGCGCGACGGGCACGCGCACCCGTTTGGAAGGCGAAGCTTCTCTGGAGCGGCCGGAGGAGGTGTCGGACGCGGTGGACGATGCGATCAGAACAGAGGAGCGAGAAGTACTTTTGGACGCCCTCGATACGATCCCCGAAGGGCAGAGAGACGCACTGCTGCTCGCCTACTTCGAGGGGCTCTCGCAATCGGAGATAGCAGAGCGGACGGGGGCGCCCCTCGGCACGGTTAAGACGCGCACGCGGGACGGTCTGAGGAAATTGCGCGACCTCCTGCGTAAAAGGATGAAGTGAAGGCTTTCCTAATAACCCTGAAGGAGACGGATGTAGTGAGGCGATTCGATGCGGCGTGAATGCGGCGGCGTGAAGTAGTAGATGAAGCACGAAGAGTACAGGGAGATGCTCGAACTCGCGGCGCTCGACGCGCTCGGGAGAGAGGACGTGCGCGCGCTCGCGGCGCACATCTTGACGTGCGCCGAATGCCGCGCGGAGTTGGCCGAGTTGCGCGACGCCGCGGCCATGCTCGTGTTCTACGCCGAACCCGTCGCGCCTTCAGCCGAATTGACGGCCCGCATCCTGAGCGTCTCCCGCGCAACGCCGAGGGTCGAGCGGGCGCCGAGTTCTGAGCTGTTAGATAGCGGGGACGAAAGCGAGAACGGCAAAGGCGGAAAATCTTCAGCACCTTCCGCCTTTGTGCCAC
This sequence comes from Pyrinomonadaceae bacterium, assembly GCA_040509515.1. GTDB lineage: Bacteria > Acidobacteriota > Blastocatellia > Pyrinomonadales > Pyrinomonadaceae > QHXN01. The sequence continues at coordinate 32,112 of JBEVKV010000001.1, read as the reverse complement.
AGCGGGAGGCGTGGCGACGACGACGGAGCCAGCCGTCTCGTCTCGGAGCGCTGGCCGCCGCACTCGTGTTAATCGTGCTCGTCTTTGCGCTCGTCGTGCTCTGGAATCGAGACCGAGCGATGCGGGCGGAGCTGGCGCGGCTCTCAAGTCGTCACGACGAGATGCAGGCGGAACTGGGTCGCCTCGCACGACGCAACGACGAGCTGCAAGCGGAACTGGCGCGGACTTCAAGGCATAACGACGAGCTGCAAGCGGAGCTGAGCCGCCTCCCGAACCGCAACAATCAGCGGCCGGGAACGAGCAACCCGCGTGAACCCGGCCCGCCCCCTACGACACCCGCTCCGCCTCCTATCGTGCCTGAGAACGACGCGCGCGTCGTCGAGATGACCGCAACCGGTGTCGCCCCGCACGCACGCGCGCGCCTCTCCTATAACAGACGGACGGGAGTCATCGAACTCACCGTGTCGGACATGCCGTCCTTGCCGGCCGGCAAGACCTATCAACTGTGGCTGTTGATCGGGGGCAGCCCGGTCTCCGCCGGCACCTTCAACACGGGGCCCGGAGGCCGCGCCATGTTGCACGGGCAGCTCTCCGCCGACGCCCTCGAAGCTTCCGCCTTCGCCGTCACGCTGGAGCCGGCGGGCGGCTCCAACAAGCCTACGGGACCCAAATACCTGCTCGGCTCCGCTCTATAAAGCCTCACCCGGGCGGCTATTTACCAACAATTTGACAAATCACCGGCAGAAAGCCGTGAGGTGAGCCGTGTAAGAGAGAGGCGTGGACGTTCCGGTCGTCGATGGTAGGGCACGTCTTTCAAGGGGGTAGTCACTTGTCGCAAGTGACGAATCGCAGAGAGTTCATCAAGGTGACGACGCTCACGGCGGCGGGCGCGTGGGTCGCCGGTAGGAAGCACCGCGGTTGCCGCCACGTCGTCGGGCTCGGGAGAGCCGGCCGCCACTCCCGCGTCGTCAGGGAAGGCTAATGCTGCGGGCGGCGGGCAACAGGTTCCGCTCGCCCCGCCCGACAAGCAGCCGCCCGACCGGCCATCGGCGAGGCGGCCCGCACGGGACGCCCCATGCGCGTCGGCCGTTAGCCGTTCTTTACAAGGGGGAACACATGAAGAGGGCATGCACACTCGCGCTGACGTTGGCGCTCATCATTCCGGCCGCCGTCGGCGGGCAGGAGAAGAAGACGACGGACGTGAACATTCAGGGGCACGTCTACGAGCCGGCCAAGCTGGAGCCTTCGGACGAGCTGGTCGCGCGGCTGCGGCTGCCCGAAGGCTTCCGCGTCCAGAAGTTCGCCGAGCTTCAGAACCCGCGCATGCTGGCGGTCGGCGCGGACGGGACGGTCTACGTCTCGCAGCGCGAGCCGGGGACGGTGGCAATGCTCAGGGACACGGACGGCGACGGCGTGGCCGACGTGCAGCGGGTCGTCGCCGAAAAGGAGATGATCCACGGCCTCTTCGTCCACGAAGGCAGGATGTACCTCGCCGCCGTCAAGGAGGTCTTCGTCGCCGACATCAAACAGGATGGGACGCTCGGCCCGCTGCAAACGCTCATCAAAGACCTGCCGGACGGCGGCCAGCACCCGAACCGCACGCTCGCCGTCGGTCCCGACCGGATGCTCTACATCACCTCGGGGAGCACCTGCAACGAGTGCCACGAGACGAACGCGGAGAGCGCGACCGTCGTCCGCGCCACGCTCGACGGGCGCACCCGCAAGGTCTTTGCCTCGGGGCTGCGCAACACCATCGGCTTCGGCTGGCACCCGGTCTCGAAGAAACTCTACGGCATGGATCACGGCATCGACTGGCTCGGCGACGACGAGCAGAAGGAAGAGCTGAACGAGATCATCGAGGGCGCGAAGTACGGCTGGCCCTATGTCTACGCCGACTCGAAGCTCAACCCGCACAACGAGCCGCCGAAGAAGCTGGGGCTGACGAACGCCGACTGGGCGCGGCAAAGCAAAGAGCCCTTGCTGCTCTACACGGCGCACAGCGCGCCGATGCAGATGGCCTTCTACACGGGGACGATGTTCCCCGCCGCATACCGCAACGACGCCTTCGTCGCGATGCGCGGCTCCTGGAATCGCAAGCCGCCGAGCGGCTACGAGGTCGTTCGCGTCCGCTTCGACACGGCGGGTAAGCCGACGGCCGTCGAGCCCTTCCTGACCGGCTTCCTCGTGCCGAATGGTGCGCCCGACGGCAAGGACGGTCAGTTCGCACGTCTCGCAGGCGTGGCTGTGGCGCGCGACGGCGCGCTGCTCGTCAGCGACGACACGAACAACACCGTCTACCGCATAAGCTACGGCGCAGAGTCGCGCGGGAGTATGGCGGGGCGGCGGACGATTACGTCCACGCTGCCGGAGGCGCGGTCGGCGCAGAGCAGCATCAACGTCAACTCGAACGCGTTCGCCGCGAACCAACCCATCCCCGAGGTGAACTCCGCTTACGGGCAAGACCTCTCGCCCGCGCTCTCGTGGTCAGGTCTGCCCGCCGGGGCGAAGTCCGTCGTGCTGATGATGGAAGACCCGGACGCGTCGGGGCCGAAGCCGTTCGTGCACTGGCTCGTCGCCAACCTCCCGGCGAACGTGTCGAGCCTGCCGGCGTCACTGCCGAAGACGGAAAGTCTGTCTCAAGCGTCGGGGGCGGCGCAGGGCGCGAACCACACGGGCGGGCTCGGCTACTACGGCCCGCACCCGCCCTCGGGCGAGCCGCCGCACCGCTACCACTTTCAGGTCTTCGCGCTCGACACCGTGCTCCGGCTGCCCACCGGCTTCAACCGGCACGCGCTCATCGACGCCATGCGCGGCCATGTGCTGGCGAAGGGCGAGCTGGTCGGCACGTACCAGCGCAGACCTTAAACGCGGACGTGAAGGGCAAGGACGTGGGCGGCGACACGCCGCTCATCGTCGCCGCCCGCGCGGGCCACGACGACGTGGTGCAGTCCCTCCTCGTCGCGACGGCCGACCCGAACGCGAAGAACGACGGGGGGCAGACCGCGCGCTCTTTAGACGCCGCGGGGAGGAATCACGTATGAAGACGACCATACTGCTCGGCACGCTCAAGCAGTCCGGGCTGTCAAACACGGATACCGCCGTACGCCACGCTCTCCGTACTCTGGGACGGCCAGGCGAAGGGCAAGGAGCCGTCGAGGGAGGAACTCCTCGCCAAGTACGAAGCGGATTACGCGGAGACGGCCGACAAGATGATACGGCAACCCCCTGTCCAGCCAGATTATCCCGCTGAACTTGTCGAGCGAGACCAGCGTCTCGTCCGCCACCACCCCGTCGTTGAATGAGTGCCCCAGAGCCGAAGAGTCGCAACTCTTTCGCGCCCCGCACGAGTTCCACAATCTCCTGCTCCGTGGTCAGCTGTGCGAAGTTTTTGGGGCGGTAGCGGAATCGCCTGCCCCTGTTGCGGAAGAGGCCGCCGCGCACCCTGCCTTCGAGCCAGAGGAAGCGCCCTAGGGTGAGCCCGTTGAGGATGACGTTCAACGTGGTCGCGAACCCGGCGTAGAAGTAGCCCCGGTGTTTTATCTCGTGGGCTCTCAGCCGCGCGGCGCGCTTCGCGGGCTGGCCGCGGCCGTTGCCCCGCTCTAGGCCGCGATGCGCGCCGGGGGCTTTATCTCAAAGTGCGCGTGGTTGAGGTGACCCTGGAGTGCGTGACAGAGCCCCTCGCCGACGAGCACTTGGTCGCTCAGGAAGACGCGGCTGAACTGCGGCTGTCGGCGGAAGGCCACGATCATGGCGCGCATCGCGTCGCGGGCGTAGACGGCCGAATTCACCGTGATGCCGCCGACCGTCCCGTCCCTGTGCGGGAGCCGGATGTCGGAGGCGAGACCCGACTCGTGCGTCGCGTGCACCGGCGTGTCGCCCCCCTGCGGCAGGCTCGTGTCGTTGATGTGCAGCAGCGCCGCGTGCGGGTGCGCGCCGAGGAAAGCGGCCCGGTAGGCCAGCCCCGCGGCGCGCAGCGTCTCGGCCATCCAACTCGTGCCGAAGTCGTGGTTGTCGCTGAGGTCGGCGATATTGTCGTTGACGAACCCTTCGGCGGCCGAGCCGGCGGGCATACGCTGCCAGCGTGGCGCGTTGGCGGCTTGGAGCCACCTCAGCGTATCCCCGCCTACATCCACACGGCCGTCGTTGCGCGGGTCGGAGGCGACGTTCAGGCCGTTCTTAATCGCCTGGAAGAGCCTGATAGTCTTGATCGTGATAGGGCCCATCACGCCGTCGGCGGTAATGAAGTTGAAGCCCAGTTCCACCAGCCTGGTCTTAACGGCGAGCACGTCGTCGGGTCGGTTGACCCCGTTCAGGCCGACGCTGCTTTGAATCTCGATAGGCATGACGCTTCTCCCGGCCGCGTTCGTGTGGGCAGATGGCACGCGGGCGGAACGCGGCGGAGCCGCCCGGTGCGGCAGGTTAAGAGGCCGGCAGTTCGTCGAGCCCCCATGTCTTCAGTCGGTATTGCGACCCGTGGACTTTGCCGGTGCCGGTCGCCACCGCCAGCTTGCGCCGCCTCACGTCCTCGACGAACCGGGGCCGGCTGTTCTCCGCGACGACGTTGGCGATGATGACGCGCAGGTCTTGCTGCGTGGTGGGCGACGTCTGGCTGACCTTGCTCCTGATGCGCGCGGCCTCGGTGGCGTCGATGCCGCCGTTCTGCACAGCGATGTCGAAGCAGAGGGCGAGGCCGAGTTCATTCACGGCGCCGAAGCGGTCAACATCCCTCTCGGCGATGTCGAAGAACTTCCGCGTGTGCCGGAGCTGTATCTCCTGCACGACCGGGTCGCTCCCGAGGCGCTCGAAGGCGTCCGCCCACACGTTGAGAATTTTCATCTTGCTGCTCCCGACGGAGATGCTGTTTGCGAAGGCCAGCTGCTCCGCGAGGCCCGCGCCGAGCACGTGGTCGATCCTGTCCGTCAAGTCCCCGAAGGCGGCGCTGAAGACGGCAGGAAGCGACGACCTGATCTCCCTCAGCAGTTGCGTCAACTCGCCGTTGGAGAGCGTGAAGCCGATGATGCCCCAAGTGAGCCCGGCGCCGTCGAAGTTCCCGACGGCCTTGGTAAAGCCTGTGCCCTCGAAGTCGGCGGTGATCTGAAGACAGCGCTGCCTGAGGTCTGGGGCGCTAGTCGAGGTCAAGCGCCTCCACGTCTCGTCGTCCATCGCGCCGGTCTGCGCGAGCCCGTTCTGCTGCTGGAAGCCCAGCAGCGCGAGTTCGGTCTTGTTGCCGTAGATGCCGTCCACGGTGTCGCGGTAGAAGCCGCCGTCGCGCAGCGTCTGCTGGAGCCTTTTGACCAGTTCGCCCTGCACCGTCCTGAAGCCGCTCGAAGCGCGCTGGAAAAAAATACGTGCCATCCGGTGCCTCCCACGGCCGCTCCGCGGCGGCGTGTGCGCATTGAAGTCTTAATCCCCGCCCTTCTGAAGAGGGGGCGCGCCGGCCGATGGGGTTCCGGCGCGCCCCGGCTGGGGTGAAGGCTGAAGTGGACGCCTTTGTTTGCGAACGAACGCGGCGAGATTCCCCGCGCCTAATTCAAGGCGGCGCCCTCGACCGCAAATTCCGCTTGGTCGGACGCGACAGAGGCGAGTTCCCCGTCGAGACCGCGCAGGAACGGGATGCTCGGGGCGAAGAAGTACTCGCCGCCCTTCATGGTGACGAAGCCGGCGAAGTCGAATTTTTTTAACTCGGCGCCGCCCCACGTCGGCGGCCAGTGCTGCGCGGTGCGAGTTCCCTGCCCGATGACCGGGTCGAGACCCGTCTCCTCGGGCGGCCCGGGCTGCACCACTGGGCGGGCGAACTCGTGGTTGTTCGCCCACTGGACCTGCATGAACCCGAACTGGTCGGGGATGCTGCTCTGGAAGCACTGGAACAGCAGCCCGACGTTCTTCGACGGCCGGTCTTCGAGCGTGGGACTGCCGTTGGCATCCTTCTCGCGCTCGCCGTAGGTGATGCCGCGCCGTGTGATGCGACGCATCCGCTCGGCCTCGTTCACCTTGCCGTCTACGAGCCCCGTATCACCGCGCGGGTTGGTCTTGCGGATGTGGCTGTGGAAGGGGCACTTGAGTTCGGACTTCTTACCACCGTAGTTGAAGTTGTTGAAATCGCGAAGCTCTTCCGCGTCCTCAGTCTTGGAGAGCAGGACAGGGATGCCGTTCTCGAAGCGGCCGATGATGAGCGCTCCGGCGCGCTCGCTCTCGCCCTCGTCGTCCGCAGGGAGTTCCAGCTTCCCGGCAAGCTCCTCCTCCGCCTCCTTGAAGCCTTTGACGTTCTCCTCTAGCTTGCGAAAGACGAAGTAGCTGCCGAAGCTGTCGGGCGTGTCCGTCAGCGGGTCGCTCGTCAGCACGAGGTTGAGCGGTGCCGACGGGTTCCAACGGTCGGTGCCGAACCGCTCCCGCTCCTCCTGCACATCGGCCTCGTAGTAGAGCGGCTGGCTGATGCCGTCGCGGTAGCCGAACTGCTCGACGGGCTTGTTGTTCTTGTCGCGGAGGGCGACCCCGTCTTCGCTCGCCAGCACCTCTGCGACTCCGGCGAGGGACTTCTCGACCCGCCCCCTCACGTCCCCGAGTCGGTTCTGGTCTTCGTCGGCCAGCAGGATCATGGCGTGTATTCTGCGCCCGCGGAAGCCCTCGTCCCACTCCTCGACCGGCGGATCGTTGAGTTCACCACTCTCCTTCTCCATCCCGTCCCTGAAGAACACGTTCGGCGAGCCAGGCCCTTGCAGCTCTTCAAACCCGTCGAGCGGGAAGCCCAGCTTGCGGTATCCCTCGGCCGTGATGTAAATCCCACCGAAGGCCCGCCCCGAAATGCGGTTGAGCTTGTACTCCCTGGTCTCCTGCGCCTGTCGGAAGGCGCTGGTGACGAAACGGTTGGTGAAGTCCGCGACCCACTTCCTGACGCCCTTGGTCTCGCCCGTGAAGCGCAGGAAGAGGTGCGCGGCAAAGTCCCGCCCGTGCGACTTCAGGATGTTGCCCTGAAGGTTGGCGAGCATCGGCACGTACCTCGCGTCGTCCGGGTCGATGGGCTCTAACTCCTGGTCGAGATCGATTGGGTTCTCGATTGGCATCTGGCGTTCTCCTGTTGGTGGCAGGGCAAACTTTTTTCGTCGCTCACCCTTCGGAAATGATCTCGGCGGCCTCGCGCAGGAAGGCCGGCAGGTCGGTGATGATCTCCTCGTCCCTGAAAGGAGAGAAGAGTCGCCCTAGATAATCGCGCAGCTCGGCCGCATCCATCCGGGCCTCGCCGGCCTCGGGGTCGAAGTGGGAGGTCGGCAGCGGCAGCAGGTGTTCGAGTGCCTCTTCCCGCGCCGCGCCGGCGGGCGCGGCCGCGTGCGAGGCCGCTGGCCCGGGGCTCAGCAGCGGCAGCGGGGACGGCGGTTCGGTCACGCAGTGTGCGGCCCCGTTCGTCTTCACGTCGTCGAACCTGCTGTACATGCGCTGCACCGTCCAGACGCGCCCTTCGACCGTGATGGTCCCGGATTCGCCGTTGCAGATGTCGCCGTTCTCGGCGCCGGTCGTGGCGTCGAACCACGCGTTGAGCTGCGGGTCAGTCGTCATCTCCGCGAATTCGTGGCTCGTCACCTGCGTTTGCCGCTGCTCCTGCGTCGCTGCCAGGTGGAGCGAACACCCGGCGTCGCTCGGGCAGGTATGCTTCAGGCACTTGTCGTTGAGCGACGGGGTGATCGAGTAGTAGAAGGGATGGCCGGCCTTGGTCTTGAAGAAACTGTGGTAGCCGAAGGCCGTGTCGTGGGCGGGCTTGCAGAGGACGAGGCCCTGCGCGGGCTCGTTGACCGCGATGCCTTCGCCGAGGAAGATGACGAGCACGTTATTGGTCGAGTTGGACGGCTCCGGGAAGATCCCCCGGTCAATGCCCTTCTGGATGACCCGGCGGATGTCGCCGTCGCTCAACTCCGAGGCCACATTCGCGACGAAGCTGCTTTTGACGAAGGCGCCGGCTCCGACGCCGTACTGGGTCAGGATGTTCATGTACTTACTCTTGAGCAAGTCTTTCAGGTACTGGTTGAGCCGCTCCGCGCGTGCCTTGTTCGCCGGCTGCGACCAGGTCGGCCCCCAGAAGGTGGAGAAGACTTGCGGGCGTTTGACGACCGGCCCGCCGTGGTAGGAGAAGTTCGGGCTGGCCGCGGCCGTGACGACCGGGCCCTGACGTTCCACGAGCGCGGTCAGCCCGTAGGCGGCGGGTTTGGACGGGATGGGGCTGACCCCGCCCCACGCGACCTCCTCTTTCGCATACGAGCTGGCGGGGACGGTGCCCGTCGCGCGGGCTGGGGTGGGGTTTTTCTCAATCACGCCGACGCCCGCCTGCTTAGCGGTCGAGCCAACTTTTCTTCCCATTTCAATTCCTCCCGCGTTGACTTATTTAGGTTCGCGCCGGTTCGCTTTGCGCCCCACATCTCCTCAACGCACCGAATCGGCCCGGACAGTTTCACGCGGCCGAAACTTTTTCCCGGCGACATGTTTTGCGACCGCGGCGGCGGATGTCGTGAAACTGCCGGCGCGCATTTGGTGCGTGTGCACTTAGAGCCACCTGTTCGCGCGGCGTCATGAAGGCGGCGTCGCGCCACACCACGGATTCAGGCGAAAAAGGGGGAGGGGCGCGTCGGGCCGTTTCACAACGAGTGGCGGCCGCAGGCGACCGGTTCGTAAGGCGAGGTTTCACTTCTCAAACGAAGGAGCGATGGCGATGTCAAGCAAAAGAGAAACAGCGGTGTCGAACGAAGGAGTGGCAGCGGTGCCGAGAACAATCATCGACTTGGTGACGGAGGTAAGTGTCAGGCTGAGTGGGCTGCAAGCCGACCCGCAAAATCCCGTCCTCTTCCAGGAGGCCGAGGATCTGGCGAAGCTCGCCACGAAGGCCATCAGTGGGGGACGCACCTCGCCGGAGTGGAAGGAGTACATGCTCAAGTTCGTCGATGGAGGAGACCCCGCCAACATCGCCAAGCAACTCGCGCGGCTGCTGGCGGAGGATGATACCAACGGCGTCGCGGAGATGGACAGGCGGCGCGCCTACCTCTTAAGTAACGCGATCTGCGGTGGGGAAAGCACCGGCCAGGGGGCCATGCTCAATTTCCAGGTGGCCGGCATAGACAACGGGCTGTAAGAGCCCTTCGGGGGCGCGGCGGCCATCCGTCCGCGCCCCTGAGCGTTGACGAGTATGAAGACGCATAAAGACCCGTTGCGCGAGTTAGCCGCTCGCAGGAATCGCGCGCGGCGGCTTGAGGAAAGGTGGCGGCTGCTCTGCGACCGCCACCTCCCGTACGCCCCCGAAGATTCAATCTGGCGGTACAGCCGCGAGGGCGACCCGGCGGGGCCGGTGCAGGGCTGGAAGCTGCACGTGTCGGCGACGTTGCTCAGTGCGTGCGACGTGTTAGAGAGAATCTGGCCGCTCCTCGCCGGGCGCTCCACCCCCTATAAAGCCCCGCGCTCGCTCACAGAGCTATACAAGCTCAACTCGGGCCTCTTCTACGGCTACAGCCAGATCGGCAAGGTCTTCACGGTCTATCCGCGGACGGACGCCGAGGCCGTCGAACTCGCGACCCGCCTCGACGAGCTGACACGTCGCATCCCGGCGCCCGCGGTGCCCTTCGATCAGAGCTTCGGCGGCAGCGTCTACTACCGCTTCGGCGCCTTTGCGCGCATGGAGATGGAGCACGCGGACGGGCGGCGCACGCCCGCCATACGTGATCGCAAAGGCGGGCTGGTTCCGGACGTGCGCGCCGCGGCGGACGCCAAGCCCGACTGGGTCACAGACCCGTTCCTCGGCTCCCGCCCGCCCGCCGAGGGGTCGAAGCCACGCAAGCAGCACGCGCAATCCTTCTGCATCTTCCGCGCCCTCGTGCAGAGGGGCAAAGGCGGCGTCTATCAGGCCGCTCACTTCGGCGTCGACGGGCCGCAGCTCTGCCTGTTGAAGGAGGGGCGCAGGTACGGCGAGGTCGGGTGGGACGGCCGCGATGGCGCGCAGAGGACGCGGTACGAGGAGCGCGTCATCTCTTCGCTGTCGTCGTGCGGCGTGGAAGTCCCGCACATCATCTCGTCGTTCGAGATGGACGGCAACTTCTATCTCGTCACCGAATTCATCGAAGGCGAGAGCCTGCATAAAATGCTCGCCCGGCGTGAAAGGAGGATGCCCGTCCCCGTCGCGCTCCGCTACGGCGTGCAACTTTGCCACATCTTCCAAAGGCTCCACGCCGCCGGGTGGGTCTGGCGCGACTGCAAGCCCGCGAACATTCTCGTGACGACGGAAGGGAGGCTGCGCCCGATAGACTTCGAGGGGGCGTGCCCGGCCGACGACCCCGACCCGCTCTTCTGGGGGACGCCCGGCTTCACCCCACCGGAATGGCAAGAGCCGAACCTACGGACGTGCGTGTCGGGCGACCTCTACGCGCTCGGCGGGATGCTCTACCTGCTGTTGACCGGCAGGTTGCCCGAGACGACTGACCCGGCCCCTGTCGCAAGGCTCAGGCGCGGCGTCCCGCCTGAAGTCGGCGCGCTCGTCGTGCGGCTGCTCGACCGCGATCCCGACTCACGCCCGCGCGCGGAAGATGTCTCGCGTGTGCTGCGGACGGCCCTGAGTGCTTCGAGCCGGAGGGCGCGGCCCGCCGTCGAGAGGCTGGCGGGAGCGCGCGCGCCGGGGCAGCCTTAAATCAGAAAGGCGCGAGAAGTTTCCGACGGTCGGAGTCGGCGGGCCGCGCGCGAATCAACGCGGCGGCGGCGGCGGGAAGTTGAGTGCACTCAAAAGGGCTGCGAACCTGGGGTCAGGGCGGAGTCTGTCGAACAAGGGGTCAACATTGATGCCGGCCAGCGGGCCGAAACGTGCGGCGGCGGCCTGCCCGAAGAAAGCGAATGCCTTCTCCCTGTCGCCGAGACCCATGTGGATAATCGCGAACTCCTGCGGCGGGATGTGAGAGTTGCCCGACTGTAGCTGTTCCATCTCCGACAGGACCCTCAGCGCGTCGGCCCTCCTGCCCGCAACGCCGTAGGCGTAGCCGAGCGCCGAGCCCGTCAAGCGCCTGTCTTCCCCGTACAATTTTTCGAGCACGGCAATCGCCTCGGGGTACGCCTCCCTGCTCAGGTAGACGAGCCCGAGCATGTAGCGGTGGTTCTTGTAGCCGGGTTCCTCCTTCACCAGTCCTTCGAAGCACGGCAGGGCGCGATCCGCGTCGTGCGCGTAGTAGAAGATACGGCAGTAGTTCATCTTCGCCGCGGAGGAGAAGGGGTCGAATTTCCGCGCCAGCTCGCCTTCGGCCACCGCCTCGGGGAACCTTCTCGTGAGGGCGAGGAGGCTCGAATACTGATAGTGCGCGGGCGCGAACTCCGGGTCTATCTCGATGGCGCGTTTGAACTCGCGCTCGGCCGCCTGCCAGTCCCAGTGAAACTTCATCTGCACGAGCCCGAGGGAGGTGTGGGTGTCCGGCAGCGTGTCGTCGAGCTTGACGGCATGCTTGGCGGCCCACTCAGCCTTCGCCATCGCGTCCTCCGTACTCATCTCGCCGTAGTGCACGGTGTTCATCAGGACGAAGCACTCGGCGAGCCCGGCGTAAGCCTGCGCGTAGAGCGGGTCGAACCGGATGGCCTCTTCAAAATGCTCGATGGCCTTCTTGATGTTCTCCTTGTTCCTGAGCCTCCAGAAGTATTGGCCGAGCATGAACTGCTCGGAGGCATGCGGGTTTCTCGTACGCACCGCGTTCATGGACGGCGCGGGGTTTCGCGCGCGCGCCACGTTGGCGCGCACGGCTTCGTCACGAAGCGGCCACAGCTCAAGCTTCGAGATCAAGTGGCGCGAGATGTCGTCTTCGATATGGTAGACCTCGGCCAGTTCCATCGTGTAGACGCTGCCCCAGAGCTGCGCCCCGCTGTCCGAGTCGATCATGACCATCTGGAGGCCAGGCGTGCCGTCCGCCGTCGAGATAAACCTTCCGACCACTACGGCGTCCGCGCCGAGGGCGCGCCCCACCTCACGCAGGTCGTTCTGCCGGCCACCGTAATCCTTGACGGCGGTGTAAGGCTTAACCCGCAGCCCGGAGAGGCCGGTGAGTTTATTGATGATGTTCTCGGACATGCCCGGACCCAGATCGTCGAGCTTCGCGTCGCCCGTCTCGTTGGCGATGGGGAGGACGGCGATGACGCGCGTCCGGGTCATGTAGCCGTAGGCGAAAGCGGCGACGGTGATGAGTAGCAGGAGCATGACCGCGGCGGCGGCGGCGCGCACGTTCGGATATCGGCGCTTGCGGACGCCGCCCCTTTTCGGTAGCGCCTCAAGGTCGGAGAGCAGTTCGCTGAATGACTGGTAGCGCCTCTCCTTCTCCTTCGCGAGGCACTTCCGCGCCACCCTGTGCAGCTCGCGCGCGAGCTGCCCGCCGACCCTCGGCGGCTCGGGCTGACCTGTGAGGATGGCCGAGATGGTCTCGGCCTCGCTGTCGTGCGTGAAAGGGTTCCTGCCGCCGATCAGCTCGTAGAGCACAACCCCGAAGCTGAAGATGTCCGTGAGGTAGTCAAGCTTCTGGCCGCGCAACTGCTCGGGCGACATGTAGGCGACGGTGCCCGGGATGAAGCCGCGCCGGAGGCTGCTGCTCGGTGAGGGCCCGCCGCCCGCCCCGTCCCGCCGCTGCTGGACGAGCCTGGCGAGGCCGAAGTCGAGAACCTTCAACTTCCCCTCAGCCGTCACCATGACGTTCGAAGGCTTGATGTCGCAGTGGATGATGCCGTGGGCGTGCGCGGCGGTGAGCGCGCTCGCGATCTTTACGGCCAGAGAGAACGCGTCTTCGGGCGTGCGCCCGCTGTCGGGGATTAGCTGGTCGAGGCTCTTCCCCTCGACGTACTGCATTACAATGAACCTGTAGTCGTCCGCCTCCTCAAACCCGTGCACGGTGCAGATGTTCGGGTGATCGAGCATGGCCACGGCCTGTGCCTCTTTGGCGAACTGCCGCTTGGCCCACTGGCTGTGCGCGAGCTTACTCGACAGAAACTTCAGCGCCACCTTGCGCCCGAGTTGCGTGTCCTCCGCCAAGTAAACGTCGCCCATCCCGCCCCGGCCGAGCAGCCGCAGGATGTTGAAGGAGCCGACCGTCCTGCCCGTCAAGTCTTCGGCCGTGTCGGACGAGAGCACGCGCATCCCGAGGCTCCAGGCGGGCTGTTCGAGGAACCCTGCGTGCCCTTCGTAGGCCCCGATGAGGGAGTCCACCTCACGGCGTAGATTTTCGTCGCCCGCGCATTCGCGTGTCAGGTAGGCGACCCGCTCCTCGGCGCCGAGTTGGAGCGCGATGTCGAACAGCCCCCGAACTTGTTGCTCGAAGTTACGCATCGGTCTCGGGCGCGCCGCCGCCTATCGCGCGCGCCAGCCACCCCTTCGCGAATTTCCAATCGCGGTTCACCGTGGAGACGGAGACGCGCAGGACTTCCGCCACCTCCTCCACGCTCAGCCCGCCGAAGAAACGCATCTCGACCACCTGGCACATCCGCTCCCCGTCAGGCGGGTCGTAGGCCGCAAGCCTCGCCAGCGCCTCGTCGATGGCGAGTACCTCCTCCAGCCGCGCGTGCGTGACCAATGCCACCTCGGAGAGCGAGACCCTGAGGGCGCCCCCGCCGCGCCTCAGCCGGCGCTGGTCGCGCGCGTAGTTGCTCAGGATACGCCGCATCATCTGCCCGGCGATGCCGAAGAAGTGCGCGCGATTCTGCCAGCGAACTCTGTTCTGCTTTACCAGCCGCAGGTACGCCTCGTTGACGAGCCCCATCGTGTCGAGTATGTGCCCGGGGCGCTCCCCGCCCATAAAGTGGTGAGCCAGGCGACGCAACTCCACCTCGACCAGCGGGGCCAGCGCTTCCAGCGCCGTCTGGTCGCCGTCACTCCATTTGATGAGGAGGTCAGTAACTTCGGAAGTCATCGTCGCTGCCCACTCACCGCGTGGGCCCCGCGTGTCCGTCGCGTCTTCCCTTCCGACATCCGGGACTCACACTTACGCGGTTAAGAAAAGTGAAGCGGACGCCGGTGACACTTCTTCTATCGACTTAGGGCGTTATGGATTGAACTCTGAGCAGCCTCCGACTCGGCCGGGGAGGATCGTTCGATGAGTTACGCCGTCGGTGCCCGGCTCGCCTGGGAAGCGAGCACAACTTATATACAGTCACTGCCGATTTTGCAACGGTTCTTTTCGGCACTATTCACGGGGCCACACCTCGCCACCGGGGCTGCTACTAAGTGGGGGCTCTCCGGCGACCAAACTTCTGGAGAACAGTATGGATGAACGTACGGAGCCGGCCGACGGTGGGAGAGACTTGCCGGGCATAATCAGAAGCTGGGTGATGGTCGCGCTGACGCTGATCTTCATCCTCCTCTACGCCCTGGCGCTGACGGGATGGCTCAAGCCGCTGGCCGACGAGCGGATGGTCGCCCGCCTGGAACCGGTCATCTTCGTCATCATCGGCTATTACTTCGGGCGGCTGCCGGCACAGGCTACCGAGCACACCCTCAAGGGCGAGATCAACCGTCAGACCAAGAAGGCCGACGCCGCACAGAACGCCAAGGAGCAGGCGCATTGCGCCGCCGAGACCGTTGAAGAACGACTCAGGAATGCGCGCGTGACGCTAGCGGCGGCCACCCCTTCGGCCGGGCGACGAGTCCGCGCAGAGAGCATGCCGCCCGGCTCACCTGCGGACGATTCGCTCCGCCACTCAGTCGATGTCGCCCTCAGCATCCTGAACTCGTAGGCAAGCAGACCCAACCGAGAGGAGTTGTTTATGTTGAACCAGCAGCAAGCGGCCCAGATCGCCCTGGACTGTATTCGCGCCGTCTCTCACGTCCCGGACGTTAACCTCGCGGGCACGCTGGACGACGCGGGGATCATTGACTCCGCGCGCGTGAACAACGTTGTCACGCTCATCGTCAACAGCCCGAACATCGGCGTGCTCAGTGAGCAACATCGCATCAACGTGGGCTTTTTCAGCGGGGTGGGTCCCGATGCGGTGGTTTTCCAGGTCATCGACATCATCAGGGACAACTCGGTTCCTGTCCACCCCGACCCGCTCGAAGAATTCGCCTCCCTCGTCGCCAAGCACCTGGCCGACCGCATGAACCCCGTCGCCAAGAGTAAGGCCGGCAAGGGGGCCAAAAAGTCGTCGGGCGCTAAGAAGGCAAAGAAGGGCTCCGGGAAGTCCAAAGGGAAGGCAAACAAATAAGGAGACTCGCGTCATGAGGTTAATTCCCTGCGTCCGCTCGCGTCTCTTCCGCGTGGTGCCGGCGGTCTTATTCATTGCCGTGGCCTTCGGAACCGCGACGGCCCAGCAACCTGCGGCGACGCCGACGCCGGTCGAGGTCGCGATCCAGTCGGCCATCGCCAACATCGTCAAGGTGAATGTGCGCCCCCTCCCAAATGGCACCTCAGAGGGCGGTCAGGTCAAAGGGTGGGCCGTCTTTGTGACCTTCACCAAAGAGTTAGACCGGAGCGACGCGGCCCGGGCCGAGAACCCGGCGAACTACAGAATTATCGACGCCAACACGGGAACCCAGATGCTCGTCTCCGAGGCGAAATTTCAGCCCCTCACGCTCGCTGACGGCAGGGAGAAGTTACAGATAGTCCGCCTAGTACTCCCGTCAAGCGACGCCTTGAACAAAGACGACCTCTTCTTTCTGTTCGCCCTAAATCAGACATTCAAAGGGGTGCCGGCCGCGTCCGTCCCGTCGCACGAGGTTAAGATTCAGCCCGACCCGGCCGACGCGAAGAAGGTGGCCGTGGACGAGCAGGGCACGAACGGCATGGACGCGCACAACGAGCCGAAGCCGAAGTGGGGGCTGAAGAGTTCGAAGGGGCGCGACGACTCGGACATCTACGCCGCCTACGAGCTGACTATGGCGCGCGGCGTCGCGAAGACCGGGACGGGCGACGTGAAGTTCGCTATCCCCTTCTACAGTAATTTCTGGAAGCGGACTAGCAAGTTCTCTCCGCTCGTGGACTTCAAGGCCAGCAGCAACGAGAAGGCCGACCCCGACTCGCTGAAGTTCGCCTTGGAGTGGTTCCTACCCGTGCATGTGGGTGATGACCCGAACGAGACCTTCCCTTTCACCAGCGTCGATCTGATCAACTCCGGCAAGATTGAAGCGCCGAAGGACTTCGACAACATCAACTCCGTCTGGGAGATGAGGTGGCTATTCCCGAGCGCGCAGATTCCCGGCAGCGGCAAGCCCTTCCGGCTCTTCATCGACCCTTTCGTTGGCTCCGAACTGGGGAAGAATCTGAAGAGCCCGATGAAGGAGATTGAGGGGCACGGGATAGCACGGCTGATGACCGGCGCCAACCTGATCGTCCAGGTTCCCGTGAAGAATCTAAACGCGCTCAAGCAGCTTGAGTTCACCACCTCATACATCCGCCGCTGGCCCCTGAAGCGCGAACTGATGATCGGCAAAGACGCCGCTGGCGCCGACTCCGTGGTCTCCTCCGGTAAGGGACCGAAGGACTACGTCGATTCTAAGTTCACGGTGAAAGTGAATGACTTCTTCGGGCCGTACATCGGTTACGAGTGGGGCAGACTCCCGCCCGACTACAAATTCGTCGATCATAAGTGGACGTTCGGCCTTCTCTTCAAGACGAAGGTTCGGGCCAAGTAGGGATTCACCCCGCGCCGGTTGTGTCGCCGACGCCGGCTTATGGTGCGGGCGGGGCCGCCGCCGGGGCGCGGCATGTCTGGGGAGGAATGAGATGGCATACGACAGACGGATAGTTGAACTGTTGAGCCTGCCGCGGGCGGGGCACGACCTTGAGTGGCTGAAGGAGAGTTTGCAGGCCGCCATCAAACTGGAGTTCGCCACCCTCCCGCCTTACCTCGCGGCCTATTGGTCGGTGAAAGACGAGGTGAGCCCCGTCGCCTCGTCTCTGCGTGAAATCTTCCGCGAGGAGATGCTGCACATGGGGCTGGCCTGCAACATGCTCACCGCGCTCGGCGGGGTGCCCCAGCTCGACACGCGAGACGCTGTGCCCGTCTACCCCGGCCCGCTGCCGGGGGGCGTGAACCCGGAGTTAATCGTGCCGCTGGGCGGACTGACGAAAGACATCCTGGCGGTCTTCATGAAGGTCGAATTTCCGGCGGGCGGCCCGCTCGCTCACGAAGACGGCGGCGACGACGAGGTGCCCACCATCGGCGATTTCTACACGGCCGTCCAGCGTGCCTTCGACACGCTTCAGCCCGCACTCTCGCCCGACCGCCAGCTCGAAGGCCCGCTCGGCCTCAGACGCCTCGTGACGCTCGACGCCGTACGCGACAGCATCACCCTCATCAAGCGTCAGGGCGAAGGGTCAGAAGCGTCGCCCGAAGACACGGGGCCGAGCGACCTCGCGCACTTCTACCGCTTCGGCGAGATGTTCCACGGCAAGCGGTTCCAGCGGGACCCGGCGACCGGCGAGTTTAACTTCGACGGGCCTGACCTGCCGTTCCCGGAAGTGTTCCCGATGGCCGTGGTGCCGGAGGGCGGCTACAGGGGGGAGGACGTGACGGACGAGGTCGCGCGGCTGCTTGGGCAGTTCGACCGTGACTACACGACGATGCTCGGGCAGCTCCAGACGGCCTGGGAGCGCGGCGACCGCACGGCGCTGCGGGCCGCCGTCTCGACGATGCTCGACCTGCGCGACCCGGCCGTCTCGCTGATGCAGATCGCGATCCCCGGCCGCGAAGCCACCTACGGCCCCTGCTTCCGCTTGGTCGGGTAGGGCCGCGCACGTCGCCTAGGCGTAAGGGTCACCGCGTCGCCCGAGGGTCGGTCCGTGGCGGACAAGTCTACTTCCGCGAGGGGCCGGAAGTGACGCCTGTTATCACACGGTGGGACTTCGATAAATAGAAAGAAAACCTTCATGACCAGACGACACGAAAGAAAATTCTTCTTTCGTGCTAACAGGGGCGAGATGCGCGGCGAGGCGTCCCGCCCGGCGACTCGTAGCGAGAAGCAGCGCGCCTTCCCCTTCTCTGAGATCATCGGCGGCAGCACGCCGGCCCCCTCCGACGCACTGCTTGAGGCCGAGCGCAATGGCGGTACACTCGACGCCGTCGGCGACCGCATCGTGGCAGAGACCTTCCACCGTGCCATCGAGGGCAGCGACGTGTCCATCCTGCAAGAGACGCCGGCTACACAACCCGCACTACCGTCAATACTACCTACCACGCCGCCATCGCCGCAGCCGACTCTGGCGGACGGGGCCAAGGTCAACCTGTTCTGCTCCGGGCATGCCTTTCTCCCGGACGGCCGCCTGCTAGTGGTCAGCGGTCACCTGTTCGACGGGGCCGGCGTGAATCAGGCGTCGCTCTACGACCCGGCCTCGAACACCTGGACGCCGACGGCCCTCATGAACAACGGCCGCTGGTACCCGACGGCTATCACCCTACCTGACGGCCTCGTGCTCGTCCTCTCGGACAGCTTCAGGCAGGGCAACCAGACGCCCGTCAACGACGTGCTCCAGGCGTGGGAAGGCGGCGACTGGTCGCCCATCATCAACACCGTCGGCGAACCCCTCAACTTCATCGGCCTGCCGCTCTACCCCCGCATGCACGTCGCCTCAGACGGACGTGTCTTCATGTCAGGGCCGCTGGAGCAGACATTCCTCCTGCACACCTCGGGCGGGGGTGAGTGGACGCCACTGCCCAACCCGGGCGGCAAACGCGCCAACGGGTTCCGGGACTGTTGTCCGGTCGTCGTCTACGACGTAGATAAGGTCATCTACATCGGCGGCGGCAACGACCAGAGCACGCACGAGCCGACCGCGGCGGCCGAGGTCATCGACCTGAGCCTGAACCCGCCGCGCTGGCGCGCGACCCAGCCGATGAAGTTTCGCCGCCGCCAGCACACGGCCGTGCGGCTGCCCGACGCCACCGTGCTGAGCGCTGGCGGCGGCGAGTACAGGCCGGACAACATAAATGCGAACGACCCGAAGGACAGCAAGCGCAACGCGCAAATCTTCTCGCCCCTTATCTCTTCAAAGGCGCTCGTCCGGACATCACCTCGGCTCCAGTCTCGGTCACTTACAGGGTGCCGTTTGACGTGGGCACCTCGCGGCCGGATGAGGTAGGCAAAGTAAGCTGGGTTCGCCTCCCTTCCGTCACCCACTCCTTCGACCAGAACCAGCGCATTGTCTTCCTGCGGTTCCAGCCGGCGGCCGGCAAACTTGTGGTGACGGCCCCAGAGTCACCGAACGCCTGCCCGCCGGGCCACTACATGATGTTCGTCCTGAATAAAATAAGCGGCGCTTATCTGCGGGGCTCTTCGCGGGGAGCATAGGCACAACATCTGGTGAGACGGGTCTCAGGTTGAGACCTTTTTCATTTTCACGCCGAATAATGTTCATACGTTGCGCACGGTCTTGAAGGAGATAGGGATCGTCCACTTCACGGGCCGCCCCATTAGGCGCCCGACTGGGAAGCGCGTAAGCTCCGTCAGCAGTTCGAGCATCAGCGCCGTGCCGAGGGAGCCGTAGCAGGGATGGTCTTCGATGGGGAGGTAACTGCGAACGGGGGCGGTCTCCGCCTCGTCAACGTGGGTACCGGCGGGCTGGTTGCACTCCATTCAGGCGCGATACGCGGCCAGCGCCGCCTCACGCTTCGAGGGCTTCGGATCGTCCGGCAGACAGCCCCCTGGCGCGTGCGACAACACACAGAAGCAATCTTTTAGCAATCCTTTCCCACAAAATTTTAAGCACCCTTCGTCGTCACATCGTCCTGCGTCTTACCGTCTCATTAACCATAAGGGGTGCCGGGATGAACTCTACTTTCTTCTCCTCGCCGTCGCGCTTTAAGCTTGGCGTCCGTCTTTTGCTGATGGCCTCGGCCTGTGTTTTCGGCCCCGGCCTGTCGACAGACATCCGCGCGCAGACGGCGCCGCGGGCCGACCTCACCGTCACCAAGTCAGGCGACGAGGCGGCCCCAGTCGGTGGCACCATCACCTACAATCTCGTCGTCATTAATGGCGGCCCGGACGACGCGGTCAACGTCCTGCTCACAGACCCCCTTCCCGCACGTACCACCTTCGTTAGCGCAAGCACGTCCATGGGGTCGGCCGCCTTCGCCAATAACACCCTGACGGTCAGTTTCGGTACGATCCCCGCCTTCGAGAGCGGCAGCGCGACGCTCGTCGTCTCCGTCAACGGCGACACGCCCCGCAACACGACCATCAGCAACACCGCCACGGTTACGTCGGACACTGCCGACCCCGTAGTGGACAACAACTCTTCGACCGCGCAGACGGCCGTCACGGGCCCGTTCGCAGGCGACCTGCTGATTAGCGAGTTTCGCCTGCGAGGCCCCGGCGGCCCCGGCGATGAGTTTGTGGAGGTCTATAACAACGGCGACACCCCACAAGCTGTAAACGCCCTCGACGGATCCGACGGCTACGCCGTGGCCGCCTCCGACGGCGTCGTGCGCTGCACGCTCCCGAACGGCACGGTCATCCCGGCGCGCGGCCATTTCCTCTGTGTTAACTCGGCGGGTTACTCGCTGGCGGCCTACCCGTCGGGCGTCGCCGCGACCGCGGCGGGCGACGCGACGTACACGACGGACATCCCGGATAATGCCGGCATCGCACTCTTTAGAACCGCGAACCCTTCCAACTTCAACATGGTCACACGGCTCGACGCCGCTGGCGCGACCTCGGAATCAAACCCGCTCTATAAGGAGGGGACGGGCTACCCCGCGCTGTCGGGTGTGGCCTACGCGGGCGGCATCAACTACAGCTTCCTGCGCGACCTGTGCGGCAAAGGCGGTTCGACCATCGCACTCGGCACATGCCCGACGCTGGGTCTGCCGAAGGACACGGACAACAACGCGGCCGACTTCATCTTTGTCGACACCGCGGGCACGTCGGCGGGCGCGGGGCAAAGGCTCGGGGCTCCGGGGCCGGAAGACCTATCCG
Organism: Pyrinomonadaceae bacterium; assembly: GCA_040509515.1. Lineage (GTDB taxonomy): Bacteria > Acidobacteriota > Blastocatellia > Pyrinomonadales > Pyrinomonadaceae > QHXN01. The sequence goes on along the minus strand of JBEVKV010000001.1, from coordinate 11,222 downwards.
CGCCCCCTCAGAGCAACGGCCAGTTCTCACTCCCCAACCTGGATGCCACGGTCGGAGCCTCCGCGCCGCCGAACCGCGTGCGCGATTTCACGCCGGTCAGCCCGAACACATCGTCGAACGGGACGCTCGAAATCCGGAAGCGCGTCGTCAACGGCACGGGCGTGGCGGTGTCGCGGCTGCGGTTCCGCGTCATAGATATCACGACGTTCCCGACGCCCTCGGGCTTCGCGGATCTGCGACCCATCACTTCGACGGCCACGCCCGTGGGGGGCGTCAACGACCCCGCGACCTGCGCCGGAGCCTCGACGCCGTGCACCGTGGTCGTCCAGGGGACGACGCTGGAGCAGCCGCCCTCACAGCCGAGCGGTGGCGGGTTTAACTCATCGCTCTCGGCCGACGCCGTGACGCTTGAGACGCCGCTCCAGCCCGGCGAGAGCATCAACATTCGATTCCTCCTGGGCGTCCAGAAGCCGGGCACGTTCAGATTCTTCGTCAACATCGAGGCGCTGAGCTTCGACCCGAACGAAGGGTCGCAGGATTTGACGCAGACAGGAGGCGTAGTTCTAAAGCGGCCCGCCGGACGGGTTCATAAGAGATGAGTTCACCTAACCGCTCTGACCTTAGGCAGACATATCGTGCTTCTGCTTTCGCCGTTTCTTCGCACAGTCACTTACATCGCCCAACCTAATCTCACGTCAGCCGCATTTCTAGCCCGGACACCGGATTTTCATAGTAGAACCCTCCATGGGGTCAAGGCCGACGTAAGCGGCCACTTTCCGCCCGCCCGCGAAGCGACTCACCGGCTCCGGCGCGTGCGCCACCGCCAGCGAGGAAGCCGCCGACATCATCCCGCTCGTGGTCCGGCTCGGCGAACTGTATCTCGCCGCCGACCGAGTCGCCGTAACAAACAGTCTGTTGACGCGCGTGGATGTCCACCCCACAATAAACAGCACGGGCGCCTCCTCCGCGGTCTCCTGCGCAAAGTGAGTTTACCGCAGCTCGCACATGCGAGCCGGAGGTGCCTGCTTCATCACAGCACAACCTGTTCATCGGCCCCCTCGGCGAGAGCCCGTTTCACGGCGTCATCGACGAGGTCGCCCTACAACATCGCGCTCAACGCCGGGGCGGTCATGTCCCACCTCAGACCTGCCGCCGCCGCCGGGCTGGGGCGTCCGAAGAGGTAGCCTTGGAAGAGGTGGACGCCCAGCCCTTTCATCAGGCTCAACTCGTCTGCGGTTTCGACCCCTTCGGCCAGCACTAACCGGCCTTGCTTCTTACCGAGCGTAATAAGCGAGGCGCAAATCTCTCTGTGAAAGTCGGAGCTCACGGCCTTGACGACCAGCTCGCGGTCGAGCTTGATGAGGTCAGGCCGGAGGTCTCCCAGCAGCGCTAGGCCGGAGTAGCCGCCGCCTAAGTCGTCGAGGGCCACCCCGAACCCGGCGGCGCGGTAAAACCCCAGAATGTTGAGTAGGTGCTCGCGGTCCGTCACCTTCTCCGTCTCGACGACCTCGAAGATGACCTGCCGGGGCAAGAGGCCGCTGCGCCTGGCCGCCGCCATGGAGCTTTGCAGGCAGAACTCGGGCCGGTAGATGGCAGTGGGCAGGAAGTTGATGAGGAACTTGTGGTCGCCCCCGCACCCGACTCGGCCCGCGTTCTCCAGGTGCACCTCGCGGCAGACGCGGTCGAGCATGAAGGTCAGCCGCTCTTGGCCGGCCCACGCGAGCATCTGCGGGGCACCGACCAGTTCGCCGGCCGCAGTGCGCCCGCGCATCAGGCATTCGTGCCCCCACAACTCTCCCGTGTCGGCACGCACCACCGGTTGATACCAGGTCTCGATCCGACGGGCGGTGAGAATCTCGGCGAGTGGCGAGCTGTCCATCTGCACCATGCTCGTCAGTTGTCCCGCGTGGATGAGTTGTAGCGCCTGTTCCGCCAGGGGCTTATCTTTCTCCACCCAAGCCGCGCGCAGCCCCTCCAGACGGCCGGGGTCGACGAGAACGGCGCGCATGAAATTGAGTACCTCGGCGACGCCGGCCCACTCGCGTTCACCGCCTACTTCGACCCGGATGGCCTGCAACTCAGGGTCGTAAGCCCAGTCCCCGCCGGAGGCGAACTCGATGAGTTCGGGATACTCGGACGGGAAGTTCTTCGCCAGCAGCACTAAGGCGCGGAGGGTTGATTTACAGTCGCAACGAGGCGAATCGACGTTATTGCCATGCATAACTTATGAAAGGTATTAGACTCGGGCGGTTGGTTAAAGCCGGGGGCGGTGAGCGCGGCCGTGAAGCGAAAGCCTTGGCTGACGGAAACGACTTATTACTTCGTCCGACAACATGCCCCTCGAAGCGCGAGCATAAAAGTACGATACCACATCTGTGCAAAAAGTTCGGACGTAATCGTACAAAGACGACCCACATCGCCGTCGCTTCCGAAGCCGCTTGTGTGGATGACGCCGCACGCCCGGACGGTATGCAGCGCGCCGGTTAAAACAGTCTCCGGCCGCCTGAAGGATGGGCTTCGGCCGACCGCCTTACGGGCAGGAATCACCCCGAGTCCGTTGTCGTTAGTGGCGCCCCGCGCCGTTCAGCACCTCGCGGACGTTGCGCCCGAGCGTTTCGAGGGAGTAGGGCTTCTGGATGACGACTGCGCCCATCTCCTCGATGCTCTTGTTCCCCTTGACGAACCTGTCCTGCACCACCTCGGAGCTATAGCCGGTCATGAAAAGCACGGGCACATCGGGTTGCGACGCGCTGATCCGCGAGTAGGCTCCGAAACCGCCCGTCCGTGGCATCACCATGTCCAGCAGCAACAGGTCGATCTTCTCGGTCTGAGACTGATACACCTCGACTGCTTCTTGGCCGTCGCCCGCCAGCACGACCTCGTAGCCCAGTGCTTCCAACATGTCTTTCGCCAGCACGCGCAAGGTCTCCTCGTCCTCGGCCACGAGGATCCTTTCGCGCCCCCCCTTGAGCGGGGACAGGCGGGCCGGGGGCTCTTCCATTTCGACCCGTTGGGCGACCGGCAGGTAGCTCTGAAAGGTCGTTCCCTTTCCTACCTCACTGTAGACCTCAATGAAACCGTCGTGCTGCTTGACGATGCCGTAGACGGTGGAGAGACCGAGTCCCGTTCCCTTGCCCACCTCTTTGGTCGTGAAGAACGGATCGAAGATGCGCTCCCTGACCGTAGCGTCCATGCCGGTGCCGGTGTCGCTCACTGTCACCCTCACGTACCTGCCCGGCTGCACGTAAGGGTGGGCGCGGCAGTAATACTCGTCCACCTGCACGTCGTCGGTCTCGATGACAAGCAGCCCGCCGCCGGGCATGGCGTCGCGCGCGTTGACCGCCAGGTTCATCACCACCTGCTCGATCTGGCCCGGGTCGGCGAAGACCGCGGACAGGTTCGGGGCGGCGTGCCAACGCACCTCCACGTCCTCGCCGATAATGCGCCGTAGCATCTTCATCAGGTCGCCGATCAGTTCGTTGAGGTTGAGGTGCTTGCGCTCCAGCCGCTGGCGACGGCTGAAGGCGAGCAACTGCCGCGTCAGCATGGCCGAGCGGTCGGCGGCCTTGATGACCTCTTCGATGTTGCGTCGCACGGGGTCGCCGGGTTCGAGCTGCCGCAGCGAGAGTTCGCCGAAGCCGGCGATGGCGGTGAGCAGGTTGTTGAAGTCGTGGGCGATGCCGCCCGTCAGCGTGCCGATGGACTCCATCTTCTGCGCCTGGCAGAGCTGCTCTTCGCTGCGCCGTAGCCGCTCCTCGGCGAGCTTACTTTCGGTGATGTCGCGCGCGATGGTCGAAAGCAACTCCACCTCCCCGGTCGGCTTCTTGTGGCTGAGGATGACCTGCGAGACGGGGAACTCGCGCCCCTCGCGGCTCAGCAGCGAGGTCTCGCCGCTCCACGCGCCCTCGCGGATGGCCGCCGGGATTCCCTCGCGGCTGATCAACTCGTACGTCTGCGGCGTGTAGAAGTCTGGGGCGCGGAGCTCCGCGACCTCTTCCTCGCCGACGCCCAGCATCTTCCGCCCCGCCCCGTTCACGTAGAGGACGCGCCCCTCGGCGTCGGAGAAGCTGACGAAGTCGGTCGTCGCTTCCATGATGCTCGCCATGCGCCTGATATCCGTCTCCGCTCTGCGGCGTTCGGTGATGTCTCTGCCGACGCCGAGCAGGCCGATCACCTCGCCCCGCCCGTCCCTGATGACGGAAGTGCTGAGCGAGAGCGGGAACTCCGAGCCGTCTTTGCGGCGGTTCATCAGCTCGCCCGACCAGCCCCCCCGGTAGGTCTGCTCCGTGATCGTATGCCTGAGTTCGAGGGAATTGCTCGGCGAATCGACGATGGTCGGAGTCTGGCCGATGATCTCCTCCAAGCGATACCCATACGCCTCGACGAACGCCTTGTTGACGAAAGTAAAGCGGTCTTCGAAGTCGGTGATGGAGATCAGCTCCGACGTGCTCTCGATGGCGTGCGCGAGAAGCCGCATGTTATCTTCCGCGCGCTTGCGCCCGGTGACATCCCGATTAATGCTCAAGACCGCGGTGCGGCCCTGGTACTCGATGACCGAGGCGTTGATGAGCAGGGTGAGCGGCGTCCCGTCGGCCCGCAGGTGTACCGTCTCGAACTCCTGGTACGACCCGTCGGCCAGCAGCCGCTTCAGGTGCCTCTCGCCGCGCGCGATATCCTGCGAGAACTCCTTCATGCTGCGCCCGACGAACGCCTCGCGCGGCCTGCCGTAAATTTCGCACGCCTTGTCGTTCACGTCGAAGACGCACTCGTCTTCGGGGTCGAAAATGATGATCGCGTCGTTCGCCAGTTGGAAAAGGCTGCGGTATTCGTCCGCCCTCCTCGCGGCCTCCTCCGACCGCTTGCGCTCGGTGATGTCGCGGGCCACGGCCTGAAAGCCGACGGTTCGGCCATCCTCGACGATCAACTGCACGTTCTGACCGAACCAGACCTCCGACCCGTCGCCGGCGATGGCCGGGAACTCGTAGTAGGTGCTCGGCGTGCCTTCCGCGAGCTGCTGCCGGTAGAAGGCCGCCGTGACCTCGCGGTGGTCCGGCCGAACCAGTTCGAGGTAGTGTGTACCGAGGTACTCCTCCGCCGCGCGCTTCATAATCTTCAAGGCGGTCGGGTTGATAAAGGTAAAGCAGCCGCGGGCGTCCGTCTTGTAGATGATGTCGTTGGCCTGCTCGACGATCCGGCGGTAACGCTCTTCCGATTCGCGCAGGCGTTCTTCCGCCCGCCGGCGCTCGTCTAGTTCGTGCCGCAACTGTCCGTTCGAGGCTCTTAGCTCGGCGGTGCGGTCTTCGACTCTTGCCTCCAGTTCCGCCTTAGTGTCGAGCAGCTCCGACTCCGCCTGCCGCCGCCGGGCCACTTCAGCCCGCAGCTCAAGCCACCGGCGGACCGCAAAGACCGCGAAGCCGGCGATGAGCGCCCCCGGCAACATGAGGAGCCCGTCAGCCCCCCAGCCCTCATACCGGCGCGTCCATTCCCGCAAGAGGCCGGCCAAGTCGAAGATGACCGACACGGCCAAGACCGCGGTCGTTGCGGCGATAATGACGGTCAACTCCCCGCGCACCGCCGCATCTGCCCGGCCGTCACCCGCCTCACTTCTCCTATGACTCATCCGTCCCTCCCTGTTTGATGATCCGCGCCGGATGTTGCGGTAAGCGCCCGGCATGACCCGGATTTAACGGAAGATGTTCAGGTGAGTACCCAACCTGTCAGGGCCGCCACGGAGAGCACCCGGAACCCTTGCGTCGCATGGGCTTAGCTCCGCCCCCGGCCGCGACGCCGGAAAGAGGCGCGTGCGCGCGGAGGCGCTTGAACCGGGTGCTACAAAAATCGGCAGTAAGGAATGACGTGGTGGAATGTACCGCAGCCCGGGCATAGCGCCTGGTCAGATCAGAACAGCGGGTCTTCATCGACGCACGCCATGACTTCCGCCCGCAACTTCGCAACTGCCGTGCCAGCTTCCGCGTGCGCGTAACCGGCGGTGTGCAAACTCGCCGGCCACCTTTCGTGCGCCGGCCTACACCCCGTCTATAAGCTGACGTGTCTGCGTGTAGGCGGTGAGTGGTGCAGCGCACGGGGAGGAAGCCTGACGCACGTCGGGTTGTCAATACTATGACGCTTCTTCCCGACTGGCTCGGGCTTTATAAGGCTGACGCCGGAAGCGTTGACGACGGCCGGGCGGCTCTCCCGCGTAACTTCCGCCCACGGAATTTCGCCCCACCCTTTCGTCTCCGGGCGTCCCTTTTTGTCCACCGATGACGGCTATTATTACCTTGGGACGTTCTGCCCGACGGTCGGCGTGCCCGAAGCTTTCCAAGCCGTTGCGGCTCGTTCCGCGGTTATGAAAGCCGCGCGCGGGCTCGGCGAAATGGATGGCATGACGGTTGCCGAGATGCCGCGCGGGAATGAGCCTGGGCGGCGACCTTGAGACTTGCAGAGAGAGTATTCCTCGCTCGATAAGCTTGACGGACGTTGAAGAACGTACAGCCCCTCATCCTCCGACCACCTGACACGACAACCGACCAATCACATCTTTGAACAGGAGAAAATTTCGCATGACTTTCCGTTCCCCGCTTCGTTTCGCGCTCCTTCTCGCCGCCTTCTTCGTCTTCCACAACGTCGCCCACGCACAAGGGCCCGTGTTGAATAGTGGGACGACGACCTCCGAGTTGGAGATGTCGGCGACTGTGCAGACCGCCGTGCAGCTCAACATCTCGACGGGCTCCGGCGGCGCCACCGTCAGCGGCAGCAACTCGACCGGCCTCTTCAGTCTCAGCTTCGGCAACATCAACGGCCTCGGCGTGGGCACGCCGGCGGCGGGCGTGACCGTCGTGGCCGACGCCTCCGGCGCGCTTTACAAGACGCCCATCAACCTGACGCCGCTTTACTCCGGCTTCACGACCGAGACGGCCACCATCGAGGTCGAACAGGATGCCGCGGGCGACACGGCACTCGCCCGCGAGGGCAACTCGTCCATCTCCGCCGCCTCGACCGTCAGCACCTCGACGCCCGCTTCGGTCGCGTCCGGCGGGGCGAGCGGCGTCGCCGTCGAGCGTTACGTCGGCATGTACGCCGCCCGCACGGAGTCCGCCGGCGCGAAGAGCGCTACGCTGATCTACACCATCACGGTCGAATAGACTTCCTTCCGCGTTCCCCTACCACGCCGCCCGCCGCTTGCCTGTCAGAGCCGACTTAACTCAGGTGAATGATTCACTTGTGCTCTCACAGGCAAGCGGTCGGAGTCGGCGGCTGACCTTTCACGGAGACAAGACAAGATGTTCCGACTGAGACTCTTCGCCCGACTCGTGTGCTTCACCACCGCGCTGCTCCTCTGCTCCGGCGCGGCGCGGGCGCAGCAGAACTCCCTGGGAGTCTCGCCCGCCTCGGTCGAGGCCAAAGTCAGACGCGGCTCGGCCTATACGCAGACTTACACCCTCTTCAACAACACCTCCGAACGGCTGAGCTTTACCTGCTCGGTCATCGACTATTGGTACGACGAACAGAACAAGCGGCTGACGGGCCGCCCCGGCACGCTTCCGCGCTCGGCCTCTCTCTGGGTGCAGTTTTCGCCCGCCGCGGTGGTCGTCGAGCCGCACGGCACGGCCACCGTCAAGGCGACGATCACCGTCCCGCTTGAGGCGGCGGGTGGCTACTACACGATGCCCGTCTTCGAGGCCAGGCCCGTCAAGGGCGAGTCGGCGTCTTCGCGGGGCGGGGCGGCCACCGCCTCGATAGGCATTCGGTTCCGCGGTCTCGTGATGCTCGCCACGGAAGACGCGAATGAGTACGTCGTCGAGATCACGGGCGGTAAAGTTCTGCCGCCCACCGACTCGACGCCGCTTGAACTGGACGTGGACGTGCGCAACCGCGGCACCGTCCACGCGCGCGTGCGTGGCGTCTTCGCCGTTCTCGATGCGAAGGGGGTGCTCGCGGGGCGGGGGAAGGTCGAGGGCGGCAAGTTGTTGCCCGGCCAGCGCGACGTGGTGAGAGTGCCTTGGGCGGGAGAGCTTCGTCCGGGGCGGTACACGGCGATCGTCACGCTCAGCTACGACCGCGTCGGGCTGGAGCCGGCCACGCTCGTCTACGAGTTGCCCTTTGAAGTCGGCCCGCAGAACCTGGCCACGCAAGAGCCGTAAGCTAGTCCCTTACCGACCTTAGTGCTCCGCCGAGAAGCCCCTACCATGAAGGCCAGGAACCCACCCATCCGCCGCAGCCCGAGGTGGCGGGCCGCCAGAGTCGCATGCGTGACCGCACTCGCCGTGGCGCTACTTGCCCCCGTGCCGCTCGGTCGGGCGGCCTCTTCGGCAATCTCCTTCGTCCGCTCAAAGTTTAACTTCTCCCTACTCCGGCCTGACGGCTCGCCGCAGAAGCCCGCCGAGAGTGCATCGCGTCAACTCGCGCCGCGCCTCAAGCTGCCGGTGCGCGGCGTCCACGAATTGACATTCGACGAGGCGGTCGTCGCCCTGACGGTTCTCGACCCGAACGTCGCCGCCGCCGAGGTCGGCGGCCAACGCAACGTGGTCGTCACGGGCCTTAACCCCGGAGAGACTATCCTCATCGTCTCAGGCAGGGGTCGCCGCGTCACTTACGTCATCGAGGTCGCGCGCGCCCGCCGTGTGCCGCGCCCGGACGCCAACGACGCCCGACGGGTCGAGCAGAATGAGTCGTTCGCAGGCTTCTACGGTCTGTACTTCTCGCCCGGGCTCGACGGCACTCCGTCGCTGCTGAGCCACCGCTTCGAGTTCAACCAAAGGCTCTCAGGCTCGCGCACGTTGCGCGCGGGCGGCGAGTTGTTCGGCTTCTTCGGGGGCGGCGAGAGGGCGCTTTCACTACCACTCGGCGCGCGCCTCGGCGTTAACCGCGTGAGGCTCGGCCTCGATTCCCCCGCGCGCACGTTCGACCTCCTCGACAGCGAGTTGAACTTCTCCCGCCTCGGCTTCGACAACTACACCATGCGCGGCCCGCACTACGTCTCGACGGCCGAGACGCCCTGGCGCGGGTTGGAAATCTTCGCCGGGCGCGCCCGCCCGCAATCCTCCCTCTTCAACGAGGGCGAGGGCACGCTCGCGGGCGCGCTCGCGCCCGTGATGCAGGGCCCGTCGTGGCGCGTTCGCGCGGGCGTGTTCTTCATCTCGCCGCGGAGCGCGGCGGACGGGAGGGAGGGAGGGACGGTCTGGCAGACCGACGCGCGCTACGCGCCGGACGAAAGAACTACGGCCGAAGCGGAGGCGGCATACGCGAACGGCGGCCTGTCATGGCGCGCGCGCCTCGATCTGCGGCGCGGGCCGTTCGAGTTCCACGGCGAGATGTTCAGGCTCGACCGGCGCTCGCCCTTCATCGCCCTCGGGGCGCAGCCGAGCGGGCGCCGCAGGCAGAGCCTTAGCGTGCAGTGGCGCCCCGCCCCGCGCTTCGGCGCGTCGCTCGCGTACAACCATACGACGAACCTACCGCTTTCAAGCCTCCGGCGGCTCGAACTGAACAGCAGGACGCTGGTCGCGACTGCCGGGTATCGGCCTTTGAGTGGCATACGCCTCGGCTTCAGCTTCAGCCAACAGGGGCTGGAGACGCCGACCAAGATCGAACTCCCTTTTCTCCTCAACCTGCGCGTCCGGACGGCGACCTTCAAGTACGACCAGCGCCTCAGCGGTCGTTGGTCGAACGACTTCGAGGCTCGGTTCATCCAGAGCCGCGAGGGGAACACGGGCGAGACGGTGACCCGCGGCGTCAGCCTGCGCGAGCAGTTGCGCTACTCGTGGGGTCGCGGCACTCTCGCGGGCTTCATCAACTACAGAAGCAATACGCCTTCGCTCACGGGGCTTATCCTGCGCAATCCGGCGCTCCTGCCCGTCGAAGCCCGTCCGGCCTTCGCCGCCGACCCGGCGCGCTATCTGCTGGCCAACAGGGACGCGCTTCCGCGGCTGCTTCCGGGGGTCGCGCTGCCGCTCACGCGCAGCACCGAGGCGGGACTTCGTCTTCAGGCCGCGTTCTCGCGCTTCAACACGTCGGGCGAGGTGCGCTACGGCGGCGGCGAGATTCAGGCGCGCGCCGACCGCTACCTGCTCGCCACCTACAGCGCCGACCTGAAACTCGACGCCGCCAACTCGGTTCAAGTCAGCGGCGCGCGGGCCGTCTCCTTCAGCGGGGCGGAGAACCGAACCGCGCTGACGGTCTCCTACGTCCACCGTTTCGGGGCCGGGAGCGGCGGCGGCTTTCAGCTCTCCAAGCTGCTCGGCCTCTCACGCGGGCGAATCCGAGGCCGCGTCTTCTTCGACCTCAACGGGAACGGCCGTGACGACGCGGGCGAACCGGGCGTCGGCGCAATGAGAATCGAACTCGACGGCAGTCACGTCCTGACGACCGACTCGCAGGGGCACTTCAGTTTCGGCTCGCTCGAACCCGGAGAGCATCACGTCGCGCTCGTCTCGGAGCAGCTAGGCGTCAAGCTGCGCGCGACCGACATGACGCGGCGGCAACTTTTCCTCGCGGCGCGCGAGACGGCGGACGTGAGCTTCGGCGTGACGAACGTCGGGTTCGCGGCCGGGCGCATTTTTAACGACCTCTTCTTATCCGGCGAACCGTCGGCGGGCACGGCGCCCGGCGTCGGGAGCGTGACGCTCATCCTGCGCGCGGCTTCCGCCGCGGATGCGGCCTTGAGACAGACCGTCAGCGCCAACGGCGCGTACGAGTTCGGCAACCTCCCGCCGGGCGATTACCTGCTCGAGATCGACCCGGCCTCAATACCGGCAGACTTCCGCCTGCCCGACCAAACGGCGTGGGCCGTCCGCATCACTCCGCTGCAAGGCGCATTTCTGGACCTCCCCCTCATCGCGCAACGCGCTGCCTCCGGCGTCGTCTTCATCGACCGGGACGGGAACGGGCAGTTCGATGCGGACAGGGACGAGCCGGTCGCGGGCGCGCGCGTCGTCGCCGGGCGCGCCGAGGCGCGGACGAATTTTCGAGGCGCTTACCTCCTGCGCGACTTACCCGCCGGGAAGATGGACGTGTTCGCGTCCCTGCCGGACGGAAGAAGGAGCGACCCGACTCCTCTCTCTCTGGGGGCGAGCCCTACGTTTAGAGACAACCTGAACCTAGCGATCCGCCAACGGTGACTGGCGACCTCCGGCGCGTGGTTAGGCCGGGGCCGCGCCTCTAGAACGGATGGCGGTTGAGTTACGGCGGGCATGATTTAACGCGGAGAGGCGCAGGGGGCGCAG